>CAXBSH010000113.1:0-14118 GCA_963977705.1 uncultured Planctomycetaceae bacterium
GCCTTTGCAGGGGGGGGCCCTGCCCTGTTTCTGGGTGCCGCAGAGCTGTGGCTTGTGGGCTCATCTGTCGGTGCAGCGGCATCTGGAACTGGTGGGTGCCGGAAATGCAGACGAAATTCTGCATGTGTTTGATCTCTGGGAGCGGCGTGCAGCGCTGCCTGGTGAATTGTCGCAGGGTGAGCGTTCGCGATTGTCGGTTGTGCGGGCTCTGGCCTCGGGGGCTCGAGTGCTGTTGATGGACGAACCGCTGGCCCATGTGGATCCGGTACGTAAGCCTCGATATTGGCGGGAGTTGGAGCGTCTGGTGCGTGCCAGCGGAGCGTCTCTCATCTTTTCGACTCACGAGCCTGCGGTTGTGTTGAGGACGGCGGAGCGAGTGGTGTGTCTGCGTGACGGTGGGGTCTGGCATGAATCATTGGTTGAGGATTTGTATGAGCGGGCGCCGTGTCGTGAGCTGGGTGAGCTGCTGGGCCCCGTGAACTGGCTGGATGGTGCTCTGGCGAAGGCTCTGGGGCTGGAATTGGCGGATGGATCCGGAGCAGGTGTGGGTGGTGGGTGCGGGGTTTGTGTGCGTCCGGAGCGTTTGCGACTGGTGCGGGTCACGGAGTCTGGTGAGCGAGCTGGGGGTTCTGCATCTGGTCGTGCTGTGGTGGGTGGTGTGGTGCAGGTGCGGAATTCGCAGGTGATTGGCGGTCTGGCGGAGACGGTTGTGGATGTGTCTTTGTGCGGGAGTGGCAGCGGGAGTGGAACTGCTGCTGGCGAGTGTCGCTTGCTGCATGGGCTTGACTGGGGTGCTGTTGGCGAGGGCATTGGTTCGGGTGGCGGCTGGGGTTTATCAGCCGGTGAATGGGTGCGTGTGGAGTACTGTCCGGTTGAAGTGTCGGGGGTGTGCTGATGAACGCAGTTTCTGGTTCATGGTTCACGAGTGTGGGTCGTTGTCTGGTGTTGTTGTTGGTGTTTGGTGTGGAAATGGTGTTAGTGGGGTGTGGTCCGGCGGGTGAGGCGGGTCGTGAGACGCTGCTGTCGATTTCTGGTGAGCGGACGTGGCGGATCCCGGCGGCCGATCGTTTTCTGCCGGCACCTCGCGGTTTGTATTCAGACGAGCGGGATGATGTGTACGTGCTGGACGATGCGGGGCGTGTGCTGGTGTATGATCGTGCGGGAGTTTTGCAGCGGCAGTGGAAGATGCCTGACAGCAGGATTGGGAATCCGGAGGGGATCTGGAAGCTGCGGGACGGTCGTGTTGCCGTTGCGGATACTCATTATCACCGGGTGGTGATTTTTCGAGCGGACGGTGAGGTGGATCTGATGTTTGGCAGTGAGGGGCGGGAGGCCGGACAGTTTGTGTTTCCGGTTGCGGTGCTGGAGGATGGTGCGGGCAATTTGTATGTGGGCGAGTATGGCGATCATCAGCGGGTGCAGAAGTTTGATGGTCGCGGTCATTTTCTGCTGCAATTCGGGCGTCATGGATCGGGACCGGGTGAGTTTCAGCGACCGAGCGGATTGGCGTTGCGTGGTGGCGAGGTGTTCGTGGTGGATGCGTTTAACGATCGCATTCAGGTGTTCAGTGAGGCGGGAGAATTCCGGCGAATTCTGAAGTTATCGGACAAATTTGAGTCGCTTGCGTATCCCTATGATCTGCGGGTGACAGCGGAGGGTCTGGTGTATGTGATTGAAAACCGAGCGGCCCGTCTGACGGTGATGGATCTGGAGGGAAACTTAGTGGGACGTTATGGCACTCCCGGTCGGAATTCCCAGCAATTCTACCAGCCCTGGGACCTGACAGTACTGACCGATGGGCGTATACTTGTGGCGGACACCGGAAATCATCGACTCGTGGAGCTGACGCCGTGACTTTCCTC
The DNA here is from genome assembly GCA_963977705.1 of uncultured Planctomycetaceae bacterium. Lineage (GTDB taxonomy): Bacteria > Planctomycetota > Planctomycetia > Planctomycetales > Planctomycetaceae > SXXK01. The sequence goes on from CAXBSH010000113.1 coordinate 1,863, forward strand.
CGCAACGTTGTACTCCGCATTTTTCCGCCGCCGCATCGGCCGGTGGTGTGGACTTCTGGCCTGTCGTTGCTGGTGTTCGCTGTTTTGTTTCTGCTGGCTTATCTGTCGATTCTTCCGACGGTGGTGATCAGTGGTGGCAGTCCTTTGAAGTGGACTGAGCGTGGCTGGCTGGATCTCAGTTTCCTGTATCGCTGGGGCGTTGCTTATCCTCAGTTTGAGCTGGTGCGTGAGCTGGAGTTTTCGCGTCCGTGGGCTTTTTTGCTGTTGTTGTTTGTGCCATGGCTCTGGTGGATGCAGGCGGCTGGTCATGCGGGTCTGCCATCGCGTCGAGCTGTGTGGGCTGGTTTGATTCGTCTGGTGCTGTGTGGGCTGTTGATTTTTGTTCTGGCTGAGCCGCGTGCGGTTCGTACCAGCGACACAGTATCGGTGGTTTACAATGTGGATGTGTCAGACTCTGTCAGTCCGTGGCGTTCTGAGGCGTTGAATTTTGTAGCCGCGACAGCGGCGGAAAAGCCAGGGACGGACGAGGCTGGTCTGGTTGTATTTGGTCGAACTCCGGCAGTTGAGTATCCACCGCGGGTGGTGTTCCCATTTGAGCGTTTCGTGAATTCTCAGGTGGGTCAGGACGCCACGAATCTTGAGCAGTCTCTGGCATTGAGTGCGGCGATGCTGCCGGAGGAGAATGTCGGGCGGATCGTGCTGGTCAGTGATGGCACGGAGACGGTTGGGCAGTTGAAGGATGTCGTTGACGATCTGCAGGCGCGAGGTGTCTCGGTCAGTGTTGTGCCGATGAACTATGTGTATGACTCGGAGGTGCTGCTGGAGCGTCTTGATTTGCCGCGATTTGTGCGGCAGGGTGAGACCTATGAGGCATCGGTGGTTTTGAATTCCCTGCAGGCTGCTCGGGGGACACTGGTGTTATCCGAGGCTGGTCGTGAGATTTCGCGGCGTGAAATTGAGTTTCCGGCCGGCAAGACTCGCTATTCCGTGCCGATTCGGGTGGACGAGCCTGGGTATTACGAGTATTCGGCGCGGATTGAAGTGGCACCTGATGCGGACAGTCGTCAGGAGAACAACGAGGTTCGCAACTACCTGTATCTGGACGGTCCGGGCAAGGTTCTGCTGGTGCGTGACGTGGCGGGGCGGCCGGAGGAAATTCGTTTTCTTGAGCAGGCTTTGCGGCAGGGCGAGCGGCAGTTGGAGGTGATCACTGCTCTTGAGTTTCCGCAGGACCCTCTGAGTTTGATGCCGTATGACGCAGTGATTTTTGCGGACATCCCGGCAGATGCTCTGGTGGGGACTCAGATTCAGGCCATGCATGATGCGATTCGGGATCTGGGGATCGGATTTCTGATGGTGGGTGGCCCCAACAGTTTTGGTCCGGGTGGCTGGCAGGGATCTCTGATTGAGGATGCTTTACCCATCTCGATGGAGATCACGAACAAGAAAGTGCTGCCGAAGGGGGCTCTGGCCATTATTCTGCATACCTGTGAATTTCCTCAGGGGAATTCGTGGGCAAAGCGGATTACGAAGCGAGCGATTCAGGTCTTGAATTCGCAGGACGAAGTCGGTGTGCTGGCCCAGACCATGACGGGGGACGCGTGGATCTTCGATCTGACTCCGGCCAGCGAATATGAATCGCTCGCGACGCAGATCAACAACGCTGAGATCGGCGACATGGGGACGTTTGGAACGACGATGCAGATGGGGCTGACATCGCTGCTGCAGTCCGACGCTGCATCTCGTCATATGATCATTATCTCCGACGGGGACGCTCAGGCGCCAACTCCGGAACTGGTGGCGAAGTTTGTTGAGAATCAGGTATCGGTTTCGACCGTCGCTGTATTTCCTCACAACGGTGACGCATCGACTCTGCAGGATATCGCGGGTGCGACTGGTGGTCGCTTTTATTTCCCGAGTGATCCGAACGAGCTGCCGTCCATTTTTGTGAAGGAAGCCAAGACGCTCAGACGCACCCAGATTCAGACTCGCGATTTTGTGCCGGTTGTGACTGGAGTGGATCCGATTCTGCGGGACATTTCGGATTCGCCTGAACTGCATGGTTATGTGCTGGCATCGCGTAAGGAGGATCCTCGCGCGGTCGTCGTGCTGTCGGCTCCGCAGACCGAGAGTGAGAAGGCGGCTGGCGAAGAGGAACTGGATCCGATTCTGGCGGTGTGGCGGTATGGTCTGGGAGTTACGGCGGCGTGGACATCGGACTACACAGATCGCTGGGGCAGTGACTGGGTGAAGTGGGATCAGTTTCAGCAGCTGGTATCTCAGACGATGACTCGAATCAGCCGCACGAAGCGGGAGCAGTCGCTGCGAGTTTACACCTATGTCAATGGCAATGAGGGTGTGGTTGTCGTTGAGGACTTTCATCCGGAAGAGACGTTGCTGGATGTGAATGTGTCGGTGACGGGGCCGAATGGTTTTGAGCAGTCCCAGCCGGTTCGTCAGATTGCTCCGCGGCGTTACCAGACGACGATGCCATTGAAGGGAGAGGGGCGTTATCAGGTGCTGATAGGTGCCTCTGACGGGACTCGGAATGAAACCGCCTATGCTGGTTTTATTGTCTCATATTCGCCTGAGTATCTGCGCTTTCGGGCGAATCCGGCGGTGCTGCGTGAGATCGCGGAGGCCACGGGTGGTCAGGAGCTGGAGATTGATGGTGATCCCCTTGAGACGGCTCGCAAGTTATATGGTGAGCGTCCGCAGAAACGCAGCAGTCGACCGATTTTTGAGTGGTATTTGATTCTGGCTGCGTGCGTGTTACCGCTGGACGTGGCGGTGCGGCGAGTGCAGTTGGATGCTGGCTGGCTGAAGCGTTTGTGGCGTCGTGACAAGCGTGAGTCTACGGCGACTCTGGGGACTCTGCTTGAGCGTACGACTCAGGTGCGGACTCAGTTGGGCAATCGGGGTGAAGCCGGCGTCGATTCCGGGCCGGGGCGGCCGCTTGTGGTGCGTGGTTCCGGGACAGTGCGGTCGGGGGCTGCTGCGGCGGGTTCCGGTCGCGGAGTGGGGAGTGTGTCGGGTGAATCCGAGACGGGGAAGGCTGCTGGTACTGGACCGGGGGTGTCGTCTGGTGGCGATGCGGTGTCGGATGCGGGCAGTGTTGAGGATGGCACGACATCGCGATTACTGGCTTTGAAGCGAAAACGCGATCAGGATCGAACTGAGAACTGAAAACTGGAAACTGAAATCTGAAAACTTCACAAGTCAATTGTGAAGAGGGGGAGATGTGGCGATGAGCAGTGACGGTGCAGTAGCGGAGTTGCAGTCGGAAGCGAATGCGTTTCGTGCGGAGTACGAGCGTGTGCGTGAGGCTGTGGGGCAGGTGATTGTGGGTCAGCAGCGAGTGGTGGAATCGGTATTGACGGCGATGTTGTGTGGGGGGAATGTGTTGTTGGAGGGTGTTCCGGGGCTGGGCAAGACGGAGTTGGTGAAGGCGCTTGCGGGTGCGTTGAAGCTGCAGTTTCGTCGCATCCAGTTTACTCCGGATCTGATGCCGGCGGACGTGATTGGCACGAACATCATGACGACGGATGATCTGGGCAAGTATCGTTTTGAATTTCGTCAGGGGCCGATTTTCACGCAGTTGCTGCTGGCAGACGAGATCAACCGCGCGACTCCGAAGACGCAGTCGGCATTACTGGAGACGATGCAGGAGGGGACGGTTACGACGGGGGGGACGACGTACCGTCTGGAGCAGCCATTTTTCGTCCTTGCGACTCAGAATCCGATTGAGCAGGAGGGAACATTTCCGCTGCCTGAGGCGCAGCTGGACCGATTTATGTTTAAGGTGGTGGTGCCGTTTCTGAATCGTGAAGAGCTGAATGAGGTTGTGAATCGGACGATTCTGAAACAGCGTCATGAGGCTGTCCCGGTGCTTGATGGGGCTCGTATTCTGCAGTTGCGTGTAATTCTTGAGCATGTGGTGGTGAGTGATCCGATGCGTGATTATGCGTGTCGTCTGGTACTGGCGACGCATCCGGATTCGGCGTATGCGACAGAGCGGGTGAAGAAGTTTCTGCGATTCGGTGCCAGTCCTCGAGCGGCCCAGGCGTTGATCCGAGCCGCGCGAGTGCGGGCGCTCAGTCAGGGGCGGGCTCATGTGTCTTTTCAGGACGTGCGATATTTTGCTGCCGAGGTACTGCAGCATCGTGCCTTACTGAATTATGACGGGCAGGCGGAGAATATTTCTCTGCGTGAGTTGATTGATGAAGTGATTGCGAAGCTGCCGACGGAGGGTTGAGGCTGTGCTTGAGGGAACTCAGTCAGCTTTCACGAAGCTGTTCGATAACTCGGTGCTGCATCAGATTGAGCGGATGCGTCTGCGGCCGCAGCGTCGTCTGACGAATCGCGCGCGAGGCGAGCATTTATCGGGCAAGGGTGGCAGCAGTACGGACTTCGCGGATTTCCGTGATTATGCGGCGGGTGATGACCTGCGGTATGTGGACTGGAATATTTTTGCGCGGTTGCAGCGTCCGTACATCAAGCAGTTTCAGCACGAGGAGGAGCTGCATGTGGTGTTGCTGGTGGACGCCTCGGCTTCGATGCTGGGCGGGGGCAAGCTGGACCGTGCGCTGCAGGCGGCAGCTGCATTTGGGATTATGGGGCTGTTGAATGGCGAGCGAGTGAGTGCGTATGCGGTGCAGGGGCAGTCAGAGAATCGCTGGATGCTGCCACCTGGTACTGGCAGGACTCGGATTCGTCATCTGCTGCAGTTTCTGGAGGGTGTCGAAGGTGGTGGCAGCATTCCGGTGGAGCAGGCGATTGAGAAGATGCTGAAATTCCATCGGGGGCGTGGAGTAGCAGTGATTCTGAGTGATTTTCTGACTTTTGGCAGCCTGACTCGGCCCTTGAATCTGCTGTTCAGTGCGGGGCTGGAAGTGTGGGGGCTGCAGATTCTGAGTGAGGCTGAGATTCATCCGGACGTGCAGGGTGATCTGCGATTTGTGGACAGCGAGACCGGGGAGACTCTGGATATCACCAACGCCAGTGAGCTGCTGCATGTGTATCATGATCAGCGGTTACGTCTGGAGGAGACATTGGATGGGTTGTGTCGCAGTCGGCAGGGGAAGTTTGTGTCGGTGAGTGCCGGCGAGCCGTTTGCAGCCTTTCTGTTTGACCGGATGTGTCGTCAGGGGTGGGTGCAGCGATGAGGTTTCTGAGCTTCGTCAATCTGTACGGTGCGTGGTTTTTTCTGGCGTTGATTCCGCTGGTGATTCTGTATTTTCTGAAGCTGCGTCGTCCGCGTGTGGATGTTCCATCGCTGGTGCTGTGGCAGAGTGTTCTGAATGATCAGCGGGTGAATTCGCCGTTCCAGCGTTTTCGTCGGAATCTGCTGTTGTTGCTGCAGGTGCTGTTGCTGTGTTTGCTGGTACTGGCGTTGATGCAGCCCTTTGTGCCATCGCAGGCCGACGTGGCTGAGTATACTCCGTTGTTGATTGACTGTTCGGCCAGTATGGCGGCGCGTGACGAAGCCGGCGGTCTGAGTCGTCTGGATGTCGTTCGTGAGCAGGTACGTGAGCAGATTGAGAATCTGCGCGGTGGTCAGAAGCTGGCGTTATTTACGTTTGCAGCGACGGGCAGGCGACTGACGGAGTTTACGGACGATCGTCGGGAGCTGTTGCGGGCTCTGGAGCGTGTGCAGCCTGCGGATCTGCCGGCGAAGCTGGATGATGTGCTGCGGATGGCAGCGGCGTACACGGGTTCGTTTCCGATTGAGAAGGTGACGGTGCTGACGGATGGGAATCTGCCGGATCGGGTGGATTTTGAGCTGCCATTTTCGCTGGACGTGCGGCGGGTGGATGCGGGTGGTGCGAATCTGGGGATTACCGAATTAAGTGCTCGCCGCAGCGGTGGTGATGAGTGGGAAGTATTTGTGCGTGTTTCGGGGTCCGTGGATGAGCTGCGGGGGGCGGAGCTGCAGATATTCGAGAACGGCCAGCAGACTCATACGGAGCAGTTGGAGGTAGGTCGGGAGGACGCGGAGCGGCTGATGATTCCGGTGCGAGCGACTGGTCCGGTCCTTATTGAGGCTCGGCTGGTTCCAGCGGCTGCGGACTCGCTGGCAACAGATAATGTGTGCTGGCTGTCATTGCCGGCAACGCGACCATTACGGATCTGGGTAGCGGCGGGTTTGCCCGGCTGGGCGCGTGCGATGAGTGTCCTGCCGAATGTGCAGGTGGAATTGAGTGAGGGCGCTGCGCCTGTGGGCAGTGACTACGACCTTGTTGTGACAGATGGCGATCCGATGGGTGCTGCGTTGGCGGGTGATTCGGGGGCTCCGGTGGTGCTGCACATCGGCGTCATACCTGAAGACGTGCGCAGTCTGGTGGGGCTTGAGGAGTCAGCCAGTGTGGTTGTGGACTGGAACCGGACGGCTCCTTTGCTGCAGCACGTGCAGTTGTCGGACGTGCAGATTGGCGAGCAGCCGAAGTACGCCACTGGTGTGGGTGTGAAGGAGCTGGAAGAGCGGGGTTATGAGGTGCTGGTGGACGGCAATGCGGGTCCGCTGTTGCTGCAGAAGCGTGAGGGTCTGCGGACGGCGTGGTGGTTGACGTTCCATACGGATCGTTCGACTTTGCCATTTCGTGTGGGCTTTCCGATTCTGGCTGCGAATGCGGTGGAATCTGCGATGAAGCAATCTGCGTTATCCGAAGTTTCAGCTGCTCCGACGGGTGTGTTACCGGGGATTCTGCTGGAGGCGGACAGGGAGTATCTGGTGAAGACACCGGATGGCCAGCAGATTCCGGGTCGCACGACGGCGACGGGGATGCTGACGGGGATCCCGGCGGCGACGGTGGGGCGGTATGACGTGCTGGAGGGCAGTGACACAGTGGCCGTGGTAGGGACAGGACTCTTGAGTGTCTCAGAGACATCCCTTGCTGCTGTGGAGGAACTGAAGTTTGCTGAGATGAAGGTGGCGACGGGTGCGGCTGACGGTCTTGAAGCTGATCGACCGTACTGGTGGGGATTGGCATTGCTGGCGTTCGGGATGATGTTGTTTGAGTGGTGGTACTTTCAGCGTGCTCGAGGAGTGGTGGAATGAGACGCTGTGCTGGTGTTTGTGCTTTGCTGATGCTGCTGTTGCAGTGTGCTGCTGTTGCTGCGGTCTCTGCGGCAGCACCGCCTCGTGTCGGGATGAAGCTGGAACTGGCCAGTATTCGCGGTCGTACGGGGGCTCCGATCCATGTGAACGTGCGTCTTGAGTACAACGATCCGCAGTTTCTGGAGGGGAAGCTTGAGCTGCACATTTTTGACGCGCTGGAGCTGACCTCGGAGAGTGATCGTCTGGCGACAGTGGTGCGGGAGGGGATTGTGCTGGCTGGGCAGGACTATGAATTCAGCCTGCTGTTGCCGGCACTGCATACATCGGATACTCGCAACTGGGCCGTGCGAGCCTGGTTTGTAACGGAAGACGAGCGGATTGAGCTGACGTCAGCCCCGGGGCGCAAGGGTCCGGCGGAACCGTTTGATTTGTTGATGACAAGTTCGCTTGAGCGTTCTTTTGTGATGTGCAGTGCCAGTGATGATCCCAGAAACCGTGATGCATCGGTGAATCGTCGACTGCTGCAGGAGCAGTTGCTGCTGCAGGATGTGATGCAGAGTGCGGTAACTGTTTCCGGGGAGGAGCTGGAAGGTGAAGTGGTGGATCAGCGGGGTGATGTACAGAGAGGCGGCAGTGCTGATCAGACACCGGGCGTGATCCATCATGCGGCAGAATGGGATGTGCGGGCTTTGCCCGAGGATCCGCTTGGATATTGTGCGTTTGATGTGGTGTTATTGAGTGATGGTGGTCTGGGGGGGCTGTCAGAGGCCTGTCAGAAAGCCCTGTTGACGTGGGTGCGAGCAGGTGGCAGTGTGGCGATTGAGTGTCGGGAGCGATTACAGCCGCAGCATCTGGGTTTTTTGAGGGAGTTGCTGAAGGAGGGACTGGGGGCAGAAAGTGATCTGACTCTGGATGCGGACGGACGTTTGCTGGTTGTGGCCGATCGATCCGGGGTTCCGATACTGAGTCATGCTGGTCTGGGGCGAGTGATTCTGCTGCCGCTTGTGGAAGATCTGAGTGTTGTGGCGAGGGACCGTGAGGTATGGCGACGTGCTGTTTGTTTTTTGTGGAAGGTGCGGGAGAGCAGTGATGTAGCCCGGGGGCAGGCTCGTCGGCAGCTGAGTGATCTGGACATCGTACGAGCGTACATTCCAAAGGCGCAGCGGGATGAGTTCGGGATTTACAGTGAAGATCAGTACGTATCGACGCCGGATGGGTATGTTTTTCTGCAGCAGATTGAGCGACCGGGGATCTCACAGAAACGATATTATGTTGAGGACCAGCAGATCAATCGCTGGCGGCGCTCTCATGATCTGAAGCTGCAGAGTCTGCGAGTGCAGAATTCGGATGTTCTGAAGCTGTCTGAGGCATTGCTGTTACCTTCGGATATTCAGATTGTGCCGGTGCCAGTGATTGCGGTGATTCTGATTGGGTATGTGCTGGTGGTGGGGCCGGTCGATTATTTCGTGCTGGGCTGGTTACGAATGCGGCGGTTTACGTGGGTATTGTTTCCGGTGGTCACAGCAGCGTTTACGCTGTTGACCATCGCTGTGGCTCATGCGTATATGAGCAGCGACGATACTGGCGGGGCTATGGTGATCACGGACATGGATGACGAAGGGCATGTGGTTCGCCAGACGACACTGGAGACATTGTTTTTTGGGGGCCGTAGGGAGGTTGAGGCAGAGCAGCGGAAGACGCTGCTGGTGCAGTCTCGCGATCAGTTTCTGGGAGACGGAATGTACGGCAATGTGGCGTTGCCGGCGGACGAGCCACCTCGATATGAGGGTCTTTTTCCGCAGAATTACGTGCTGCGGCAGGGTGTGCAGCAGTGGTCTCCAGTGAGTCTGCGAAGTCTGAGTCTGGAACCGGAGGGTGTGGAGCTACCGGCGATTGACTGGGATGACGAGCAACTGGTGATTGATGAGGCAGGCCGGGTTCGCTTGAGCGCAGCGCTGCAGCAACTGTCGTCCGCTTCAGCGGGTAATCTGCACGCGATCGTCATGCATGGGGGGCAGGTACATGCGGTGACCAACAGTTTTGGTGCTGATGGTAGTTCTCAGTTTCTGCAGTTGCTGTCGATGCTGGGAGGGCAGCAGCAGGTGGCGGAGGGGATTTTCAGTTTACTCAGTCATGTCTCACCACAGGGCTCGGATTGTCTGGAGGATCTGGCGATGTCGGCGGGGGACGATCCGGAGGAGTATGTGCTTGTTATTGTGCGGACTCGCGGCGAGCGTGTGGAGGTATTTCGTCGGTTGTATCGTGTTGTGGAGAGTGGTGTTCCCGCTGCCGGTTGAAACTGGCGGCTGGCGGCGGGTTGATTGTGAGTGCGGTTTTGCGTGCGGTTGTGGCGGAGGTGTGGGATGCAGAATGTGCAGGTGGCAGATGCGGGTGTGCAGTTGTCAGGGGTGCGACCGGCGGCGATAAGCCTGAGGAATCTGCGGGTGAGTTACGGCCGTTTCGAGGCGGTCAAGGGGATTTCTCTGGATATTCCGGAGGGGGAGGTCTTTGGGTTTATCGGGCCGAACGGTGCGGGGAAATCTTCAACGTTTCGAGTGTTGGCGACTCTGCAGCCGAAGTTTCAGGGGCAGGCGTATGTGTGCGGGCTGGATGTTTTGAGGCAGCCGCAGAAGGTTCGGGATGTGATGGGGTTTGTGCCCGACTTTTTTGGTGTTTATGAGGATCTGACGAGTCTGGAGTATCTGCATTTTTTTGCTGCGGCCTATCGAATTCCGACTGCGAAGCGAAAGGGCACGATTGATGATGTGCTGACGTTGACCGACATGACTCACAAGGCCCATTCGCCGGTCGATGGTTTGTCACGAGGGATGAAGCAGCGTCTCGCTCTGGCACGAGTGCTGCTGCATGATCCGAAGGTGCTGCTGCTGGACGAGCCGTCGAGTGGTCTGGATCCTCGAGCGCGCATAGAGATGCGGGAGCTGTTGAAGGCTTTGCGGGAGATGGGGAAGACGATTCTGATCAGCAGTCATATTCTGAGCGAGTTGGCGCAGTTATGTACTCGGATCGGTATTATCGAGCTGGGGCGAATGGTTGCCGAGGGCTCGCTGAATGAGATTTATCGTCAGTTGCAGTTGATGCGAGTGGTTCATATTCGGGCGGACAATGCGGGGCCTGAGTTGCTTGAGAAGGTGCGAGCGATTCCGGGTGTGGAATCGATTGAGCAGCAGGTGGATCGCTGGGCACTGCGTTTGCGTGAGGAGGAGTTATCGATTGCGGATCTGCATGCGGGTCTGGTGGCGGCGGGTGCACGTCTGACGATGCTGCAGCCGGAGGCGATGGATATGGAAACAGCCTTTATGAAGCTGACCGAGGGGAAGACCGCGTGAGGATCTTGCGACTGGTTCCAGAACTGCCGCTGCTGCGTCGTGAGTTGACCGAGTTGAGTGCTCGGAAACGCACGTATGTTGTGCGCAGTCTGGGCGCCATGGTGCTGTTGGCGTGGGTTTTATGGGTGTCGCAGAACGTTTTGAGTGACTGGCAGCGGCAGCAGCAACAGCGGGGAATGTGGGCACCGGGTGGGGCTGCCTTAGTTCCTGCGGCCAGTCTGATGGGTGCCGGTGAGGTGCTGTTTCCGCGTTTGGTGCCGCTGTTGTTTCTGGCGGTGCAGCTGCTGATGCCATCGATGGTCTGTGGTTCGATTACGATCGAGAAGGAGCGGAATACGCTGGGCACCCTGTTTGTGACTCGGCTTTCACCTCTTACGATTGTGTTTGAGAAGCTGCTCAGTCGTCTGGTACCGATGCTGACTTTTCTGCTGCTGACATTTCCGATGCTGGCATTTGTGTATTCTCTGGGTGGGGTGGATCAGCGGGTGCTGCTGGCGACGATCTGGCTGATTTTGTGGGAGTGTCTGCTGTATGCGTCGATTGGTCTGATGTGCAGTGCGTGGTATTCGACGACGGTGGGAGCTTTTGTCGCATCGTACGTGCTTTCGGCGGTGATGTTTACGTTGATTCGGCTGAATCCCTCGCTGGTGCCAACACCATACGTGATCTGGCAGTTGTTGATGGGGGCGTTGGCTGGCCCTTTTGGCTGGCAGAGTGGGGCAATCATGGCTGGGGCTGCTGTGTCCAGTTTTGCGGCACGGGCCGGTCAGGAGCCGATCTGGGTGACATTTGTTCTGACGATTCCAGCGATGCTGACGGTGATGTTTTGTGTGATGACGACGCGATTTCTGTTGTATCGGCGGGCGTTTGTCAGTCAGTCATCTCTGTTGCTGCGTGCATTTCGAGTGCTGGACAGTTTTTTCCAGCGATTGAATGATCGGGCGGGTGGTGTGCAGATTATTGCGGATCGTGAGTCGTATCCGGAAGGGGATCCGGTGACGTGGCGTGAGCGTGAGAAGAAGTCGATGGGGCGAGCGCGGTACCTGATCAGGATTCTGGTGGTACTTGAGTTTCCAACTCTGTTTGTGTGTCTGTTATCGGTGATGTATTCGGTGAGCTCGAATTCATCCAATGGCCTGATGCCGCTGTGGCTGCTGGCCTGGTTGCTGGCCCTGATGATTGTGACTGTGAAGGGATCAACTCTGATCAGTTCTGAGCGTACGCGTGAGACGCTGGACGCACTATTGTCGACGCCATTGACTGGGCGTGACATTCTGTTGCAGAAGGTGGCGGGTATGCGACGACTGCTGCTGGTGCTGTCGACTCCGATTCTGACAGTGAACCTGACGTTAGTGATGATGACTGTGCAGTCGGGGCTGGGGGTCAGTCTGGCCAATCTGAATCAGCTGTTGTGGCTGCTGACGTATGCTGTGTTGTCGGTGTTCTCGACGTGGACCACGCTGCAGTTGCTGGCATGGCTGGCGGTGCTGGTGGGAAGTCGAGCGCGGGCGCAGACTCGATCGGTTTTTACGGCTGTAGCCGTGGCGTTGGGGCTTGCCGGGTGTTCATGGTTTCTGGTGGGGCAGGAGCCGATCTTTGCAGAGCAAATAACCACGGGTTATGGCGATAGGCTGCGGCCTGCGAGCGAAGTTGCAGTGGGAAATGCGATTCGCCAGGCATTTCGAATTGATGGGTCACTGCAGGCGACGCAGTTGCTGTTGTGGCCGATGGTACGGCGTGGTTATGGTTATTCCGGAGGGGCTTCCGAGAATCTATCTGACGGGAACGAGTTCGGGCTGCGTTTATTCCTGTGTCTGGGGGTGGTCACGTGGCACTGGATTCTGATGCGTTC
>CAXBSH010000114.1:0-13890 GCA_963977705.1 uncultured Planctomycetaceae bacterium
AGCTGTGGCTGCGGATCAATGATTTTGAAGGCCAGCGCAAGGGGAATTCGGGCAGTGAGCTGTCGGTTGCAGCGGGCAGTGAGCTGTGGCTGCGGATCAATGATTTTGAAGGCCAGCGCAAGGGGAATTCGGGCAGTTATCGAGTGCAGTTGCAGCAGGCAGACGGGCCCTGATCAGGACGCTTGTAGACTGCAGCAGAGAAGGATGTCGGAGCTATGCTGGGAATTACCGGAATTCTGGCGTCATTAAGTCTGTTGATGGTGCTGGCCTATCGCGGTGCCAGCGTGATTGTGTTGGCGCCCATCTGTCTGCTGCTGGCAGTGGCTGCCGACCCCGCGACACCTTTGCTTGCCGGATATACTCAGGTTTTCATGCCCGGAGTTGGTCGCTTCATCGCTCAGTACTTTCCCCTGTTTCTGCTGGGGGCAGTCTTTGGGCGATTGATGGAAGCTTCGGGGGCAGCGCGGCGGATCGCATTGTTCATCACCGAGCTGCTGGGTGCTGAACGCGCAGTGCTGGCTGTCGTATTGACCTGTACCGTGCTGACCGGGGGCGGAGTTTCCCTGTTTGTCGTGGTGTTTGCCGTGCAGCCGATTGCCGACTATCTGTTTCGCAGAGCAGATGTACCGCGCAGGCTGATTCCGGCGGCCATTGCACTGGGATCATTTACGTTCACCATGACTGCGCTGCCGGGAACAGTGCAACTGCCCAATCTGATTCCGATGCAGTGGTTTGGTACAACCGCGTTTGCCGCTGCCGGGGCAGGGCTGGTGGCATCGGTGGCCATGTTTGGTGTGGGCATGTTGTGGCTGAGCCGTAGAGTGTGGTCTGCGCGGATGCAGGGTGAAGGATATGGTGCAGATCCGCAGGGGGTTGAAACGACAGCGTCTGAAGTCACGCATCTGCCTGCCACAGCGGCCGCATTTGCTCCGATCCTGTGTGTGATTGTCGCCAACTTTGTGCTGTCACAGTATGTACTGCCAAAAGTTGATGCAGGCTATCTGGCCGAGACACGGTTTGGAGCCACTACGCTGGCTAAAGTGCTCGGGACATGGTCAGCACTTTTGTCCATGCTGCTGGCGATTGGTCTGGCGATCATGTTGTTTGGTGGATCGCTGAAACGAGTGAATGAATGGCTGGCCGACGGAGCGAGGTCGTGCCTGCTGCCGGTCTTCAATACGGCCACGGAGTACGGTTACGGGACAACGATTGCGTCGTTGGCAGGTTTCGCGGCGATTCGCGACTGGCTGGGTTCGCTTAGTCCGGGGAATCCGCTGGTTTCCGAAGCCGTGACGGTCAATATTCTGGCGGGTATTACAGGTTCGGCATCGGGTGGCCTGAGTTTGGCGCTGGAGTCGATGGGGCGAGTGTATGCCGAGCAGGCCCAGAGCGGGTTAGTGGACCCGGAGCTGCTGCATCGTGTGGCAGCGATGTCCTGCGGTGGACTGGACAGTCTGCCGCACAACGGCGCGTTGATTACTCTGCTGATGATCTGCAGGTGTACGCATCGCGAGAGTTATCCGGATATTGCGGTCCTGACGGTGCTGATTCCTTTGGCGGCAACGGCAATGGTTGTGTGTTACGGGGCGTTCGCCTGAGACCCTGGGCGTTGCGAGGGGCTGCGTTGACGATGGGTGTTGGCCGATTGGGGTGGGGCGTAGGGGTGGAAAGACGGTGCGATACGATTATTCGGTTCAATCCGTGGGCACGGATTTCCCTTCAGAATCACTCTGGGACGTCCGATTTCCACGTGACACCTCGTCAGGTGATTTGCTAGGCTGACAGGTGATTTCCGGTTCTCTGGCGACCCTCGCCTGCTTTGATCGCTTCCCGCCCACCGCTTTCCCGCCCCTGAATCTGTCATGAACATGCCACGTCTGTTCATTCTGCTGCTGTGTTTTCTGCTGAGCGCGGGGATAGTCCGTGGGCAGCAGCCGGCGGTCGTCGCGGCAGATGCTCAGCAGCTGGTGGATTTCGACAATGACATCCAGCCGATCCTGACAAAGTTTGGCTGCAACAGTGGTCCGTGTCATGGCAAGGCACGCGGGCAGGGTGGTTTTCAGCTGTCGCTGCTGGGCTTTGATTCTCAGCAGGATCATGACGCGATCACCAAAGAGGGGCGTGGGCGGCGTGTCTTTGCGGGTTCACCACAGCTCAGTCTGCTGGTTGCGAAGCCCGCGGGCCTCGTGCCTCATGGGGGTGGGCGTCGGCTTGAACCTGACGGCACCGAGGTGCAGACGCTGCTGCAGTGGATTCAGCAGGGCACACCACGACGGGCCCCGAATGCTCCGCAGTTGCAGTCCATTCAGGTGACCCCTGCCGCTGTGACTCTGGCTCCCCAGCAGACGCAGCAGCTGCAGGTGACGGCCATCTACAGCGACGGCTCAACTCGCGATATCACCTCGCTGGCGGCCTTCCAGTCCAATGAAGCTCCGATCGCGGCAGTGACAGAATCCGGTCTCATCACGGCGGGCAGCATTACTGGTGAAGCTGCGATCATGGCGCGGTTTCTGGGTCGTATCGCGGTGTGTGAAGTTCTGATTCCGCGGCAGCAGACCATTCCGCCCGACGTCTATGCTGCTCTGCCGCGCAGGAATTTCATTGACCCGCATGTCTGGAGTCGTTTGCAGCGACTGAACATCGTGCCATCCGTGCTGTGTGATGATCACACCTTTCTGCGACGTGCTTACACCGACATCATCGGGCGCATGCCAACCGCTCAGGAAGTCACCACATTTCTTGATGATACATCCGCTGATCGCCGTGCGGTGCTGGTGGATCGTCTGCTGCAACAGCCTGAGTTTGCGGACTTCTGGGCCAACAAGTGGGTTGATCTGCTGCGTCCGAATCCCTATCGGGTCGGCATCAAGGCGGTGTTCAACTATGACCACTGGATCCGACAGTCATTTCATGATCGCAAGCCTTGGGATCAGTTTGTGCGTGAGCTGATTACGGCTCGTGGCAGTACGTTCCGCAACGGTGCGGTGACGTTATTTCGTGATCGTCGGGAACCTGAAGAAGTTGCTACTCTGGTCAGCCGACTGTTTGTGGGCGTCCGTCTGGAATGTGCCAAATGTCATCATCATCCCTTTGAAGTCTGGGGTCAGGATGATTTCTACAGCTTTGCGGCCTGGTTTGCTCAGATTGGCCGCAAGGGAACCGGTTTAAGTCCGCCGATTTCGGGTTCTGAGGAATTTTTCTTTGCGGGAGCGCGGGGCAGTGTGAAGCATCCGGTGACGGGCGAGGTGATGACTCCGCGTCCGCTCTTCGGTGAAGCTCCTGCGGCGGATTCCACCGAGGATTCTCGGGAAGCACTGGCAGCCTGGCTGACATCACCGCAGAACCATCTGTTTGCTCAGGTGATGGCCAATCGGGTCTGGGCCGATCTGATGGGTCGGGGTCTGGTGGATCCGGTGGACGATTTCCGCGGCACCAACCCCGCTTCGAATCCGCCCCTGCTGAAAGCTCTGGGTGAACACTTCCGCGACTCCGGTTTTTCACTGGCGGAACTGGTTCGAGTGATTGCGAATTCGCATGTGTATCAGCTGAGTTCGCTGCCCAACGACACCAACTCCGCTGATACTCGCAGTTTTTCCCGGCATTACCGGCATCGTCAGCGGGCCGAAGTGCTGCTGGATTCAATCGTGCAGATCACTGGCATTCCGCAGGACTTTCAGGCGATGCCACCGGATTCCAGTTCACGACAGATCTGGACTCATCGAACAGAGTCCGTGTTTCTGGATACCTTTGGTCGGCCTGATCCCAACCAGGATCCTCCCTGCGAACGCACGGGAGAATCGACCGTTGTTCAAAGTCTGCATTTGATGAACAGTGAGAAGTTGTATGTGGATGTGGTCAGTGATCGTGGGCTGGCGAAGCAGCTGGCTGACGGTGGGAAATCGGCGGACGAACTGGCGGTGCAGCTGTACCGCACAATTTTCAGTCGTGATCCGGTCGCTGACGAGCGTCAGTTGGTGCGCAGTCTGCTGGAGGCTGAGTCAGCCAATCGCCGACAGGTGCTGGAGGATCTGATCTGGGCCATGCTGAATTCGGCAGAGTTTGCTATTCAGGACTGAAGTGGAGACGCAGTGATGTCATTAATGCGACGCTGTGATGGTGTGACTCGACGCAATGCCGTGCAGGTCGGTCTGGGGGGCATGCTGGGAACGGGTCTGGCCAGTGGACTGCGGGCGATGGCTGAGTCGCGCGGGTCTGGTGGACCTGTGGCGAAGGCGACCAGCTGTATTCTGATCTGGATGGATGGTGGTCCGACGCATTTTGAAACCTTCGACCCGAAGCCTGACGCACCGGCCGAATACCGGGGTGATTTCGCGGATATTGCGACGGCGGTTTCGGGAGTGGGTTATTCTCAGCACATGGTGAAGCTGGCGGCCAGTCTCAATGATTACGCCATGATCCGTTCGATTCGGCATGATCAGGGAAATCATGGTGCTGGCAATCATTACATGATGACGGGAGCTCCGCCGCGAATTCCGGTGGGCTGCGGTGCCTTTGTCAGTTTTCATCCCAGCATGGGTTCAGTGGTTGCTCGCGAACTGGGCCGCAACAACGGTCTGCCGTCATATTTCAGTATGCCGCAGATGTCGCGTTCGGGTGGTCCCAACTTCCTTGGTGCCAGGTATGCTCCGTTTGTGGTCGGTGACGACCCGAACAGCAATCGATTCAAGGTGCGTGATGTGGCACTGCCGCGGGATCTGAGCGAGCTGCGGTTTACATCGCGTACAGAGTTGCGAGCGAAGGTTGACCGGATGGTGCGGCTGCAGGACGAGGCTGCCGGGGATCCTGCTGCGGCCTATGACGAATACTATCGTCAGGGGTTCAGTCTGGTGACATCGGTTCAGGCGCAGCAGGCCTTCGATATTCATCAGGAGCCCGAGGCTGTGCGGGAACGTTACGGTCGCAACAGCTTTGGTCAGCGGTGTCTGCTGGCCCGTCGTCTGGTGGAAGCCGGTGTCCCGTTTATCACGGTGTATGACGGTGGCTGGGACCATCACAGTGATCTGTTCGGCGCACTGAAGAAACGCCTGCCGGAATGGGACAATTCGGTAGCGACTTTGATTCAGGATCTGAAAGAGCGTGGGTTGCTTGATTCAACGCTGGTGGTGGCACTGGGAGAATTCGGTCGTACGCCGAAGATTTCGACGCTGTCCGGATCGAACACACCTGGTCGTGACCACTGGGCGAATGCGATGTCGGTGCTGATGGCCGGCGGGGGAACTCCGGGTGGTACCGTCGTGGGGGCCACCGATCGTAAAGGCTTTTCGGCCGTGGATCGGGTGTTGTCTCCTGAAAACTTTGTGGCTACGGTGTATCACAAGCTGGGAATTGACCCGGACAAGGTGGTGTTTTCGCCCGAGGGGCGTCCGACTCACCTTGTCAGCGATCCGACCCCGATTCGCGAGCTGATCTGAGCGACGGCGGGCAGGCAGGTTCTGGGAGCGGCGCAGTGAAGCGGAGAACGGGATTGGGGATCTGGCGGTGGTATCTGCTGCCGCTGGCAGGTGTGTTGTTGGGCGCTGCCGCAGCATCGGCTGCTGATCCACCGGTACTTGAACGCCTGCTGCCAGCTGGTGGCCAGCGTGGTACCACAGTGACTGCAAAAGTTCTTGGTAAGCCGGGCGAGGGCAATGTTCGGTTGCAGAGTGCCTCGGCAGGCCTGACGTTTCGCCTCAGCGAAAAGCGTGATACTGTGGACGTGGACATTGCCGCGGATGTCGAGCCGGGCGTGCACCTTGTGCGGCTGTGCAATGATTCCGGGGCTTCTGAACTGCGTCCGTTTATCGTGGGGATTCTGCCCGAACAGGCCGAAACGGAGCCTAACGGGCGATTAGCAGAAGCTGCAACGCTGGCCGGGACGGCGGCCACGGTCAACGGCGTGCTGGAAAAATCGGGCGATGTGGATACGTGGGCTGTGCCTCTGGAAGCGGGGCAGACGCTGGTCGCCAGTCTGACGGCTTCGCGAGTGCTGAGTTCGCCGATGGACGGCGTGCTGCAGATCGTGGACGGACGTGGCACTGTGGTATCGCAGAATGATGATGACTGCAGCATGGATCCGCTGGCCACATTTCAGGCTCCCGTGAACGGCACGTGGTATGTGCGAGTCTTTGCGTTTCCGGCAGCACCGAACAGTTCGATTGCCTTTGCCGGTGGTGCAGACTACGTGTATCGGCTGACGCTGGCTGCGCAGCCCTATGTTGATCACGTGATGCCGTTGGTACGACAGCGCGGCAGTGGTGAACAGCGACTGCAGCTGCACGGCTGGAATCTGGCAGTGCAGGAGGCAGTGCTGGGGGCCGATCAGACCGTACTGACCGGCCAGTTCGCGCAGCCGTGGCGAGTCTATGACACGGCAGAGCCAGTGCTGCTGGAGGATCAGTTGTCTGAGCGGTTGCTGCCGGCATTGCCACTGGTGGTCTGTGGCTGCCTTAACCAGCCAGGTCCGGACAACTTTCGTCTGACACTGAAGCAGGGACAGCGACTGAGTCTGAGTGCCGAGGTGCAGCGATTCAGTTCGTTGCTGGATCCTGTACTGTCCGTGCGTGACAGTGCCGGCAAGGTGCTGAAGGAAGCGGATGATGTGGACGGTGGAAACCCGGACGCCGCACTGGAACTGACGGCGCCCGCCGATGGGACCTTTGAGATTCGCGTCCAGGATCGATTCCTCGGGCATGGCAGTCGCTGGCACTATGTTCTGGCAGTGCGGGAAACGCAGCCGGAAGTGCGACTGACGGTCAATGCAACAGCGTGGACGGTACCGGCCGACAAAGCTCTTGAGATTCCGATTACAGTGGCACGCCGCAATGGCTTCGCGGAAGTACTGGAGCTGCGGGTGGATGGGTTACCGCAGGGTATTGCGGCCGAGCCGGTTTCGTCAGCAAAGGATGGTGATACGTCCAAAGCTGTGACACTGAAGCTGGCAGGAAAACTGCCGGCGGTCTGGTCAGGTGAAATTCGAGTGGTGGGAAGAGCGGCCGATGGCCGTGAATTCCCGGTGGTCTGGCTGGCCACGGATGGGACTGAGGTTTCTGGTTTCTGGCTGACGGTACCGGCAACGGGCGGATGATTTCTGGCCGTTGTGGGCCCGGGGCAGTTGCTGTGCTGCGATTGTTCTGAGGTCTCCGGGCAGCAGATGACCGCGCAGTTCAGGAGACGTGCACGTGACAGCATCCACGGGATTTCGAGTCGCGGTTTTCAGTACACGGCAGTATGACCGGGAATCCTTTGGCCATGCGCTGCGGGCAGCTCGGTTTGATGATCTGCAGCTGATGTGGTTTGAGACTCGGCTGTCGCCCGAAACAGTCTCGCTGGCCGCTGGTTGTGCGGCGGTCTGTGTGTTTGTTTGTGATGATCTGTCGGCACCAGTGGTTCAGTCGCTGCATGCTCTGGGAGTACGTTTACTGGTGCTGCGGTCTGCCGGGTTCAATCATGTGGATCTGGCCGCCTGTCGTCGACTGGGTATCGCCGTGGCTCGTGTGCCCGCCTATTCGCCGTATGCTGTGGCGGAACATGCGGTGTGTCTGCTGCTGACGTTGAATCGGCATGTGCATCGAGCGTGGCAGCGAGTACGGGAACTGAATTTTTCACTGGACGGGCTGACCGGTTTTGATGTGCACGGCAGGACCGTGGGTGTGATCGGCACCGGTCGGATCGGTACGGTTTTTACTCGCATTATGACGGGTTTTGGTGCCCGAGTTCTCGCGTATGATCCTCAGCCCGCTGCCGAAATCCAGGCCATGCCCGCAGTGCAGCTGACGGATCTGGAACAGCTGATTGAACAGTCAGACATCATTTCGCTGCATTGTCCGCTGACAGAACAATCAAGACACATGATCAATGCCGATCGACTGTCGCGCATGAAGCCGGGAGTCATGCTGCTGAACACCAGTCGCGGTGGTCTGATTGATACGAAAGCATTAATTCAGGCTTTGAAATCCGGGCGGATTGGTGCCGCCGGACTTGATGTGTACGAGGAGGAAGAGGGAATCTTTTTCAGCGATCTTTCTGAAAGCGGTCTGCAGGACGATGTGCTGGCCCGCCTGCTGACATTTCCCAACGTGCTGATCACTTCGCACCAGGCGTTTTTAACTTGCGAAGCACTGCAGAATATTGCCGAGCGAACTCTGCAGAGTCTGCTGGAATTTCGCAGCGGTGCAATCGCTGCCGAAGCGCGGCTGGTCTGATGCCGTGTCGCATACTGTGTGTCGCAACAGTGTGCGGTTGGTCAGCGACGATCAAGCGTCAGCAGGCCGGTAATCGTCAGGCAGATACCGGCCATGGCTGTCCACGACAGCTGTTCATTGAACAGGGTTACGGCACCCACGGCACACATTGCATTCTGTGACGCATTGATCACGTTGGCACGACTGATGGTCAGAAATCTCATTGCGTGGGTGATGGCAAAGAAGCCAATCGCGTTGAATGTCCCGGCAATGGCGATCGTGACCCAGTCTTCAGGACTGGTGCGAATGATTTCGGCCAGTGGCAGCAGCAGCAGACTGCCGGGGACAAGGATCAGAAAGCCGGCTGCGCTGAACAGGAACAAAGTCGCAGCTACAGGCATGTGCGATCGCACGGCTTTGCGAATAAAGACACCCGTGATTCCGTAACACAGCCCGGAAACTACGGACAGCAGAACACCGACAGTAACTCCAGGTCCGGTGGACGCGTCAAGGGCCGTGGGAGCAGCGGTGGTTTCGGGCTGAGGCACGTCTTCGGTGACCGCCGCGGGACTGACAGTCGAGGTGGTGCGGGAGTTGGCACCCGAGGACAGGAAGACGATGGCTGCCACCATCAGACCCATGCTGATGGCCGAGCGAATCGAGACCTGATCACCCAGCACAATGCGGCCTACGACAGCACCACTGCAGATAATCGAAGCGAAACAGATGGGTACGGAAACCGCCAGTCCGATGACTCGCAGCGACATCTGAAAGGGCAGGTTGCCACCCAACTGGTTGAAGATGGCAGCGAGAGCGATCGGCCAGACAAAGCTCCATTCGGCAAACGAATGCAGCCCGTTCAGACGGCGCCATGCGATCAGGGTGACTGCGATGAAG
This sequence comes from uncultured Planctomycetaceae bacterium, assembly GCA_963977705.1. GTDB lineage: Bacteria > Planctomycetota > Planctomycetia > Planctomycetales > Planctomycetaceae > SXXK01. The sequence goes on from CAXBSH010000114.1 coordinate 9,078, forward strand.
AACGTGGGAAAGGCTTTGGTGCCGGCCACCCACATGTCCCAGCCGGCCCCGCCATCAGTGCGTGCCAGTTGTCGCAACGCCATGTTGGCAACCGAGTATGCCGCGGCAGCAAACAGGCCCAACAGCATCATACGTCCGGTAACAGGAACCGCCGCTGTGGGCTGATCCACACCAGCGGACGCTTGTGACGAAGGCGACGAATCTGTCTGGGACATGGAAGACTGGTTACCGGGACGCTTTGGAATCGGGAAACGCAGGGAGTCTATCCATTACCGGGTGCCCGGCGACAAAAAAGTTTCCGGTTCCGCAGACTTTCCAGGCTTTATCAGGAAACGGCACGGCGCACGACCTGCATCGCGTGATCGATCAACCTCACTGCATCGGCGGTCTGTGGTGCCTCCGCAATGATCCGAATGATCGGCTCAGTATTGCTGGCCCGGACCTGCACCCAGCGATCGTTCCAGTCCAGTCGCAGGCCGTCTCCTTCACGTGCTTCAGCGTCCGGAAACGCTGCTCGCAGCGCCGCGCAGGCGGCGTCCACCTGACTGGCCGGACACTCGATCTTGTCTTTGACAATCGTGTAGAACGGCAGCGAATCGGCCCATGCGGAAAGTCGTCGTTTGCCGGCCGCCAGCCCGGCAAGCACATAGGCCATGGACACCAGACTGTCCCGGACATAGCCGATCCGCGGCTCAATGACGCCACCGTTCCCTTCGCCACCCAGTACCGCATTGACCGCTCGCATTTTTCCACACACGTGGGCTTCACCCACATAACTGCGATGAAACTGACAGCCGTGTCTGGCAGCAATATCGGCAGTCACACGGCTGGTGGACCCATTCACCACAAAGGGACCCTTCTGCTTTTCCAGCACGAAGTCAGCTGCCAGTGCCAGCGTCAGCTCTTCACCAATAAACCGACCGGACTCGTCCACGATCGCAAGGCGATCGGCGTCAGGATCCTGCGCAAATCCGGCATCGGCCGAATGTTTCACAACAGCTCGGCACAAGTCACCAAGATTCTTCTCGACAGGTTCGGGTATGTGTTCGAAGCGACCATCCGGTGTCCCACCCAGTACAACCACCTCGCAGCCCAGAGCCTCCAGCAGCTGCGGACCGCCAACAGCACCTGAGCCGTGATTGCAGTCCAGCACCACTCGAAATTTTCGCCGTCGAATGGCGTCCACATTCACGAGCGACAGGACGCGGTCGATATGGACCTGAGCAGGGTTCTGCAGCGTAACCATACTGCCCAGACCGGACCAGCCACGCCAGGCAATCGTATCCCGCTCAAGGATCTGCAGCAGCTGCTGACCCAGATCCCGATTGAAAACCGAACCGTCAGGGGCAAAGGGTTTCAGACCATTCCATTCAATCGGGTTATGACTGGCAGTGATCTGCAAGCCTCCGGCTGCCCCGTGATGCTGCACCAGAACACCGCAGGTCGGCGTGGTACAGATGCCGGCATCAAGGACTTCACAGCCCGTGGCCAGCAGCCCGGAAACCACCGCATGCTGCAGCATCGGGCCGGTTGAACGCCCATCGCGAGCCAGCACAACTTTGCCACCGCAGAACATGGTTCCCAGAGCCGCTGCGAACCGGCTGGTATAAACCGGATCCAGACCATCTCCGATGACACCGCGAAGACCTGAAATACTGAGAATTCTGGTGGCCATAGCGAGTCACTCCCTGACAATGTCAATGCAAGATTGCCGGCACTGCAGACGAAACCGTAGACCGAGTATTCCTGACGCGAGGGACAAAACGTAGCCCGAGCATTCCTGCTCGGCCCCATCCTTTAAAAACACTGGGGATTTCAAGGGTGACAAAAAGTTCGTGCCCGGGCTGAAGCCCGGACTACGACATTTTGTCCTCGCCGTCATTCCTGCTCGGCCCCACCTATGAAAACCACAGTGTTTTCAGAAGTCATGCGGAGTTGTAACCCGGGCTAAAGTCCAGGCTACGTTTTGTATCCGCAGAGTTCTTCCTGCCTGGTCGGTTCCTTCCCACAACACTTCACCGCATCCCCGGTAGCCTGGGCTTAAGCCCGGGAACACCCTGTCTGATCTTCCTGCCGTCTGCACCCATGCCGAATTCTACGCACTCCGGAAAATTGGCTGTAGAGGAAGCTGTGGGAAATCCCGTGGCCATCGCAGCGTCAACCGGCAGAAACTGCCGTTACCAGTGCATCACTGTGCCACCATCCACATTGATCGTCTGCCCGGTGATTTCGGACGCCCGGCGACTGCAGAGGAAGACGATCAGATCGGCCACATCATCCGGCCGCTGCCAGCGTCCCAAAGGCACTACTTTGCGAATTTTCTGTTCGGCCCAGACTTCATATGTCAGCTGATCGGCTGGCTGCTGCTGTTCGTTCCATGCGGCCCAGACCGAGCGATTGAGGGGAGTTTGAACCATTCCGGGACACACCGAATTGACTCGCACATTATGCGGTGCCAGATCCTTTGCCATGCACTGGGCAAAGTTGATATTGGCGGCTTTGCTGGCGCTGTAAGGCGGATCCGTGGGCGACCCCATCTGACCAGCGACGCTGGCAAGAAACACCATCGCACCCTGCTTCTGTGCGGCCATGGCCGGGCCGGCGACATGCGCCACGTGAGTCATACCGAGGATGTTGACTTCGAGGACTCGTGACCACGCAGCCACAGGCACATTGGTATATGGGAAGCCGTATGAGCCCGAACCGATGGCTGCACAGTGGACAAGGATCCTGACGGGTCCGAACTGCCGGACTGTCTGATCCCACGCGGCCTGAACAGCGGCGTTGTCACAGACATCGACCTGCAGGAACGGCAGGGTCGCTGCGGAAGATGTCTGACCCTGCGGCTGCAGATCCCACACAACAGGCCGCGCACCTTCATCCTTCAGCAGCGCGGCCACGGCCGCACCGATCCCACTTGCGCCACCGACAACGACAGCAGTTTGACCGGCAATCCCAAGATCCATGAAAGTCATCCGTCAGGCGACAAAGTGCTCAGGTGAAAAGGCGAATTCGGAGCGTGGATTCTATCACGAGATCCCTGTCTGTTGCACTGTCGCTGAAATTCCGACACAGCTGAACACAAAACCGTCGCCCGAGCATTTGAGATGCGAGGGACAAAAGTCGTAGTCTGGGCTTTAGCCGTGGCACAAACTTTTTGTCACCCTTGAAATCTCCGGTGTTTTTTAAGGGCGGGGGCCGAGCAGGAATGCTCGGGCTACATTTTGTCCTTCGCGTCAGGAATGCTCGAGATACGTTCCTGCATCTACGTTCCTGCATCACTGAGGCACAGTGTCCCACCGAAACCGACAGCGTCGCGTGCCGGGATGTCTCGTTGTGAATCCTGCCGGGCGGCTGTACTGGTTTTCCTGTGACTCCCCGAATTGTCGTTCATGAATATAGCTTCCGGTTCGCTGCTGGAGTGACAGGCTGCGTGGTGTCGTTGTAGACTGCTTTGGGATGCAGTCAGTTTTTTCCGGATGCCTGTCGGCTTCCGGTGGTCTTTTTTCCGAGCATCAGTCATGAGTTTCAGCAGACGTGGTTTTCTTTCGGTGGCTTCTTCGGCTGTGGCGACCGTTTGCGTTCGTCGTGAGATTGCGGCGGACGAGTCGGCTGTGAATTGGGCAGATGTACGTGATTGGGGGGTTGAAGGGCGAGCGTTCAATGACACCGAAAAGTATTTTGATCGCCTGCCAGCCCGCGCTAAAGGCGTCGTTCGCGATGCCGTCTGGAATCTCAGTCGACATTCCGCTGGAATGCTGGTGCGGTTTCGCACAGATGCAACCGAGATTCACGCGGATTACTCCGTAACCAGTTCGAATCTTGCGATGCCCCATATGCCGGCTACCGGGGTCAGTGGGCTGGATCTGTATGCAACGGATACTGATGGGTCGTGGAAATGGGTGGCTGTTGTCGCCCCGAAGACTCAGCAGGTCCAGACGAAAATCGTCAGCGGGATTCGTGCGGGAGAACGTGATTATGCAATTTATCTGCCGCTGTATAACGGCACAGAGACATTGCGGGTGGGTGTCCCGATGGGAGCAAAGTTCCAGCCCATTGCTCCACGGACACAGTCCCCCATCCTGTTCTACGGCACTTCGATTACTCATGGCGCCTGCGCATCACGGCCGGGAATGCCGCATCCGGCAATTCTGGGACGCCGATTGAATCGGCCGGTGATCAATCTGGGTTTCAGCGGGAATGGACGCATGGAAGCCGAAGTCGGGCAGTTCCTCACCGAACTGGACACGGCCGTCTATGTGATTGACTGTCTGCCCAATATGGCTGCCGATGAAGTGGCTGCCAAAACTGAGCCGCTGGTACAGCAGCTGCGGAAAGCTCGACCGCAAACCCCGATTGTGCTGGTCGAGGACCGCAGTTATTCGGGCAGCTGGCTGCTGGATGGACAGCGCGAACGTAATACCAGCAGTCGCGCTGCGTTGAAGGCGGCCTATCAGAAGCTGCTGGATGCTGGAGTGTCGGGACTGCATTATGTGGACGGTGAATCCCTGCTGGGGGCAGACCGTGATGATACGACCGATGGTTCGCACCCTTCCGATCTGGGCTTTCAGCGGCATGCCGATGCGATCGAACCCATCCTGCGTCGGGCGTTGGAAGGATAAAAGTGATCAGTGGTCAGTGGTCAGTGGTCAGTGGCATTTCTGCCCGGTGCGGTTGGTGTTCGGGGGAAGCCGTAGCGTGGGCTTCAGCCCTTGTCATTACCCACGAAACTCGTTGGGCCAGGAGGCCGTTGCGGCGTGTGTTTGGTTTGTGCCGAGCGTATGTTTGCGATTCAGGCCTGAAGGGCCGTTTT
>CAXBSH010000115.1:0-13881 GCA_963977705.1 uncultured Planctomycetaceae bacterium
GGCGGATACCGTCGCCGTCAAGGCTGGCGGCAGCTCCGTCGATCGTACCACCGACTGTGACGTCCTGCAGGTCGACCATGGCATTGCCGTTACCGGTCGCATAGACCTCGATACCGACATCCGTATTTCCACTGATCGTGTTGGCATCAGCAGCAGCGATTCCGCCGACGACAAGGTCCAGTCGATTGTTGTCGATGAGTGCTGGTGGAACCGGAGGTGCATTGTTGACACCGTAGAGGCGGGAGACGATACCGCCACCGCCGTTACCGGAAATATCATTTCCAAGGACGTCGGCTTTGATTTCGGACAGTGAACCGGGGACGGACAGCTGATTGGTCAGCAGGCCGGCACCGCCGTTGTTGTTCAGCTTGTTGCCTCGGATCACTCGATTCGATCCGGGTGTTCCGAAGTCAATCTCACCACCCTTATCAACCAGCAGTGCGGCACCGTTTCCGGAGTTACCGGAAATGTCGTTGCCGATGAGGTTGCCACGGATCTGGCCACCATTGGTCGCCAGTGCCTGGAAACCATCGAGTTCATTTCCGGAGATCTGGTTTGCCTGAGTATAGCTGGTGCCACCATAGATGTTGGTTCCAAGCCCTCCGATGGTATGATCAGCATGAATCTGGGCACCTGCACCATTAGCTTCAAGCCGAACACCGTTGCCACCACCGCCCGTGATCTGGTTACCCTGAATCGTCACGGACTCAGCTACCGCACTGTCGTTCATGACAATCTCGATGCCGTTCTGTCGAGTTCCGGCGATCGTGTTGTTGTTGAACGTGGATCCCAGCAGGCGAGCGTTATCGGATGCTTCAATTCGAATTCCGTTTGCGGAGTCATCCACTTTGGGGCGTGTACCGATGGCTGTGACCAGCTGTGCGGTATCAAACTGAGTGAACGGTGCTTCGCCCGGGAGTTCGCCGGGGTTCTGACCCTGCAGTGACAGTCCGGCGTCCTGGACCAGCGCCTGAATCGGCAGGTCGATGGCCGGTGTACCCATGATCGGGTTCAGGCCGTTCGGAGTGACGTCGTTGTTGTCCTGGATGTGTCGCAGTGAGAGTGCGTGTCCGAGTTCATGCGAGCTGACTAAGCCGATGGCTCGGCGAGTAAATGTCAGATTGCCTGATGTCAGGGCGTCGACCGAGTAGCCAGTCGAGTTGTTCCTGTCGACGTAGATCCCACCGTTGGCACCCATTGCATTTGGTGGATTCAGGAATGGGCTGAGCTGATTGATTTCGTTGGTGTAGACGCCAACGGCTGAGGCACCACTCTGCTGAGCGTATCCCAGCAAACCCTGGCCAGGCCCCTGTCCAGTGGCATTTCGGATGTTACCGATATCTGCTGACTGTCCTGCAAGTCCACCGAGGGCCTGCACGCTGTCACCGATCGTGATCACGTAGTACTCAGTGGCCCCATTTGAAGGAGCTGTTCCGGTGTCGCCGATCACAAAGTCGAGGTTCAACTCGCGACCAGGAGCCAGGGTACTGAGTGGACTATCAGCGGAGGTTGCGAGATTGCGGTAGTGACCCTCGACAGTCGCGAGGATGGCTTTGGTTACAAGATCATACTGCGACTGGTTGAAGCCATATGCGGCAAGACCGAATGGTCCCACCTGTCGCCCATTGGCATCGGTGACCAGCCCCTGCGAGGGGTCGACAAAGTCCAGCATAATCGTCAGGCCGGGATCCGCATTGCCGCCCTGAATGTTGTTTCCAAGCACATCCATCTGGGCAGTGGCTGTATCGCGGAGGTCTGCGAGGATACCGCCGTCGGTATTTCCAAGGATGTCGTTGGCAAGCGTGGGTGTCGGACCACCGATGTCAAAGCGACCGGTGCTGGCATCTTCACCGAAGATGCAGATGCCGGCAGTCTTGTTGTTTGTGATCGTGTTGGAGACGATGCCGTAGTCAACTCGCCCGTTGCCGTTCAGGTCTTCACCGGCATCCAGACTGCCGTTTCCGTTCAGATCTTCCGAGACCGCATTGAAGACTCCGCCATTCAGATAATGGACAAAGACGCCATTTCCAATGTTGCGATTGATCGTGTTGCCGGAAAGGCTGGCCAGATTGAAGGTGCTGTTGTCAGCAGTCATCTGCAGCCCGTCGAAGGTGTTGTCTTCAATGGTATTGCCTTCGATTGCAGCATTCACGACAGAACCGGGAGCGGCGTTGACACTGATGCCGAATCCGTTGCCGGAGATCGTGTTGCCCACAATCCCGGTGGGACTGGAGCCGGTCGGGTTATCGGCGTTGAGCGTGGAGCCGGCACCCGCTGTGAGGGAAATCGCGGTGCCACTGTTGTCGGTTGCTGTGTTATCAGCCACCAGCACATCGGCCGTGCTGCCACCGGCAACTGACAGTCGCAGACCATCGTTGGATGGGCCCAGCAGACCTTTGAACACGTTATCCTGAATCCGCAGATATCCCGAGACATCCTGCAGGACGACAGCATCACCGTAGTTCGTGAACTCGTTGCCCACGATTGTGGCGTCGGTAATCGGCAGCGGATTGGAAAGTGCTGTTCCAAAGACCGTCTGAGCGGCATTGGAAGCATCAAACCGCAGGCCCAGTACTGAGTTGTTGTTGGCGAGCCGAATCACGCTGCCACCAGCACCCATGACCGGATCAGACAGCAGTGGTGCCAGAGTGGAACCGGCTGGAGCTTCGACCGGAAGTGTGTAGCCTCCTGACAACGGCAGCGGAACCAGTGATGACATCAGGATCTGGTTATCAAACAGTCCCATGCCCCCGTTGATGGTCAGGTCACTGCCTGAATCATCCGCATTGGGCTGGATCCGAATGATGTCGTATGCGGCATTGTTGGCCCCTTTGGCCAGTTGCATCGTCGCGAACGGGTGTTCGTAGGTTCCATCCCCCGGCACTGTGGCATTGGGATTCACATGCATCAGGTTGTAGGCACCACCGGTGGTTGGGTTGACCAGTGCCAGATAGTTGTTGGTGGTGTCGATGTTCGTGTGAATACGATTGGCTCGAACGACCGGATCAAGCAGACGCTCACGAACACCGCGGTCACGCAGCAGACGCTTCTTCCGGTAGTTCGGAATCTCGTACTGCAGGCTGACCCAGGCATTTGTATCGAAGGTACCGTCATGAGACAGCCATGTGTTGACGGTCAGGTTCTGGGTGATCAGGGCTTCCCAGCGAACCTGGAAGCCGACCGAGTCGCCTCCGTACGGATTCGACAGATAATAGGCCCCGGGGTACATGTTCATGCCGTAACGGCCCAGCAGTGGCAGGGGGCCGCCGATTTCGAAGTCACCGCCTGAGTAGGCGTTGTCACGTACGTCAACTCGGGTCTGGTAGACCGAATTCGCCATCATCTGAATGCCGGGCAGCAGAGAGCTGCTGAGCAGCTGGGAATTGTCACCGGCAATCATGTACACATTCATGCGGGCATCAAGGTACTTGCCCAGCGATTCTGTCCCGACCGTCGCTCGGGTCCATTCGCCGTTGCCGTAGCCCTTGTCGTAGTCGAAGAATCCGTTGAAGCCGTAGATCCGGTTTCGATCGGAATCGTAGGTACGGAAGATACCGCCGGCGCTGAAGATCGGCAGGCCGTCCCAGGTGACCGATGCCGAGACATCGCCCATCAGCACCGTCTTGTTGACGTCAATGTGCTTCGGGACGCGAGCATTGGCTCGCTGGTAGCCTTCCTTGTATCCGAGTCCGCTGCCGAAGTTCGATTCGAACATCAGGATCGGGCCGAACGGGGCTTCAGGACCGTAGGCGCCTCGCGGTATCACCTCGGTTGCACCCAGAGAACGCTCAAAGTAAGGAGCGTACGACTGGGGCTGGGGATACGGCATAGGTGCCGCGGCAGCCGGGCCGGCAGTCGAGGGGACGCGAACGGTACCCTCAGCCTCAGGCGTCGGAGTGGGCGTCGTGCCATCCTGTGGCTTGAGCGACGACATCCGGACGACACCTTCATCTCCGGTCGAGACGTTTGCGGCCGTGATCAGCGCGACGCCGCTGAACAACAGGGAGGCCGAAGCTAACATTCTGTTCGGTTTCATCGATTCTTCCGATCGAGCCGTATTAACGGATTGTGCCGGGTATACCGGCAATGACGGTTACTCTTTTCGATCGGACAGTGCGTGAGTGGATGTTGAGTTAAAATGTGACAGATATGCGGATCGTTCTGAATTTTGCGGTCACTCCGATTGTTGCGGTTGCCTCGATCATGGCGGTTTTGAGCCGATTTGAATGGTAGAACTGGCTGGTGCTGACTGTGGTTCTGCGGAATCTGCCGCTGCATCGGGGACGGGGTCGGGTGGTTGGGGTGGCGGAAGGCCCTTCTGAGAATCTGAGGGCCAACCCGGTCGGTGATTGGTGGTCCCAGGGTACTGGCGTGTTTCGCCGATCAGGTCTGATAAGGTCTGCTGGTTTGTTCAGTGCTGCGAGCTGCACGGGATGTTGCATTGGCGGGCGACGCCATGTTGCTGGGCTGACGAGGTGATGGCGGAGCAAGAGTAGAGGCTGGGTGCGAGCAGCAGGTCTGTTCTGATACTTCTGGCAGGGGTTACAGGGGGTTTGTGGGTTGTGCGGAGTTTGGCGAAGTCGGTATGAGATTGGCGGGATTCTGGATGGTCATCGCGGTGTTTAATCAGGAAAAGACGCGATTTATCAGGGGATTGGGGTAGATTCAGGGTGCATGACGAGGGGTTTGTATCAGTGGGAGTGATGATCAATGCGGGTGCGCAAAGCGGTAATAACGGCGGCTGGTGACCGGCACGGCAGTCTGCCTCTGCAAAGTGTTGTGGATCGCAGTGGCGAGGTGCGGACTGCGTTGCGTCTGACGCTGGATGAGATTGTCAGTTCGGGCGTGGAAGATATTGCAATTGTGGTGCGTCCTGGTCAGCAGGATTCTTATCTCAGTGCTGCTGGTCCGCATGCTTCGCGACTGATTTTTTTTGAGCAGCACAATCCGCGAGGGTATGGCGACGCAATCCTGCGGACGGCCGATTTTGTGCAGCAGCAGCCTTTTCTGCATCTGGTCTCAGATCATTTGTATCTGAGCAGGACGGAGCAGCCGTGTGCCCGGCAGCTGCTGGAGGTTGCGGCTCGGCATGAATGCAGTGTCTCTGCCATCCAGCCGACTCGTGAAAATGAGATTGTGCATTTCGGGACTGTTGGTGGCAGTCCGGTGTCTCGCGAGCAGGGTCTGTATGAGGTGTCGACGGTGATCGAGAAGCCGACACCGACAGTGGCTGAGCAGCGTTTGATTGTTGCGGGTCAGCGGGCCGGTTATTACCTGTGTCTGTTCGGGATGCACGTGCTGACACCGGCGATCCTGGGAATACTCAGTACCAACCTGCAGGCGGCCCCTGCCGGGACAGGCATTGATCTCAGCAGTGCCCTGTCTCAGCTGGCTGCGACCGAGCGTTATCTGGCGTTTGCGGTTGAGGGGACGCGGTACAACATCAGTGAGAAGTATGGGCTGCTGCTGGCGCAGCTGGCATTCAGTCTGAGCGGTCAGGATCGGGATCTGATTCTGACGGAGCTGGTGCATCTGCTGGCATCGCGCTGAGCGGGTGAGAGAGTGGAGTTTCGTTTCGTCCCTGTTTCCATGAATTCTCCTGCAGAACGCTCATGAATCAGTCTTCATCACTGCTGTTGCCGATTATTACTGCAGAAGAGCGGTCTGTGCGTGACCGTGCTCTGGACGCGGTCTGCCAGCCGCTGTCGATCGAGCAGTTGCTGTTTGAGTGTGAGGTCCTGGATCAGTTTCGGCGACACTCAGAGAATCTGTATCAGCGTGTGCGGGCCTTGTTTTTTCTGTATGCGATTCATCGTTTTCACCTGCCGATTCGTTTGTCGGCCAGTGGTCGTGAGAGTGGTCGGATTTCGCCGGCAGCGTATTCGCAGATGCTGAATCGTCGTTATCCGGAGGCGATTGATCTGTTTCTGGCGCAGCAGGCGACTGACGGACCGTCTGTGACACTCAGCAGCGCTCTTGGTGAAGCCTGTCATCGTCTGGCATTTCAGACACTGGCGGATCAGGTGCGTCGCAGTGTGCGTACGGTGCGTGGGAATCAATGGATGTTTCGTACGGGGCATCCGGCGGATGTGCCTTTGACGCTGCGTCGCGAGCTGTTGCAGATCAGTTCGGTGACGGACACGTATCCTGTGCTGCGTGAACGAACATCAGTGCGAATGGATTTTTCGCACAGTGGCTGGAGCGACATTTTTTTCCTGGGGATGGATTTTCCTGAGGGTGCGCGGGTGATCAATGCGTCGATTGATCTGGCGGTGCGAGGCCGTCACGCGACGCCGGAACCTCCGATTGAGTGCAGTCTGCGAGTGATTGATGAGCCGGTACTGCGGCTGGCCAGTCTTGATCTGGATGCTCGAGCCGAGATAACGGATCTGAGTGAAGTCTTCGACTTTGCTCGCGACTATCTGGGATTGCTGAAGGCGGCGGTGATTGCGGCCGGTCTGATTCCTCCGGGTATGGAGGGTTGTGGTGGTTCCGTAGCGGATGTGTTTGCGCGGATGATTGGTCCAGGTCTGGGGCTGGAGATCACCAGTCGAGTGAATGACATCCCGAAGGGTTCTCGGCTGGCGGTATCGACCAACCTGCTGGGTTCACTGATTTCTCTTTGCATGCGTGCGACTGGTCAGGTTTCGACTCTGACAGGGCAGTTGGAGGAGGCTGATCGTCGGATTGTGGCAGCGCGTGCGATTCTGGGTGAGTGGCTGGGTGGTTCCGGCGGAGGCTGGCAGGATTCGGGAGGGATCTGGCCGGGTATCAAGCTGATCACGGGGTCTGCGGCAGGGGCCGAGGATCCGGAATACGGGATCAGTCGCGGGCGGCTGATGCCTCGGCATCACGTATTCAGTCGCGCTGAAGTTTCCGCCGAGACTCGTCAGAAACTGCAGAACAGTCTTGTGCTGGCCCATGGCGGGATGGCGCAGAATGTGGGGCCGATTCTGGAGATGGTGACTGAGAAGTATCTGCTGCGGTGTGAGTCTGAATGGCAGGCGCGGGGCCGCGCGATTCAGTTGCTGGAGCAGATGACAGCAGCACTTCGCAGTGGCGACATTCCGGCGGTAGGGCGCGCCACGCATCAGAATTTTCATGAGCCATTGCAGCAGATCATACCGTGGTGCAGCAACGCATATACGGAATCAATCATTGCCGCCTGCCAGCAGCGGTATGGCAGCAGCTTCCACGGCTTCTGGATGCTGGGTGGCATGGCGGGTGGTGGCATGGGTTTCATTTTTGATCCGCTGGTGCGGAATGAAGCCAGTGAGTGGCTGCAGGGTGCGATGGTGGAGATTAAGCGGAGCATGGAGGATGCGGTTCCATTTGCGATGGATCCGGTGGTGTATGATTTTGCAATCAACGACAACGGCACCTTTGCTGAGCTGCGTCAGGACTGTGAGTTGCCGCGGGGCTATCACGCTCAGATTGTACCGGACTGGTTGCGGAAGGGACTGCATCAGCTGAGCCCGATGACTCGCCGTGAGCTTGAGCGGGTGGGGAATGCGTGTCGAACAACGGACGGCCTGAATCTGGCATCCAGCCTGATTCGACGTCTGCTTCCGGCGACATCAGCGGAGGCTCGACAGTCTGCTCGACTGGAAGATCTGTTGCGGGACAATGGCTTTGACGGGACGGCGCATGAGCAGCTGCGGGAGGATCTGCGATCAGGGCGTCTGGGTATGTCGCAGAATCGCCTGAATCAGTCGGTGGTGATTACAGACGTGCGTGCTGGTGACGTGCTGGAGGCGCGGCGGGACATTCCCGCTGCAGCGGTGGAAGCGGGGCGTGCGGCACTGGCACGCGGCGAAGCGGCCGTGGTGACTCTGGCTGCCGGCGTGGGCAGTCGCTGGACACAGGGTGCCGGCGTCGTCAAGGCACTGAACCCATTCTGCCGGATGGGTGGTCGCTGGCGATCCTTTCTTGAGATTCACTGGGCCAAATCACGGCGGGTGGCTGCGGAATATGGAGTGCAGCCGCTGCATGTTGTGACATCCGGGTATCTGACTGACCGACCGTTGCGGCGGGCTGTCAGTGTGCTGGATCCGCAGGGTTTGCTGCGTGTGTCACGAGGAGTTTCGGTGGGGCTGCGGATGATTCCAACGCTGCGCGATCTGCAGTTCACATGGGAAGAAATGGCTCAGCAGGTACTGGATCCGCAGAAGGAGAAGGTGCGAGCCAGTCTGCGGGCAGCATTGATGAACTGGGCGAGGACGGCGGGTGAAGCGGCAGACTACACGGATAACTTGCCGCTGCAGTGTCTGCATCCTGTCGGGCACTGGTATGAAGTGCCGAACATGCTGCGAAACGGTACGCTGCTGCGGATGCTGAACGAGCGTCCTCAGTTGCGCTGGTTGATGCTGCATAACATCGATACGCTGGGGGCGGCACTGGATCCGGGTTGTCTGGGTCTGCATATCCAGTCCGGGGCGGATCTGAGTTTTGAGGTGATCTGTCGGCGTCTGGAGGATCGGGGCGGCGGGTTGGCGAGGGTGGATGGTCGCGTGCGACTGGTGGAAGGGCTGGCCATGCCACGTGAAGACGATGAATTCCAGCTGACGTGGTATAACTCACTGACAACGTGGATCGACATTGATCGGCTGCTGAATATTTTCGGGCTGAACCGTGAGACGCTGGCGGATCAGATACGAGTGGACGCGGCCATCCGTGATCTCGCTCGGCGACTGCCCACCTATATCACGCTGAAGGACGTCAAGAAACGCTGGGGGAATGGTCAGGAAGACGTGTTTCCGGTCTCGCAGTTTGAAAAGCTGTGGGGCGACATGACAGCACTCAGTGATGTCCGCTGCAGTTTCCTTGGCGTGACGACAGAGCGAGGGCGTCAGTTGAAAGACCCGGCTCAGTTGGACGGCTGGTTGCGTGATGGTTCAGCAGCATATGTGGAATCACTGTGTCGTTTCTGAGAGTTGCGGACGGGATGGAGACCGTGATGGTCAGAGACGACTGGGAGGAATCTGAGTGGGACGCAGAAGTCGACGCCGAGGATGACGGGGCTGAGACCTGTGTGACGACCTGTCAGCATTGCGGACGCGAGATGTATGAAGACGGGCTGCAGTGTCCCGCCTGTGGCCTGTACGCCACGCGGGAGGGGCGTCCGGTAGCAGCAATGCCACTGTGGCAGACGCTGGGGGCAGTGGCGGCGATATTGGCTGTGCTGACGTGGTTTTTGTGCTGGTGAAATGAGTGATACCAGAACGCAGGTTGAGATCTGCTGCTGGCTGGGCTGCAAACGGGTCAGGACCGATCAGCGTTGAACTGCTGCTGCAGTTGCACCACCAGCTGCTGTAATTCATCGATCGATAGGTGCGTGCACTGTTGTTCGGTCCATGTGGGAAGTTGCAGCAACCGCTGCAGCAGAATGATCTGGCCGATCAATACGCCATGTGAGATACCAAGATCGATTCCCTCGGCCCTGCCCTGCTGTCCTGCTCTGCTGCTGGGCCGTCTGAAAGTTCGTCAGTTCGTCAGTTGTCAGTGATCAGTTGTCAGTGCAGGCAAAGTTCCCTTTGGGAGGGCGAGGCTCCTGCCGAGCCGAAGTACACTGTCCGTGTTCAGCTTTCGTCGTTCGCCGACAACCGTAGCCCGAGCATTCCTGCTCGGCCCCATCCATTAAAAAAAACATGGGGATTTCAAGGGTGACGAGACGTTTGTGCCCGGGCTGAAGCCCAGACTACGACTATTATCGCTTGCGTCATTCCTGCTTGGCCGCCTTGCGCCCACAAAAAGCCGCGACGCCGCGCACGTTTACCCGTCGCTCAGCCGTTCCGTGGGCTGATAGTCGCTCAGCAAAGGGGAACCTGAGCATCGTCCCCGAGCTGGTGCTTGGTGGTCGTAGCATGGGCTTCAGCCCGTGTCGTCACCCATGAACATGCAATGTTTGTAATGCCGCTCCGCTGCTGCGGAAGAGGAAATCCATGATTTTCGGCTGGGGCTTTCCTTGGGCGTTGCCCAAGGCTACGTTGACTATGGCCGTTGGCCAAATGTGGTGTGGGGGCGGTGCCATTTTCCTTGGGCGTTGCCCAAGGCTATGTTGACTATGGCCGTTGGCCAAATGTGGTGTGGGGGGGGCGGTGCCATTTTCCTTGGGCGTTGCCCAAGGCTATGTTGACTATGGCCGTTGGCCAATTGTGGGGTGTGGGGCGCGGTGCCATTTCCCTTGGGCGTTGCCCAAGGCTATGTTGACTATGGCCGTTGGCCAATTGTGGGTGGGGGTGGTGCGCTGATTTCGCATTCGTGGTTCGCCCCTGCATAAAGCGTGGGCATGTCTGCCTGCAATTCAGCCGATGAAGTCGCTGGGAACGTGGCAGAAGAGAAAATTCACAGCGACAACCAACGCGAAAAACCTGAAGAATCCCGCACTGGCTAAGTTTCTCCGTCGAATCCGCGCCGATTTTTTTACTTTGGCACACTCCTTGCATTTGTCTGCATTCGGAGGCAGTCAACGGAGTGGTGGGACCCGTTGATTGCATTAACTCCGCAGGGGTTAAAGGAGGGGAAGGTCAGGAAACTCGCCTGTTCTCGCTCACATGGGTGCGTGGCCCGAGCGGGAAGCTCCTGCCGAGGGGTCTGCCTGCAGACTTCACGGTAGAAAGGGGAAAGGCTTTAAGCCTTTCCCCTTTCTTTTTTGGCTGTGTTCATGTGTGCTTCCTTGTGGATGCGTGATCACAGGATGAACTGTTCTGGCGGTTGGCCCTGCGGGAACTGCAATGGTGTCGACGGGCAGTGACATCAGCTGACAG
Source organism: uncultured Planctomycetaceae bacterium (assembly GCA_963977705.1). GTDB lineage: Bacteria > Planctomycetota > Planctomycetia > Planctomycetales > Planctomycetaceae > SXXK01. The sequence goes on from CAXBSH010000115.1 coordinate 10,767, forward strand.
GTTTGTCAGGGGCAGTATGACGCCAGCAGCAGAGCTAGCGGGTAACCCAACGGTGTCACAGCAGCAGCGAGCCTTCGATCGTCAGCAATGTGCGTTTGATCTCAAGGCCGCCTGAATATCCGACAAGCCGTCCATTGCTGCCGATGATGCGATGGCAGGGAATGATGACGGGAATCGGATTACGACCATTGGCCAGTCCAACGGCTCGACAGGCACTGGGCTGGCCGATGTCTGCTGCAATCTGCGCATAGCTGGCGGTTTGTCCCCAGGGAATCTGCTGCAGAGCATGCCAGACCTTCTGCTGGAACTCTGTGCCCGCGGGACGCAGCGGCAACTGGAACGTGCGCAGTCTGCCGGCGAACCACGCCTGCAATTGTTCCACGGCCAGGACAGCCAGCGGGTGTGCGGACTGCTCTTCCGGGTGTTGCGTCAATGGCATGTTCAACAACAGTTGCGTGATACCCTCGTCGGTACCTGTGATCTGAATCGGGCCGATCGGGGATGTGCTGAGGAGTGTCTGGAACATCAGCGTGTTTGGTTCAGTGCGAACAGCCACCGCCAACGGTCTGAAAGAAGTCTGAGCCTTTGTTGTCGACGAGTATGAAGGCCGGGAAATCGATGACATCAATTTTCCAGATGGCTTCCATTCCCAACTCAGCAAACTCGACGACTTCCACAGAGCGGATATTTTCCTTAGCAAGGATGGCAGCCGGTCCGCCGATACTGCCGAGGTAGAAGCCACCATGTTTGTGGCAGGCATCCGTGACCTGCTGACCGCGGTTCCCTTTGGCGATCATCACCATGCTGCCGCCCTGCGACTGAAACAGATCGACATAGGAATCCATACGTCCTGCTGTGGTCGGTCCAAACGAGCCGCTGGCATAACCTGCGGGCTTCTTGGCAGGTCCAGCATAGTAGACGGGATGGTCCCGGAAGTACTGTGGGAGTGGTTGTCCGGCGTCCAGTCGTTCCTTGAGTTTGGCGTGTGCGATATCCCGAGCTACGACGATCGGACCGCTCAGCAGCAGGCGTGTTGTGACCGGGTATCGATCCAGTTCGCGAAGGATTTCAGGCATGGGGCGGTTGAGGTCGATACGAACGGCCGTTTCATCGCGCACCTCGCGCAGTGCCGCTGGGATAAAGCGAATGGGATCTGTTTCCAGCTGTTCGAGGAAGACGCCGTCGCGAGTGATACGGCCTTTTGCCTGTCGGTCCGCACTGCAGGAAACTCCGATGCCTACAGGCAGCGATGCGCCATGTCTGGGCAGGCGGATGACGCGAACATCGAGTGCAAAGTAGCGGCCTCCGAACTGGGCGCCGATACCGCAGTTGCGAGCTGCTTCAAGCAGTTGAGCTTCGAGCTCCACATCGCGAAATGCGCGGCCCCCGGCGCTGCCGGTTGTGGGCAGATGATCCAGATACTTCGTGCTGGCCAGTTTGACGGTCTTGAGAGTGGCTTCCGCCGAGGTGCCGCCGATCACGAAGACAAGGTGGTACGGTGGGCAGGCGGCAGTGCCCAGTGACATCATTTTCGTGGTAAGAAACTGCACGAGCGTCTGTGGATTCAGGATCGCTCGCGTTTCCTGATACAGATACGTCTTGTTTGCAGAACCGCCACCTTTGGCAACGAACAGGAACTGATACTGGTCCCCGTCACAGGCTGCCAGATCGATCTGCGCCGGCAGGTTGGTATTGGTATTCTTCTCGTCCCACATTGTCAGCGGGGCATTCTGCGAGTACCGCAGGTTGTTTTCTGTGTAGGCGTCGTAGACACCGCGGGCGAGGGCCTGTTCGTCACCGGATGACCAGACAGCATGGCCTTTCTTGCCAACGATTGTGGCGGTACCGGTGTCCTGACAGAACGGCAGGACACCTTTGCTGGCCACATCGGCGTTTCGCAGCATCGTCAGTGCAACCATGCGGTCGTTTTCCGAGGCTGCGGGATCATCAAGGATGGCTGCGACCTGCTGCAGGTGAGCGGGACGCAGGAAAAAATTGATGTCATGAAATGCCTGGGCACTGAGCAGGGTCAGGGCTGCCGGGTCGACGCACAGCACGTCCTGCCCCTGAAAACTTTGAACCCGTACATGATCGTTGGTCAGCAGTCGCCACGTCGTGTGATCAGCCCCGGTCTGAAACATGGGCTCCCAGGAAAAATCGGCGGTCGGCACGGGTCGGCTCTTTTCTGCGAGTGTCTGCGAGTGTCTGCGAGTGTCTGCGAAACGGTGTGGGGCGATCTGCTGTTTGCTGTGATCTGTCAATTCTGTTCGGACTTGTCTGTCGATGGCTTCTTTTCGGCGGCTGATTCCGCGGGCAGAGAACGGATTCTTGCTTTTCGGATGCGGCCGGTGGTGGCGTAAGTTGCGAATCCGAAGGGCTTGGATCGTTCCACTTCGAATCGCACGCCGATTCGCCGATCCTTTGTATCGACATCGACAATCTGATTGTCATCAATCCATGCATTGATGTGGTTGTCGCGAACCACAAGGCGGATGCGGTACCAGCGACCCTTGTCGAACTGCTGGTACGAGGTCGTATCGTTTTCTGAGGCATCCATACCATCGAGGCTGCTGATGCCACAGACTCCACCGCCCCAGCCACCGATGATCAGCGAGCAGAAATTGTCTCGGATCGGGAACGTCAGCCCGGCGAAGAAATCTCCACCCGCTTCGCGCTGGGCTTCGAACTGCACTTCGTAATTGGACTTTGGCAGTTTCTTTTCGGTGTGGATCCCTGAAAGATCGGCGCCCTGGGTGATCACGACATCACCGTTTTCCACCAGCACATCACCTTCGCCACCAAAGTTGGTGACTTTCCAGCCATCGAGGTTCTTCCCATTGAACAGGGGCAGCCAGCCTTCAGCATCAGGTTTAGGTTCTGCTGCCGGTGGTGTTTTGCTGGCCTGTTCGTCATTGGCCGACAGTGGCATGGCGGGAACACAGGCCATTAACGTCAATATGACAAAGAGGCGACGTGATAGGTTGAGGCTGAGCGGTTGAGGAGCGGCCGGGATCATCTGAGTGTTTCCTGTGGGGCGACGAGTGGTGTCAGCGGAGCATTGAGGATACCGCAAACCGTGGACTTCGGCCATGCTGCGCGGGGGAACAGTGGTGCT
>CAXBSH010000116.1:0-13823 GCA_963977705.1 uncultured Planctomycetaceae bacterium
GGTCGCCGTATGGACACCCTTCCGAAACTGCACTCGCCACGACCACGCAGTCTGTTGCAGCTCGGTCTCAGGCAGTTCGGCGGAAGCGACAAATACCTCGAGCGACTGGCCCGGCGGAACAGGCGTGGCGGCGTTCTGGCCGGACAGCACAAAGTTGCTGCCAACTGGGTGCAGAAAGTTCAACAGTCGCTGAGATTGGGCCGCTTGATTGTCCCGCAGCCAGGTGTTGGCCTGAGTGGATTCCTCGGTGCTGAATTCCGGATGGCGATGAGACATCAGCATGGTGTCGTAGGGGGCGAAGGCATAGTCCCGAGCCACATTCTCAAAGCGAAGCCACAGTTTCAGCACGGGTGCCGTCGTCATGCGTGGCTCGGCAGCATGCGTCTGAAAGTGTTCGAACGTGATGGGTTCTTTGGTGACTTTCAAGGGGGTCAGGACTACGTCGCCAAAACGCCGACTTTCGTTCAGTCTCAGGCCATGCTGCGGAGGTAAAGGGGCGCCGGGAGGGACGATCTGAAATTCACCGGGCTGCAGTGGTCGCACATCCGGCAGACTTTCCAGTGCATGGGAACCGGGGAACAGAGCAATACGACCGGTCAGTGCCAGCAGGATCAGAAGCAGTGTGACAGCCAGAGCATACCCGGGGAGCAGTTTATGCAGACGCGCAGGAGCTGCGGAATCGGAATAGACAGCTGCTGCTTCAGACGCTGGTGTCGAGGTCACTACCGGTTGCTGTTGCTGCAAGTTGCGAACAGCGACCGATGGAACTGCCGGTGCCCCCGCAACTTCGACCACCTGAGGTGGCTCGACCGACTGCCGGTCATTTTCGGCAGTACCCCCGACCTGATTCAGAAAACTGAAGTCCTGAGCCGCAGCGGGCTGTGAATCTGGACGACCTGGCATCGGGCTGAGGCTCCGCCACTGGATACACACGATCAGGCCCGGAAATACGGTTTTGCCGGGCGTCTCTGCGTTCCTCAGTATACTTCGTGCTGCCGACGCCAGCGAAGCAAAACACCTCAGGGATTCTGCGGAATCAGAGAAACAATCGCCGCGCAAAGACAGGGGGGAAGCCTGTGTCTGGCTTCCCCCCGCAGATTCACAGCAGCGTTGCTGGATGTCAGTTCGTGCTGGTCGGAACCGGTGCAGCACATGTCGGTGCCGCACAGGTGCTTTCGGCACACGGGGCAGCACAGGTCTGAACCGGACGGCATACAACTCGTGGTACACAGCGAGTCATCGTGACGCACACCTGACGTGGCACACACTTTGTCCGAGTCACATGCCGTGTCTCGCACACCTGGCGGCATACTGTGTACGGTACTTTGCGAGTGCAGGTCTTCTGCTGCATCCGGCAGACCGTGTATGGAACCTGCTTTGTGCAGGTCTCAGATACCATTCGGCAGGTGGTGTAAGGAACTCGGCGAGTGATGCATTCTTCCGTCCAGGTGCAGGTCGTGTAGGGCACCTTGCGGGTGCAGGTCTGCTGCTGCATGTGGCAGACCGTGTACGGCACCTGCTTCTGGCAGGTCTCGGTCACGAAGCTGCAGGTCGTGTAAGGAACCTTGGTCACACACTGAACCGGTACCTGACGGCAGACCGTGTAGGGCACTTTCTTGTGGCAGACTTCCGGGACCATTCGAGTGCAGGTGATGGTCTTGTTAATCATCTTTGGAACCCATTTGCGGCAGCACACCGTACGACCGGGGCACTGGACTCGGACCTTGCGGACCACGCAGGGATTACATGGGTCGGTCACACACTTCTCTACGATTGGCCCCGGGATGCAGCGAGTTTCCGTGACCCATTCACCACCACATTCCTGAACGGTGCGGCACTCGGTCACTGGCTTGCAGACCGTGTAGCAGACGTCTTTGTAGCAGGTCTGAGTTTCAGTCTTCCAGGAGGTCGTGCAGACGTCTTTGTAGCAGGTCTGGTAGACTGGCTTGCAGACGTTGTAGCAGACTGTTCGGTAACAGGTCTGGTAGACCGGCTTACAGACTGTGTAGCACTCGTCGCGGTAGCAGGTCTGGTAAACCGGCTTGCGGACTCGGCATGTCACATCCCGATAGCAGGTCTGGTAGACCGGCTTGCAGACCGTGTAGCTGCAGGTCTTGTAGCAGGTCTCATAGACCGGTGTGCAGACGGTGTAGCATTCGTCACGGAAACAGGTTTCGTAGACGTTTTTCATGCAGGTGACGGGCACGGTCTCGGTGCAGTGGTCGTAAACCGTCTTTGTGCAGGTGTACTGCTCCTGCTCCCAGACCACTTCCTGCTGCACGTTGCAGCACTGAGATTCGGTGCCACAGCGAGCGGCTACGAAGTCGCCACAGGCAGAGCATGCGGATGTCAGCCCGCCCGGAAAACCGCTCTTCCCGAGCAGTCCGGCCATCGACGTTCCGCTGTCAAGCAGCAGAACAACTGCTGCAACTACTCCCAGCATGAACCTGTTCATTGACCTACCTCAGAAATCCTGTTGTGTGAAACGCTGTCTTCAGAAAACACCGAACCTTGTCGTGTGTGATCGTCGTCTGCGTTTTCACGACTTGATTTTCGGAAGTGTTGTGCATTGCGGATGTTCCAGAAGCACAATCTGCCGCTGGACAATCGGTATAATCACGGCTTTCGGCAAACTCTGCGTGACACGTTCAGACAGGTCGAAATTGTCGGAGCGGCCATGGAGGAGCAGGTACGAGAATCCCGTGATGAATACTGATTGCCGGTCCGAGAATACTCGAAAGCTCCCGTTGGCTGCTCCAGCGATTCAGTGAATCTGAGCGGTATTCAGGGGGCGTCTACCGCTGAACTTTCGCTCTGTCGGCAATTTGCCGCTGGTCAGTTGTTGACCCGGCGGATTTTGCTAGTATTTGTCATGCAGGCCGGTCACACCGGCCGAACACTGCCTGCGTGTTTCGGCGAAATCCGCCGAAAGACTCGGGTTGACCGTTCTGGCGGCGTAGCTCAGTTGGTTAGAGCAGCGGAATCATAATCCGCGTGTCGGGGGTTCGATTCCCTCCGCCGCTATTACTCAGGGTTCGGGATGTTCACCGTGATTTTCACGGGACTTTCACCGCAACTTTCACCGTGTAACCGCTCAAGACCCGCTGGCTCCTACCAGCGGGTCTTTGCATTCCATCGCCAAATTTCGGCGTTTCCATATCGGATGACCCCGCTGCTCGCCAGCAGCCACCCTCAACGGCCCGCAGAAGGCTGCCGGAATCACCCCTCTCGCCGGCCCCACACAACCCTGCCACACAACCCCATACAAACCTCGGCGATCATCGCTCACTCGGCCTTCGCCCGCTCACGGTGCCACGCAGCCTGCTCCCGGCTTTGATCCGTGGCCGGTTGACGAGTTTCAAAGAACTCCGCCAGCAACTCGTGAGCCCGCCGGTTCCCTGGATTCAAATCCAGCACTCCCTGTAACGCCACAACACCGTCCTGAGGATCCTGGTACTTCAGCATCAGTTCGGCCGCTTCCATGCGAACCCGCACGTCCGTGGGACTGGCCGTGATCTGATCCTGCAGCGTGCGCAGGCGAGACAGCGCGGCCCGAAACTCCTCCACCCGCCGAAAGCTGTCCGCTGCCTGCTCATCCTTCTGCAGCTGCCGCTGGCATTGTGCCAGAGTAAACAGGGCGTCGTCTGCCCACGGTTGCAGTTCCAGCCCCCGCAGCAGGGCCGTTTCAGCCTCAGGAAAGCGTCCCTCCTCGAAATTCAGACGCCCCGTCGCGATCCACCACCCGGCGTCCTGCTGGCCAGCTTCACGGACCCGCTCAAGCGTCGTCGCAGCCTGTTGCGGATCACCGACCGATTTCAGGCAGTCCGCCAGTCCCACGGCTGCCCGGACGCTGAACTGCTGCTGATCCAGCAGCCGCTGAAACAGCGGCATTGCCTCTCGCTGACGATGGGATTCGTGCAGCAGCTCGGCCAGTTCAATCGCCGGTTCCGACCAGTCCGGACTCAGTTCCAGTGCTCGGCGAAAATCGGACTCAGCCTTCGGCAGCAGCTGCTGCAGCCCGTAAACTCGACCTCGCGCATACCACGGGAAAGGATTCTCCGGATCATCCTTCATCAGTGCGTCAATCAGGGCCCCGGCCTCGCGATATCGCTGAGCCCGCAGGAAGCCGACGATGTAGCTGAAACTGACATCCCGATTGTCGCCGTTCAGATCCGTCAGTAATCGCGACATGTGCGGGGCAGCCTCCCGCATCTGGCCACTGTGAGCCTGTGCGAGGATCTGTTCACGCTCCACCTGCCGCGGTGCGGCACCAAGGGCCTCGAGCCGGGAAATGGCGTCTCGAATCGCCCGCGGATCTCCCGTACGACGAGCAGCAGCACATCTGAGCACCGCCGTTTCCAGCCGAGACAGGCCCGAGATATCCGCCCAACTCAGCCACATCAAAGCCCGTTCCGGCTGCTGCAGCTGCAACGCAGAGACCGCCAGTCGACCAAAGAAAATCGGCCAACCATACCAGACACCTGCCAAAACGGTCACCAGCAGCAGTTTCCTGAACCACGAGGATCGCGTTTTGACCGGTCGCCGACGGCGACGGGCAGCAGGTTTGAGAATCTGACTGCCGTCGGCAGGATCAGGCTGTTCCTGAACTGAGCTTTCCACGCTAAGCTGTCCTTTGTACGGCGGCAACCAGTCGACTCCTTCAGATACTACGGGGATTTCCAGTGATGGTCAATCTGCCGTCCCTTCACAGAATCGGGATCTCCGCCAGCAGTCTCCTGCTGGTCGCCACCAGTTTCAGCCTGAATGGATGTCAGCCGGCTCCTGCAACCCCGGATCCTGAATCGCTGGCATCAGCCGCCAGCCCACCACCTGTCGATGCAGAACCCCGGATTCGCACGTTTTGTGGTGGCTGCCACGCTTTGCCGTCACCGCTGTCCTTCCCCAGGGACGACTGGTATCACGAGGTCCAGCGAGGCTTTGACTTCTACTATCAGTCAGGTCGCCGCGATCTGACACCACCCGTGCAGGCCGACGTCGTTCGCTGGTACCAGTCGCAGGCCCCCAAGTCGCTTGAGTTGCCCGATCTGTCAGAAACAATGTCTCAGGTCCGCTTCACACTCAGGGAAGTTCCAGCCGACGGCAAATCGACAGAGGCCTCAGTGGCCGTTTCGTTCGTCGGGGTACTGTCGCCCCCGGCGAACTCCACTGGCGGGCGTCTGATCGTCAGTGAGATGAATGCGGGCCGACTGTATGCTGTGGATCCTCGCGATGGGACGCAGACTGAGTATTCAGCGGGGGTGGAAAACCCGGCCGCGGTGCGGGAAGTCGATCTCGACGGTGACCAGTCACTGGATCTGCTGATTGCCGAACTCGGCTCACCTCTGCCAGCCGATCATGACCGTGGCAAGGTCATTCTGCTGTCAGACTATCAGGGGGTCGCAGATCGCCTTGTACTGCTGGAAGGGGTCGGGCGGATCGCTGATGTTCGTGCTGCGGATTTCGATGGCGATGCAGATCTCGATATCGTCGTCGCTGAATTTGGCTGGCATACGACCGGCGGTCTGCACATTCTCTGGCAGGATCAGAGCAGCAACGGTCGCACCTTCAGGGCTCAGCGACTGGATTCACGATCCGGTCCGATTCATGTTCCCACGGTTGATCTCGATGGTGATGGGCGGATGGACTTCATCGCACTCATCAGTCAGGAGCACGAGGTGGTGGAAGCGTTTCTGAATCGCGGAGATCACTTTGAGGCGGTGCGTCTGTATGCAGCGCCCGATCCGTCCTGGGGGTCCAGTGGTATCGAACTGACAGACTTCGACTCCGACGGAGATCAGGATGTTCTCTACACCGCTGGTGATGCCTTCGACTCTTACCTCATCAAACCATGGCACGGGGTGCGATTACTGCGCAACGAAGGAGGCCTGAAATTCAGTGATCAGCAGATCGCGGCACTGCCAGGCGTCCATCGAGCTCTTGCTGCGGATATCGACCGCGACGGCGATCAGGATATTGCCGCCTGCGCCATGGTTCCGGCTCGAGCACTGCAGGCTCAGTCCGGGACTCCGACTCAGGCTGTCATCTGGCTGGAGCAGGGCAGTGACGGGCGATTTCAGCGACATGTCATCTCAGCGTCCCAGCCACAGCACGCTGCCATGACTGTGCTGGATGCAGATGGTGATGGGGATACAGACATCGCCGCCGGTTGTTTCGCCGAGACAAAGTCAGAATCGAAGTTTTCGCTTCTGCTGTACCTCAACGCAGGACAGCCATCCGCGGTGGCTCATCAGCCGTAAATGGCTCGTGAATCACAAGCAACCCGCCGACAGCATCCGCCGGCAGAACGTCGATGGTCTGCAATACGCCGGACGGCCAGCGAACCTGCAGAGACGGCGCGGCGGCAGCAGCCGGAATCGCAAACTGCACATATTCTGTCTGTGATCCACCATAGCTGCCCCCGCCTTTCACAAAACGTGACTGCAATGGGGCCGTCTGAAGCTGCAGACTTGCCCCCACAGGTTCACGCGCAGAGCTGCGACCGATCAGACGCAGCTTCAGCACAGCGTTCCGAACTGCGTTCGTCTCGTTCTGAATTAATGCCAGAGGCTGGTTGGTGCAGGACACAACCAGATCCATATCTCCGTCGCGATCAAAATCTGCCGCTGCAGCCCCACGACCCATATGCGGCTGATCAAACCAGCTGCCCGTGCCAGCCGATGATGCCACATTCACCAGTCGCCGCCCCTGCTGGTTCTCAAGCAGAAGCGGGAGCTGATTCAAAGGCGCGTTGGTCGGATAACGAATCACATGCCCGTTCGAGACGAAAATGTCCTCGTCGCCGTCCAGATCGAAGTCCTGGCAACAGGTGCCCCAGCCCACCCACGCTCCACCAACCGCATTCAGGCCAATCCGCTGGCTGACATGACGAAATACCATGCGGCCCGAGTTCTGGTACATCGCATTCGTCTCACGCTCATAATTCACCACCCAGATGTCCGGCAGGCCATCCGCATTGTAGTCGCACGCATCAACCCCCATGCTGCCATCCGGCACGCCCAGACTGCTGAGGCTTGAACCGCTGGCCAACGATGCGTCAGTCAACCGGCCTCGACCATCATTTTCATAGAGAAAATTGCTGACCGTGTCGTTCGTGACGTAGATATCGTTGTCGTTGTCCAGATCGAAGTCTGCGATCAGTACCCCCAACCCCTTGCCCTCAGCGGTCAGCGAAAACTCAGTGGCCGCATTGCGAAATGTGCCGTCCCCGTTGCTGAAATACAGGACATCCGTCAGGCCCGTGTAACTGCGCGGAGGACAGATTTCACGACCATTGTCCGGGCCACCCTTGCAGAACGGATCGTTGTCCCACGACCAGTTCACGTAATGAGCTGCGTACAGGTCCGGATAACCATCACTGTTCAGATCTCCCCACGCCGCACTGCTGCTCCACTGACGATCGTCAAGTCCGCAACTGTCCGACTGCAGTTCAAATGTGCCGTCTCCGCAGTTGCGATACAGCTGCAGACCACCGTAGCCAGTGACCAGCACGTCACTGAAGCCGTCGAGATCAAAATCTGTGCGCGCAATTCCATGACTGTAAAATGCAGTGGTGCTGATCCCGGCAACTTCCGAGACGTCCCGAAACTTCCAGTCACGAATTCCGCGAAACAAGCCCGTGGGCAAGGGCAGAATCCTGCGGCCGTCAAAACTGCCACCCCCGGCCGCACACACGTCGTCAACACCATCAGCATCAAGATCCAGTACGGCAACACCACCACCAAGGGATTCCAGAATGGAAAAGTTGCCCGCTTCCTCACCATTGCGATAAGCAAAGACAATTCCACTGGTCGCCGTACGCTCTGTGAATTTCCACGCAGACGCGGAGCCAGACTGAGCCTGTCCGGTGGATGAAGATCCCGGGGGCAACGGATTCGCCGTGACACCCTCACCCGACGCTGCAGTCTGCGCAGCAGGCGCTGCCACAGGCTGATCTGAACTGCAACCCACGACAGCAGTCAGCAGCCAGCCGAAGACCATCAGCAGATGCACTGATTTCAGTTGTCGACACACGCTCGGTGCTGACATTTCAGTCATTCCGATTCACTGACAATCACGGCTTTTTTAATGAAATCCAGCTCCGGAAAATTCTCCTGCAGATACTGATTCCCGGTTTCCTCAATCATCTGCTGATTCGGATCTTCACCGTACTGCGGGTTAATCCCGTCCACATTATGCATTCCTTCCACCACGGATCCGAATACCGCAAAACCCATCTTATCCAGATTGGCGTTGTCGTTGAAATTGATAAACAACTGTGATGTACGGGAATTCGGGCCCGAAGTGGCAAAGCACAAAGTACCACGGACGTTGCTTTTGATCACCGGATCATCTGAAATCTGACGATTCCACTTGCGGTGTTTGCCCGGGTCCCCGTTGATGCCGAATTGGGCGACAAACCCCGGCACCACACGGAAGAACCGACAGTTGTCGTAGAACTGATCCTTCACCAGTTCGTAAAACCGCTGAGCACCAATCGGGGCCCACGAACGGTCCACATCCACTTCAAAGTCGCCCGCCGTGGTTTCAAATTTCACCCGGAATCGGCCCACGACAGGAACGCCCTCGGAGGCCGGAGCTTCCTTACCAGGTTCCGGAGGTGGAGGTGGCGGCGGAGTCTCAAGGACCGCCTTCTGCCGTTCATAAACGCCCAGTCCGGGAGGCAGTCCACTGGAGCTTTGCTCCTCGGCACAACCGGACAGCAACCCCACGCTGAAACCAGCACACAGACAGAACAGAAACAACCGAAGACTTCGACGCATCGCTGACAGCCCACAATCCGAAAAAGTGCGGTAACTACAAAACATTCTACCGCTCTTCCATGTTGTACGCTGAACAAGTGACAAATGCGAGGAAAAAGGGGATGAGAAACACGGGAGTTGCGTAACAGTCGGCCGATCTGCAGTCCTGCTTCCCGAGCATCCTGTCAGCCCCCATCCACTGCAGCTGCCGGAAGCGCACTGAGACCCACACCGGTGTAATAGAAGCCACGCTCTGCCATCCGACGACGATCATACAGATTGCGACCGTCGAAGATCACTGGTGACTTCATCTTGTGGCGGATGTAGTCGAAATCCGGATTTCGAAACTCATTCCATTCCGTCACGATACACAAAGCGTCCGCACCCTCCAGAGCATCGTAATGATGCGGACAGTACTTCACGACCTCCCCGATCTCCTGACGCACGTTGTCCTGAGCAACCGGGTCATGCACACTGACCGAACAGCCACTGTCCAGCAGATTGCGAATCAATACCAGCGACGGTGCCTCGCGGATATCGTCCGTTCGCGGCTTGAATGACAGTCCCCAGACCGCAATTTTTCGCCCCTGCAGCTGACCCCCGAAATAGCTGCTCAGCTTGCGAAATAACACATGCTTCTGATCGTTATTCGTCTCGTCAACGTTCCGCAGAATGCGCGCCGTCACACCATGCTGCTCGGCCAGCGAAGCCAGCGCACGCACGTCCTTCGGGAAACAGGAACCGCCGTAGCCAACCCCCGGAAACAAAAACGAAAACCCGATCCGCACGTCATGACCAATGCCCTTGCGGACCTCGTTGATGTCCGCACCCACCTGCTCGCAGATGTTGGCCATCTCATTAATAAAGCTGATCTTCGTTGCCAGCATGCAGTTGGCCGCATACTTGATCATCTCGGCACTCTCAATCCCGACCACTATGAAGGGCTTCTCTGTCCGCAGAAACGGCTTGTAAAGCTCCTGCATCAATTCAGCGGCCGTCGGGTCATCGACACCAACCACCACGCGATCAGGCTTCGTGAAATCATCAATTGCCGCCCCCTCCTTCAGAAATTCCGGGTTTGACGCGATACGAAAGCGAGTACTGGTCTTTGACGAAATCCAGCCTGCCACGCGACGGTTTGTACCCACCGGAACCGTGCTTTTGCAGACGACAACGGCGTTGTCCCGCAGATGCGGCGCCATCTGTTCGGCCGCCGACTGAACGTACTTCAGGTCAGCCGCACCAGACTGATCCTGCGGAGTCCCGACACAGATGAATACACACTGCGCATTGCCAATCGCTTCAGCGTAGTCCGTTGTGAAACGCAGTCTGCCGGCTGCCGCATTGCGACGAACCAACTCCTCAAGACCCGGTTCGTAAATCGGCACACCACCGCTTTTCAGCAGATTTACCTTCCGCACGTCCACGTCAAGACAGACGACATCGTTGCCGCTTTCCGCGAAACACGTGCCGGTCACCAAACCCACATACCCCGTGCCTATCATCGTGATTTTCAAAGCACAGCTCCCCGTACCTCGGTCCACTGAAGAATTGAACTGCCAACCTACACGCACACGGACAACACGGCAAATCCTTATCAGAATCCACCCTGTGAATCCCCCCTCGGTTCGGTAGGGACATGCGGATGCTGCGGATTATTCCGGCTCAACATGAAAGTTGCGTTCAGGACACAGCAATCCAGCGATGCAGTTCCGCCGTCAGATCCGGAGCCGACTCGCGGTCACCTGTGGAAAAATAATGCCGCTCAATTCGCCGCATCAGGTCGGTCAGCTCACGTCGCTGGTCTGCAGTCAAACCACCCTCGGACTCGATTCGCTGCAGAACCGCAAGTGTTGTAAAAGGAGTAACCTCAGAGGGCATCACCCAGCGACCAGTCTTCACAGTTGCCTCTGTCCCGCGACGACGCAGCATCACAATTCCCACGCACAGCCCCACACACAGCACCAGCCCACCCAGACCCCAGACATACCACGGAGTCACCGGACGATCCCACTGAGACTGCAGAGTCACAGTTTGTTCTGTGGCCTTCAGATCGGCGTCTTCATAACGCTGGTAGATCGTGTCCTTCGGCTGCAGCTTCAACGATGCAAACTGAAACTGTGCTGCATCACCGGCCGCTTCCCGACGGTCCTGCAGAGCGACCGTCCAGAGCCGCTCTGTGAGCACCGCGGGTCGAGCTGATGTTTCATCAAACTTTGATACTGATAATGGCTGAGCCTCTACCGAAGTGACCTCAAAGTTGGCAAACTTCAGATCCGCAACCTGCTCCAGCTCAGGCACAATGCCACGCCCAACCGCACGAATCTCCAGCGACAACTTACCCGCAGCAAATTCACGCTCGTCCAGAATCTGAGTAATCACAAGTTCTTCAACTGGACGCGGATCCCCGGTCTGCGGTGCACAATCAATCGCCGCCGCTGCTGATTCCACCGGCAACACCACATACCCCGTTGTGTCAAGGAAATCAAGATCCAGACGCAGTGGTGGCAGGACATCAATCTCCGGACCGCGGGCCTTCAACAGAAGAAACGCATAGGGAGTACGCCGCCAGCCGTCCTCGGCATCCGGCTGCGACTGTACAGATTCCGGCTGAAACGTCACCGACAGCACCTCAAAATGCTCGTCCAGAGTCGCCCGCACCGCCGTTTCAAACTTGTCCCGATAATCCTCGTTCGGTCGCCCGTTGTTATAGTAGTAGCCACCCCCGGAATTCTGATTCTGCAGATAACGAGCAAACCCGCCGCCCTCGCGTTCAATCGCCTTCGAATGGCGGATACTGACCAGCACTCCAAACGGCTGACCATGCCCCACCTTCACGGATCCGTCCAGTTCAGACAGCAGCTGAATTTCCTGCACCAGATCCTGATAGTAGTTAAACACCTGTCGCGCCTCGCGAGCCTGTGGTCGCTCACCCACAATTCGCAGACCCTCACGCACATAACGGAACTTGACCGCGGGATTCACCGTACTCATCCGCGCAAACAGGTCGTTCGCAAACAAATCCTGATGACGCTCCCGAAACTCACTCGGCATGTTCGAAAATGACTGCTCGATCAGAGGAATCTGTTCGAGAACCGGATTACGCTCCTGAGTGATTCGCGGCAGAGACGCATCCCCCAGTGATGCATAAAACCAGTTGTTCCAGGGTTCCACACTGAGGTCCGATTCCGGCAGTGTCGGCAGCGCCTGCAGATAGGCTTCGACCGCTGATCGCAGGATGGTCAGCGCCTGACGACGGGAATCTGCGAATCCAGCGTCACGAGCCAACTCGTTGCGGTAGTTCGCCAGATCATGCAGCAGGCAACCCTGCACCATCAGCAGTCGCCAGTTCGCCGGCTCCCGCTGCAATCCGGCCGAACACATCTGCAATCCGGCTTCATACCCCCGCAGAACCTCAGCCTCCAGCTCCTGCTTCCGACGATTGGTCTTCAGGGCCTGCTGCACCTGCGGCTCACGCCACACACTTCCCAGATTGTCACGCATCCGCCCCAGCAGCACAGACAGTGTTTTTGTCTGCAGCGTCGCAGCACTGCCGAATACCGCCTGCAGATCCTTCTCCAGATACACCTCGGCCGCACTGTGCACGCCCGCAAACGCAGTCGCCAGCCACGACTCATCCACGCCCGCCAGGTTCAACTCCCGAATTCGTTTCGCAAATTCTGCCAACTCACGCAGATTGCGTTCCTGATGGCTGCGAGTCAACGGGATCGAATTCAGACGCTCATTGTACCCAAACGAAAACATATACACGCCAGTCCGACGTCGCGCACTGTTCGGATCGTGATTCTCTGTCCACGTCGTCAGAAATGTCTGAATCAACTCGACGGCTTCCTTCGGATGTGAAACCGCCAGCTTCTCAATCCACGGGAATGCCGCTGACTCCTCCTTCACCTTCAGGTGCAACCGCGCACGCGACTCAGCCAGCGCGGGGAAATATGACGGTTCCAGATACTGCAGCCAGGCATCGCCCGGAGCCGCATCCAGCAGCTTACCCGCCGGGATCGCAACAGGCATGCCCGTCTGCGACTGCATCTGCATCTGTCGCATCGCCGAACTGTCCTCAGCCATCCAGAAGTAATTGCCATAAGCGTCCCGCTGCATCTGCGGACCACGCATGGTGCTGGCATCGTTCAGCGCGGAATAACGAGCCTCCCGAAGCCAATTGACCAGCATCAGATGCAACGCCGGCTTCCAGTCGTCAATCGAATCCTTTGCGTGCTGCAGAATTGCGTCCACTGCCGTCTGCTGCATCCTCAGCGCCGACACTCGAGCATCCGGAGCAGCCGCATTTCGCGCCATGCCCACCGCCGCAGCACGCCCGATCCCGCTCAGAATACGACGGCCACGTACCGCCTCCTTCGTGAAACTCTCAGCCAGCCACTTCGCTCCCAACTCCTTCCGCAGCTGCGGCACAAGCGTCACCGCCAGTTGCAGATTCTCTGTCTGTAATTCCTGCCACTCAGACAGTGTCAGAACCGTTGCCGGCGCAACAGTCGCAGACGCCACCGCACCTGCGCCTGACACATCAGCGGCAACCGGGGCAGCAGCTGCCGTGGCCGTTGGTGCGGCTGACGCCGCCGGAGCCGGGCTTTCCAGAATCGCCTGCACCGCCTGCCACGCTCGTTCCAGCAATGCCGTGTCAGATTTCTGCTGATGCATCTGCTGCCACGTGGTGGCCAGCACGGACAATGTCCGCAGGTCACCGGCGGCCTGAGCTTGCTCAAGTGTTGGCAGAAACTGTAACGCATCAGGAAATCGACCGGCCCCCAGCAGCAATCGACCAGCCCCTACCGGAGTCAAACGCCGCTCCGGTCGCTCAGCCTGCAAATGGGCCCGTAAACTCTCGGCCAGGACTGCCGGAGACTCCCCCTCGTTCTCACACGTGGCTGCCAGGAGCCCCAGCTGCTGCAGCATCTCATCAGGGATCACGGTTGCCGGATACAGCTCGATAATCGCCACCACGTCCGCTGCCTGCAACAGGTTCCGTTCACCAATCCGCTGTCCGTTACGACCACGCGGAGCATTTGTGGGACCGGCCGTCAG
>CAXBSH010000117.1:0-13786 GCA_963977705.1 uncultured Planctomycetaceae bacterium
ACCCACGCTACCGTTTTTTCACACATGGCCTGCATGACCGGCCACCACTTCGAAAACAATCCCCCCCCCTCCAACTTCCCGCGTCCTGCACTCGGCCTCACATCTGCACGATCGCAATCACCCACTCCGCGACCTTACCGGATTTCCGCCGACTCGCGATACTCCGGATTCGCACCCGGCATCTGCGCCCCGACGTCGCTGCGCCAGCGCTGCAATCGCTCACGCAACGCAGCAACACGATCCTTCCGCAATGCCGCCAGATCCTGCTGCTCACCCGGATCGGCCTGCAGATCAAACAACTGCACCGTACCATTCTCAAAATACTCGATCAGTTTCTCATGACCCACACGAATTGCCCCCGCAGGACTCTGCATCCCGTGGTTGCTGTAGTGCGGGAAATGCCAGAACAATGCGTCTCGATTCGGTATCACACCACCAGCATCCAACAGTCCTGCCAGACTGACGCCATCCACATGCTGCTGCGGTCGAGCAGGCAGTCCGGTCAGTTCCAGCACCGTCGGATACACATCATTACTGATCACCGGAACGTCACACATACCTCCGCCCCTGACACGCGGACCTGACACAATAAACGGTACCCGTATCCCCCCCTCGTACAACCATCCCTTGGCCCCCCGCAGCGGCAGATTTGATGTCGAGTACGCGGTATCCAGTTTGTCGGCTGCGATCTTTCGTCCAGGGCGACCGAAATTCGCCGCTGACATGCCGCCATTGTCAGAACACAGAATCACCACGGTATTCTGCGTAAGACCAGATCGCTGCAGACAATCCACGATCCGGCCAAAACTTTCGTCCAGTGCCCCCATCATCGCCGCAAACTGCACGTTGTCCTGCTGCTGACGAATCCGAACCGTCCGCCGCGGCAGCACTTGATGCCCCTGCCACTCTGGTTGCTGCAGCATCGCCGTCAGTACGTCCCGGGACAGCGGAACCGCATCGTCCGGATTGCCCTCCAGAATAAAGGCCGGTCCCTGCGTCGGTGATGTCGCCACCAACCCGGCACGACGACGCTCGTAATACTCCACCAGATCGCCCCGCCCCTCGATCGGGTCATGCACCGCAAAATGCGAGAAATACAGAAAAAACGGCCCGCCCCGCTCCTGCTCAATAAACTTCTCAGCCTCATCCGTCAGACGATCCGTCAGATAGTCGCCCGGCTTGTCAGCCAGACCCTCCAGTTCGAACGGCGCATGAAATCCCACCTTTGGCCAGCCCTTGTTCCACGTGGGCACACGCACATCAAATCCCTGCTGCAGCGGGCCGTGCGGATCCTCACCCAGATGCCACTTTCCGATATGCGCCGTTCGATAACCATGCTCCCGCAGCGCCTCGGCCAATGTCACCTCAGACAGCGGCAGCTGCTGAATTGTCGCAACGTTCCGCAGTTTCTGAAACGCAAAGTCCTTCCGCCCCGGTAACCAGTCTGTCAGCCCCAGACGCGCTGGGTACCGACCTGTCAGCAGACTGGCTCGCGTCGGAGAACAAACATGGCAGGACGCATACGCCTGCGTAAAACGCACCCCGGACGCCGCAAAACTGTCAATCCGCGGCGTCTGATAAAAGGCACTGCCATAACACTGCAGATCACGCCAGCCCAGATCGTCCACAACAAACAGCACCACATTCGGCGGTCGGTCCGCAGCGACCACAGTGCCGCACAGCCAGCCGGCCAGCAGCACCGTCACACTCCATCCATTGACCGTCGCACAGATCTGCAGCAGGCTGGTCACGACTCGGCCCCTCACTGAACAGACTCCGGACCGTAATCCCCACCGTCGAGACTGTGCAGCACAGAACGCTTCCACGCTGTCAGCTCCGCAGTCATCCGCTGTACCCGCTCCGTCTGCTCGCTGGCCAGATTCTTTGTTTCCCGAGGATCAGCCTGCACATCAAATAACATCAGTGGTTCCACTGGACCGCCATCCCCGGACTTCTTCTTGCCAGCACCCGACCGAGGATTCTCATGCAGCTTCCAGGGCCAGTCCAGAAGTGCAGCATGTGAACCTGGCGTATTGATCATCGCGACAAACGGAATCGCTTTCCCCCTCGCCGACATCTGGCCGTCAAACAACGGCAGCAGATTTACACCATCCAGTGGCTCAATCTGTTTCCGAGCCACTGCCCCTGTAGCCGCCAGTACCGTCGAATAAATATCCAGCGTCGAACAGAGCAGGTCACTGACAGCCGGTTGCCGAATTCGAGCCGGCCACTCCACCAGCCCCGGTACACGTAACCCGCCCTCCCACAATGTGCCCTTGGAACCACGCAGATTGCCGGTTGAACGAGGACCAGCAGCTCCGCCGTTGTCACTGCAGTACCACACCAGAGTATTCTCAGCGACCTGCAGCTCTCGCAGTGCCGACCGCAAACGCCCTACGTTGCGATCTATCCCCGAAATCTCCCCGTAATAGTTCTGCTCACTGTCCGGTAAACCGTCATACAGCCGACGATCCGCAGGCAACGCTTCATGCGGCACATGCGGATTCCCAAACCACACAACAGCCAGAAAGGGACGTTTCTCAGCAGCCTGCCGACGGATGAATTTCAAAGCCTCACCCATCGCCACATCAGAACCATCACCCTCAAACTTCTCAGGCACCCCATTCCGCCCCAGTACCGGATCCAGATCAAAGAAATTGTCCGCAGAGACCCACTCATCAAACCCCAGCTTTCCCGGAGACAGGGGATCCTCCGCCAGGATCGCTCGCCCCGGCAGCACCTTCGTGTTGCGATCACCGTTCTTCCCGTTCAGATGCCACTTGCCAAAATGCCCGGTCGCGTAGCCCGCCTCCTGCAGTACCTTCGCCACCGTCAACTCCTCGGCTCGAATCGGACGCCCCGGAGAAAACGTGCCCATCCGATGCGGATGTCGTCCCGTCATCACGCTGGCCCTTGTGGGCGAGCAGTTAAAATGTGCTGTGTAAAATCGATTCAATCTCAGGCCGGCAGCGGCCATCGCATCCAGATTCGGAGTCTTCAGTTGCGGATGCCCGTTGTAGCCAGTGTCCCCCCAGCCCTGATCGTCGGCCATCACAAGAATCACATTCGGACGCTCCGCCGCATGGGCTGAGACATCCGTGACCAGTGCAACAACCGGAAGAAGACTGCCGACACTCCACACCATTATCCACAGATTCTTCAGCATCTGAAACGCTCCACTTTCCTCTGCCATCAAAGCACAGACACCACGCAAACCTCAACCCATATTGCGCACCGTCATATCAGCCACCACACTGGACTCCAGCACATGCCGAATATTGGGCAGGTCATTTCCCGCCAGCCAGCGCTCAGCATGCTCGGCACTATACCCAAATGACTGAATCCGCAGCAGCAATCGCCGCTGCAACTCTGATATCGGCACATCCAGAAATACCCGAAAATCAAATAGCCCATGCAGACGACACCACGGCTCATCACGCAACAGCAGATAATTGCCTTCGACCAGTACAAATCGAGTCTCTGCTGACACGATCGCTGCACCCGCCCGCGATAACTCCAGCGCACGATCAAAGATCGGAATCGCCACATCCTCTTCACGCTGCCGAATCCGCTGCAACAACACTTCCAGTCCCGCACTGTCAAAGGTAAATGCGGCCCCCTTGCGAGACCGCTGACCCCGCGCCTGCAGTATCACGTCATCAAAATGAAAACCATCCATCGGAACCACGACCGACGACTCACCGCTCGCTGTCAGTTCACGCACCAAAGCTTCAGCGAATGTGGACTTGCCTGCTCCCGGAGGACCAGCAATTGCCACCATCAGACGAGGTCGATCACCTGCCAGACGTACCAGATCGGTCGCCAGCCGCGCTGCCCCAATCACACCCTCAATTCGCTCGCTGACCTCACCCCGCATCCACCAGCCTCCCGCCAACCACCACACACTCTCTCAGATCTGCCCGATTTGCTGTTGCTTTTTCACAACATCTCAGCATATTTGACACCTCCATGGACATTCCACTGCCCCGTACCCCGATTTCGCTTGTTTTGCGGTAACTTCGTGATCCCCACAACAACAGATGCAAAACATGTTCTGGCCATCATGAACCCGCACAGTGGACTGCGCCAAAGTCCCCGCGTCGCCAGCCAGCTGCAGGCACTGCTGCAACCCGCCGGCCTGCAACTCACTGTCGTCAATACCACCCATCGCGGACATGCTCGCGAAATTGCCACCAGCATGGATCTGCAGAACTTCCACTGCATTGCAGCCATCGGCGGGGACGGCACCATCCACGAAATCATCAATGGACTGATGCAGCGCCCCACGCCCTCCCACACACCCCTAGCGATTGTCCCGTCCGGCACCGGAAACGCTCTCGCCCTGCAATACGAATTGCTCTCCGTCAACGATGCTGCACGCTGCATCCTCCACGGCACCGCAACGCCCCTTGATGTCATCGAAGTTCAGCTGCCCGATCGCCGCATTTACTGCATCAATATCGTCGGCTGGGGTGCGGCCACCGATATCAATATCAGGGCCGAAAAACTTCGCTGGCTGGGACGCTCTCGATATTCATTCGCCGCTTTGCTGCAGATTCTTCATCCCGGAGCCCGTTCGGCCCGCATCACCCTCGATCAACAGACCTTTGAAGAACCGTTCCTCTTCGCAGTGCTCTGCAATACACGCTTCGCCGGACACCGCATGCTGCTGGCACCTGATGCACGCAGCGATGATGGACTGCTGGACCTGCTGCTGCTGCGACCGGGTTCCCGCAGAAACCTGCTGCAGGTCCTGCAGGCCGTCTCCGATGGTTCACACCTGAAATTTCCCAATGTTCAGTACTGCCAGGTCCGCTCACTGCAGATCACGACCAGCCACGCTGATCCGCTGAATCTGGACGGCGAAGTCAGTGCTCAGACTCCATTCTCCGCTCGCGTGCTGCCGGCCGCACTGCAGCTGCTGTTGTGACCACCCGAAACAACCCGCACAAGCACCGCTTATCGCAGCCAGTCCTGAATGCTCTGACGAATGCCGGCCCCCAGCCGGTCATAACCGACAGCATTCAGATGCAGATGCCCGTCAGAATACAATTCCCTGCACAGACTGCCATCAGCATTCAGAAACTGCGAATCCAGATTCAGCACTCGTACCGACACATCAGCATCCAGTTTCAGTGCTGCCACAGCGCGATTCATTTCGGCAATTCGTGCCCCCGTTTCCTTCGCGCGATCGAAAGCCGGCAGGATCTGCACCAGTAATAATTTCGACTCCGGACAACGTCGACGAATGTTCTTCACGCACAGTGCGATCCCCTCAGCCGCCGCTGACACGGGAACCCCATTCGCCTGCACCAGAGGCGCATTGTTGACACCAATCATCAGCACAATCACACCCCCAGTCACCCCGTCCAGCGCCCCATGATCCAGTCGCCACAGAATCTGTTCGATCCGGTCACCCCCAATCCCCAGATTCACCGCTCGTCGCCCCTCAAAATGCCGCTCCCATGCAGCATTCCACGCAGCTCCATCCCAGCCTCCTCCCCAACCCTGAGTCAGACTGTCACCCAGCAGCACAATCTCTGCAGCCCCTCGCTCAGACCGCATCCGCTTCAGACACTCACCATGATGCACAATCCAGTCATTCCCCTCACTGCCGTCTTTGGGAGCCCAGTGAGCAGCCGTCGGCGTCACAAACCACATTTCCGGCAGATGCTTCTGCACCTCATGCCCCGGCTTGCGAAAATATTCGCCACGCTGAACCCACAACCACTCCGCCTCCGTTAATGGCCAGCCCGTCAGCTGCGGATCCAGCCGTCCCGCGTTATACGCCGCATACGGATACTCAAGCACAGGTTGCATGGCAAGCACCACATCCGCTGCCGGCAGAGCAGGCCGTACAGCCGGCATTCCACCTGACACGGCCTGTCCTGCCATCTTCGCCGGACGCCCCACTGGCCCCACCGCAGCTGTCCTGGGAAGTGATTGCCCCTGAACTGCGGCCATCACAAACGGTTGCAGCCGAGCTGCATACAGATCATAGCCAGCCAGAGACAGATGAATCCGATCCGGCAGATACAACTCGCCTTTCAGCTTCCCATCCTCCTGCACAAATTCCGACCACAGTGGCAGCATTCGCAACTGACGATCTTCAGACTCAAACGCCAACCCCCGCAGCGCAGCATTCGTGGCCTGAATGTCCTCGTAGAACTTCTGCCCCGGAGCACCCGCCGGCAGAATTTCACTCACCAGAAGTACCGCATCCGGAAACTTCCCCCGCAGATTCTTCACACACTCCTGCACCCCCGCCGCAGCCGACTCCACACCCGTCTCGGGTGTGAAAAACATATTGTTGTTGCCAATCATCAGCACAATCACCTTCGGCTGCAGTCCCTCCACGCCGCCATGATCCAGACGCCACAGGATGTTCTGAGTCTTGTCGCCCCCGATCCCGATGTTCACAACTCGCAAATCACCGAACACTTTTCGCCACGACGCATTCAACTGCCCCTTGTCCAGCGGACTGCCCCACTGCTGAGTAATACTGTCACCAACCAGCAGCACATCACATGGCCCCGCCTGCTCCCGCACATGACGCACCAGCTTCTCATGAGCCTCCAGCCACGAAGTACCACCCCAGTGCCCGGCAGACGGTACGACCGGCCACAGCCTGGGCAGATGCTTCATCGATTCTCGCCCCGGCCGACGCTCATGCTCGGCACGCTCCACCACATACGCCCGCTCTTCGGCCGTCAGGGGCCAGCCAGAAAGCTGCGGATCCATCCGACCTTCGTTGTATGGTCCATAGACATACTCAGGAGACTGCCCGACAGTACTGACTCCCTGGAGTCCAACCAGCATCAGCATCAGCAAAGATCCCATAGCCCAGCTCCCACAAAAATCCAAATCAACGCAAAGTCAGAGACACGCCTGCAACTTGCATTGCCACTGGTGTTTACAAAGTCTTGTCCACGCAGCGTCACAAGCGTCCAGGAACTCGTCACCCGTTGTCTCCCGTCAACCACCCACCCCCCGGGATCACCGAGCACCAGCTCGGTGACTCAAATCCACCGACCTGCGGCTCGGCAGGACCCTCGCCCTCCCAGGGGCAACTCAACATGCTTCAAACACTGAAAACTGACCCTCCCCGGGACCTCCGAGCACCAGCTCGGTGACCCAAATCCACCCACCTTCGGCTCGGCAGGAGCCTCGCCCTCCCAAGGGGAACTTTCCAGGCCCTGAAAACTGAAAACTGAAAACTGAAAACTGAAAACTGATTACTGATTACTGATTACTGATTACTGATTACTGATTACTGATTACTGATTACTGATTACTGATTACTGATCACTAACAACTTCCTTTCACGTAACGCCAAACGTCAGTTCCCTGCCTGCAACAATCGCCCCTGCGATGCCGCACGCTCCGGCAGCTGCGGCTGCAAACGCAGACGCAGCGAAACATTGTCCGCATAAACCCCGTCCAGCATCGTCGCAGCACTGTCCGGACGCGCGGCCAACTGCACCACCACAAAATCTGCACCCTCGGGCAGCAGACAGCGAGCACTCAAGCGAACCGGTAAGCCGTCCGTCGCCCCCACACTCCTGTGCCACGCCGCTGCACTCGCCAAAGCACTGCCGTTCTGCTCCGGCCAGTATCGATACATCTCCTCCGGAATACCACGAAATACAAACATCTGACAGTACACCGACAGATCCGGTCGCTCCCGCGCCGGCCGCACATCCAGAAACTCGGCCGACAACTCCAGCGTACCATCCCAGCGCGCCGGAAATTGCCCCTGCAGAGATCGCAGATCCACCACCTGAAAAATGTCGCAGGATGTCGCTGGCCCCGCCGGAGTCGCAGCATCACCGCCCGGACTCATAAATCTCAGACAACGATGCCAACCCGGACGATCCTCTCCACGATTCACCAGAGCTAACTGTACCACCGTCGCTGGATCACCCCCCCAGCAACTCACACTTCGAGGAAATCCACTCCGCAATCCCGTCGCTGACTCATGCGTCGACAACTCAAACTGACCGTCCACAAACCCCTGAATCGGCTCCACAACCGCCATCAGTCGGGATTCACTGGTCGACCATGCCCACGAAGTCCCGATCAGCCCAATCAGAAAGCCCAGCACCACAGCATACACCGTGACCCCCCGTCGCCAGAGACCCGTGCGAACACTCCCCACTCCCGCTGCACCACCCACATCTGCCGCACGCTGCACAATAGACAACTCATGAGCTGCCGCACCCACTGCCTCTGTGGCAACCGACAGCCCGGAATGCAAATGCACATACCGCACATACTCGACACGGAACTGCGGATCCCGCTCCAGCAGCGTATGCAACTCAACCAGCTCCGACTGCTCAGCCAGACCCGCCAGACAACGGGCCACCAGTTCCAGTCGCTGCTCACGCGCTGCTGACTCAGATCCGCTCATTCCCCGGCCCCCTCACTCAAAACTCGCCCCACACACTCAAGTAACTGCATCCGAATTCGATGCAGCGCCTTATAGACCGACATCGCAGTACGCCCGCTTCGTGCCGCGTACTCGTCGATCCGCTCACCCGCAGCATAAGCCGCCGCAACCAGCGCTCGCTGAGACTCCGTCAGCTTCTGCAGACAGCCCTGCAGTGCTTCTCGCTCCGCTGCCAGCCGGTCTGACTCAGACTCCACCGCAGACGCCAGCAGCTCCAGCACACGCTCGTCAAAGACATGCCGATCCCGCGCACGACTGCGACGATACTGCAGGACCTCCAGACGCGCCACGCCAAAAGACCAGCGCCGAAAATCCAGCGGACTCGATAACTCGTCAAACTTCCGCCACAACACCGCCGCCACATTCTGCAGCACTTCACCAGCATCACCCGGCATAGGCAACAGTGTCCGGACATACCCGCGCAGCGATTCCTCATGCCGCAGATACAGCCGCAGAAAACGTTCGTGTCGCTGAGTCTCGTCGGGTTCCATACCGCAACACTGCCGATACCCCGCTGATTTGCCGCAGAATTCCAGAATTACTCGCCCACACTACAGGCCTGCACCCGCCCCCACGCCGGCCAGCGACCGTCCTTCGGCTTCGGTTGCCCCTGCGCCGCCGCAAATATCACATGACTGCCGTCCATCGTGAAACGAGCCTGAGTAATCCGGTTGCGAGTATCAATCGATGCCAGCAGCTGCCCGTCCGACGCTGAAAACATCGCCCCATTCCACGTCCCCTGAGCCTGCCGACCAGCCATCAAAAATGAGCCACCACCTGGATGCCACGCCAAAGCTTCCATCAACCCCGAACCATGCTGACCCTCACGTATCTGTCGCAACAGCTGTCCCGCACGCCAGTCCCAGCACTGCCACGTCATCCGACCGTTCCCCGCCATCGGATCTGCCATCGGTCCCATCCCGCATCCCACCAGCGACTGGTCGTCCGGAGCAAATGCGAGGGCATAAATGCCACCACAGTAATGATGCGTCTTGATACTGCCAAACGACGTAAAATCCGGTGACGTCCACTGCGCAATCGGACCGCTGCCGCCGGCCACTTCCCACACACGGACCTCACCCATCAGATTGCCGGCTGCCAGAAAACGACCGTCCCGACTGAATGCACAACTGAGCACAGGCGGAGTATGCGAAAAACCAGCCGTCTGCTCACCAGTCGCCGTATCAAACACCTTCACCGAAAACTCCGACTCCGCCGCCGGTTCATACTTCCAGCCTCCCGGCAGATACTGGCCTGTCGCTGTCGCCAGCTGTCGCCCATCCGGTGATAATGCCAATTGCCAGTTCCAGAAACGATGCGCCTGAACACGACGCACACACCGCCCTGTCGACACCTCATGCCATATCAACTGGCCGTCGTAACCCCCGGAAATCAATGTGCCACCGTCCGGCAGCAGGACACATCCCGAGGCATACGACTGATGAGACTGCTCAAACGCCCGAGTCTTACCAGTCGCCAGCTCGACGTCGTGAATCAGCCCGTCCGCAGTCGCCGCAAAAGCATGCGAACCGTCCGGCACGATCGCCAGACCAAGCGCGCCTGTGGGCAGTGACACATCATGTACAAGAGTCAGTTTCATGGCTCAGACCAGCAACTCCTGAATCGCTGCAGCCTGATTCTCAACCCGATGAAATGTCGGCATCCCCGGCAGATCATACTCGGCATAAGGATCAATCCCCAGCGCTCTGAAAATTGTCGCAAACAGATTCTGCTCGTTGTACGGTCGGTCCTGCACCGCGATCCCATCCTCGTCCGTACTGCCCGTCACAATGCCCCGCCCCAGACCGCAGCCCGTCATCATCAGACTCCACGCGTCCGGATAATGATCGCGACCACGTGCCGGATTGATCCACGGCGTCCGACCAAATTCTCCCATCGCAATTACCAGCGTCGAATCCAGCAGACCCCGCTGCTCCAGATCCGTAATCAACTGATACAGCACACAATCCAGTTCAGGAACCAGCATCTGATGAATTTCATGCTGGAACACGTGATTGTCCCAGTTCATGCCGTTGGCCACCATCACAAATGGTGCGCCATGTTCCACCAGATGCCGGGCCAGTAACGCGTGTTGCGCGAAACTGCCGGGACCATACCGCTGCCGATCACCCGCCGGCAGACGCTCCAGATCAAACAACTCCGCACTGGCTGTCATGCCCCGCAATCGCTCAAAGGCCGCGTTCTGACTGCGCGCGATTCGACTGTCTCGCGAACGCTCATAGCGACCAGTCAGAAATTTCCGCAGGCTTTCACGAGTCTCCCGGTCATGCTCCGGAATCGCCTCCGAAAACTGACGAGGCAACGGAGTATAATCGCCACCGATGCGGACCGGAGCATGCTCGGCACCCAGCCACCCGGCCCAGTTGCCCGCCTTGAAACTCTCAAACTCGTTCCCACCCGGAACCGGATCAATAAAAATGAAATTCGGCAGCTTTGTATCCAACTGACCAACAGCCTGTGACAGCGCACTGCCCAGCGTGGGTCGAGTAAACCCGGCTCGGTCCGGATTGCCCTGCTGCAGCAGAGTAATGGCCTGCAAATGCTCTGTTTGAGCCGTCTTCATGCTGCGAACAATATTCAGCCGATCCGCAATTTCCGCACACTTCGGCATCAATGACGAAAAATGCACTCCCGGCAGCCGCGTCTCGATGCTTCCAAAAGGGCCACCACTGGGACGCCCCGGTTTCGGATCCCACGTTTCGAACTGACTGGGAGCACCACAGAGCCACAACAGAATGCAGTGCTTCTGGGCACGTTTCGCAGCCTCCGCAATCACCTGATTGCAGAATATTCCGGTGAAACTTGCTGCTCCGGCAATCGCCCCGCCAACAGCACCACGCAGAAACAGCCGCCGATGCAGCGCATGCTCCTCCATACGACACTGCTCGGAAGCCAAAAACTCACCACGCTGTCTGCTCATCAAGGCACCGTCAAAAACTCGGCACTGGTCACCAGAGCCCATAGAAAATCCCGCACCGCACCCGCCACATCCTCGCCCCGCGCTGCCATAAACTCCACCGATCGCTGCTGCTCTTCCTCGTCAGGCGACCGACCAAACACCAGCTGAAATCCCAGCCGCACTCGCTCAGCCACCACAGTCTCCGACACCAGACGTCTCACAGTCGGTGACTGATCCACACGCAGCAGCTCTTCGAGAGCCGCATTCGTGCTGAGAAACTGGGCCTGCTGCCACGTTGCCGAATACTCCTTCGCCGCCACTTCCGGTATCGCCGCCGTCAGCTTCCGACGCAGACCCTCATCCTCCCACGAAACCCCCGCCACAACTCGCCACGATCTCGCAATCTGCTCAGCCGTCAATGGACGCTCGGCCGCCCCGGCAAACGCCGCACTAGGGACCTCAGCAGCAACCGCACTCAACGCGTACGGGCGACTGAGCACCAGCCCGCGAACCAGCCGCTTCACGTCATAACCCTGCTGCTCAAAATCTCGCCCCAGCCAGTCCAGCAGCTCCGGATGACTGGCCGGATAACGACCATTCATCTCGTCCACCGGATGCACCAGTCCACGCCCCATCAAAACCGCCCATAGACGGTTGACAAACGCGCGAGCCAGCAGAGGATTGTCCGTCAAAGCCGCCGTGGCAAACGCTTCCCGTCGCGATACCTTCGGCACCTGCTTTGAACCACCATCCTGATACAGATCGTCCGCATCCTGCTCCTTCACTCCCTCCGCCGGACGCTCCTCCGACACCACCCGCTCGTTCAACAGCACCATCAGCGCGGGCTGTGATTCCTTCTTCAGATTCGTGAAGTTCACAAACCCACCAATCGCCGATTCACCCACCACCGCACCACCATCCACGTTGCGACTGCGGTTGAAAGCTGTCACCAGACCCCAGTAATGAGCCTGACGAATTTCGCGAGTCAACGGATGATCATGACACTGAGCACAGTCAATGCGAGTACCATAAATCAAAGGCGCCACAGCCTCCGCAATCGCCTGATGATTGTTGCGACGCTCATACAGAAACCACGATGCTCCCCGATCCTCTGCCCGCTCAGAACGACCCGTCAGTATCGCACGCACCACTTCGTTCCATGGCCGGTTCTCACGAAATGCCCCCTCCAGAAAACTCCACCAGCCATGCTGCCGACGACGATCTTCACGACCCTCACGACCCGCCCGACCCAGCAGAAAAACATCCCACAATTCCCGCATCCGGACCGCGTACTGCTCTGATTCCAGCAGTCGATCCACCAGCTCAGCCCGCCGATTTACCGACGACGACTGCAGAAACTGTTCAAGTTCCGCCTCAGTCGGTATGCGTCCGGCCAGATCCAGATAAACCCGACGACACCAGATGTCGTCACCAGCCGGTGGGGCCGGTGTAACACCTCGAGCATCCCAGCCCTCGGCAATACACACATCCACAGCCTCAGTCACACCAGCGAAACTGCGCACCACCAGAGACGGCATCGGACGCTCAGCACCATCCTGTGACAACTGCGAAATCCATCGCTGCACAGAATCCTGCTGCACCGATGTCAGCTGCTTGCCCGGAGGCATGTGAGGGTCTGAACCCTCTGCCAGATACGTAAACAGCCGACTTTCAGCAGGTCGACCACGCACCACCACCGCCCCACCATCGCCGCCCTTCAGGACAGCAGCCACAGTGTCCAGTTCCAGCCCACTGTGTTGCTCCAGAGGACCATGGCACTTCACACAGTACTGATCAAACAACGGCTGAACCTGCTCACTCCACAGAGCTGCAGCGTCCTGCCCGCAGGCAACACGCGGGCTGGTCAGGTACAGCACAGAAAGCATCAGCCGGAAACACCGCCACATGGAACACAACCTGCCCTTGAGGAATCACAGAAACCCGCCATCAGTCTCGCGACCAGCGGAAGAAAAATCCATCCTCCACTGCAAATGCACTCACACTTCCTGATTTTCCGTGCAAACGATGCGGTCAAATCAATCCACACTCTTGCCCACTCACAACACCCAGCCCATCATTCTGAATCTGGTATGGGCCAGCGCCAGTGCACTTGCCGATATCCACAGGTAACGTCTGCCCAACAGAGGGCGGCAGACATTCCAGCAGGACGCCAGCCTCCCATGATCAATCGCATCGCTGCTCCCGGACCACACGCCGATACCATCAGACTCCCGGATGGTTCCGTCCTCAGCCTTCCCGCCGACTGGCTGCTGCTGCCGAAGCTGCTGCCATAGGCGTAGCCCGCGCCGTAGGAACTGCCATAGGTGCCCGAGGTCACGCCGGCGCTGAGCGAGAAATTGTTCAACCAGCTGCCCTTGGGATCGTTGTACCGCAGGGTTCCGTCCTTGACCGTGAAC
>CAXBSH010000118.1:0-13739 GCA_963977705.1 uncultured Planctomycetaceae bacterium
GAGCTGGGGGTTGTTGGGTTGGCGTTACCGAGCTGGTGCTCGGTGGTCCCGGGGTGGGCGGTTTTCCGTTTTCAAAGATCGTGACGTGCCCCTTTGGGAGGGCGAGGCTCCTGCCGAGCCGCGGGTTGTTGGGTTGGCGTTACCGAGCTGGTGCTCGGTGGTCCCGGGGTGACGCGGTTTTGCGTTTTCAAAGGTCGTGAAGTGCCCCTTTGGGAGGGCGAGGGGCTGAGCACGTAGCCCGGGTATTCCTGACGCGAGGGACAAAAGTCGTAGTCTGGGCTTTAGCCCGGGCACGAAGGTCTCGGCACCCTTGCAATCCCCAGTGTTTTTTAGTGGATGGGGCCGAGCAGGAATGCTCGAGCTACGGTGTTTATTTTTACTGGTTGAGGGCTTGTTGCAGGTCGGCGATGAGGTCGTCGGAGTGTTCCAGTCCCACAGAGACTCGCACTGTTTTTTCTGTGATTCCTGCTGCGGCGCGGGCTGCGGGGGTCATGGATGCATGACTCATTGTGGTGGGGAACGAGATCAGTGATTCGATGCCACCCAGTGATTCGGCCACGTCAAACAGGTGCGTCTTCATACAGACTCGTTCAGCCACGGGGCGACCATCGCGCACATCAAACGCCAGCATGGCCCCGAAGCCCTTCTGCTGAGATTTCGCCAGCTGGTGCTGGGGATGGGATTCCAGTCCGGGATAGTAGACTTTTTCGATCAGAGGATGCTGTTCAAGGAACCTGGCGATTTTGAGTGCACTGGCCTGTTGAGCATCCATGCGGATGCTGAGTGTTTTCAGGCCTCGCAGTACCAGCCACGCATCAAAGGGGGCGCAGGACAATCCCAGGGCATTACAGGTCCACGCAATCTTCTTCGCCTGCTCTGCGGTCCGCGAGACGACACAGCCACCAACAACGTCGGAATGACCGTTGATGTATTTGGTGGTGGAATGCACCACGATGTCGACTCCGAAGTCAATCGGGCGCTGCAGATACGGCGACAGAAATGTGTTGTCACAGAGTGTGATGGCATTGTGCTGACGAGCCAGCTCCGTGACTGCAGCGATGTCAATCACTTTCAGCAGAGGATTGCTGGGCGTTTCGATCCAGACACCGCGAGTTTCAGGTGTGAAGGCTGCGGTGACCTGAGGCAGGCTGGTCATGTCCACGAAGGTGAACCGGAGTCCCTTCTCTTTCAGGTAGCGTTCAAACAGTCGAAAGGTGCCGCCGTACAGATCGGCGGGTGCGATGATGTGGTCACCGGGGGAAAACAGGGCCATCGCACAATGTACGGCAGACATCCCTGTGGATGTGGCCACACAACCCGCGCCACCTTCCAGCGCTGCAAGGCTTTCTTCAAGTGCTTTGCGAGTCGGGTTGCCACTGCGGGTGTAGTCGTAGCCCGAGTGCGATTCGAGGGAGTTCCAGTAGAAAGTGGATGTCGGGTAGATGGGAGTGGTGACGCTGTTGTATTGCTGGTCCTTGTGCACCCCCCCGTGGACACACTGGGTCGAGAAGTGCAGGTGAGACAGATCCGTGAGGTGCTTGTCGGACATGGGCGCGGGTCCTGAGGAGGACGAGGAAAACGGCTGCAGGCAGGCTGACATTGTTCCGGTCGGCGGAATGCAGCCAATCAGCCCCATTCTCACTGAGGTCCGCCGGATTACAAGGAACGCCGATGAACCCTGCCGAACGCTGGAATGAAACTGACGACACTTTGTTGTCTTTTTGATGGCGCGTTGTGCTGTGTGCAGCGTGGCGCGAGGAAAATCGATTTTCTGTAAGGTGTCTTTGGGTAACGGTTTATGGCGGAACTGGAGGGCGCGAGGGGTGGTTTGGTATGGATTTGGCACTGGGTATGACGTGGGTGTGGGGGTCAATGACGGCCGGACCTGCATCCATCACAGAATTCCCTCGAGCGAAGGTAATCAAGGAGATCAGTCATGAACAAGAAGCGTGTACTTGTGGCGGTGCTGCTGCTGGGCAGTCTGCTGGCGGTATCCGGTCGGGCGCAGGCGGACGACGACCATCATCATTCTCGTTCTCGCAGCCGATCGGGTTTCGGGATCAGCTTCAGTTTCGGGAATGGCCCGAGCAGTTTCAGTGGTTCTTACGGTCGTGGTTCGCTGGGTGGTTTTGGTCAATCGGGCTTTGGCAGTCCGTTCTACGGTGGTCCGGTTTACGGTGTGCCGGTGTATTCGTATCCGTCATATCAGCCTGGCTATTATTCGGTACCGGTTTATGGTGGCGGGTTTGGTGGCGGTTATTCGCGTCACCATCACCGTCACTGTCGTTGAGCTGTGGGTGCCGACTGCCCGGAATGGCGTCCGGGCAATGGTGAGCAGCTTGATCCTGGGCCTGTGGAGTCGGGCTCAGGGTTTCATCAGCATTTCGTCAAGGTTCAGGATGATACCAGCAGCCACAGTCATGGCGGCGGCATCTTCCGGTTTCATTCCTGCGGGCAGTGGTCCCAGCGGATCCGTAGCGAAGGTCATCGCGGCGGCCGGGTCCTGTGCGTAGCTGGTGCGTGCATCTTCGAACAGGGCTTTCAGTTCCTGCAGTTCTGCGGGCGTTGCCGATCGAATGAGTGCTGTCTGCATTCCGCTGGCCAGCTGCTGTTCAATTGATCCGGGAATTGCGAGCATATTGCGGGCGAGGGCCTGGGCGGCTTCGACATAGACCGGGTCATTCAGCGTTACCAGGGCCTGCAGCGGAGTATTGGTGCGATTGCGTCGCAGCGTGCAGACTTCGCGATTGGGTGCATCGAAGGTGGCCATGGACGGGTAGGGGTTGGAGCGTCGCCACGTGGTGTAGAGGGCACGACGGTAGCGATCTTCACCGGTGCTGGTCTGCCAGTCCGTCGAGCTGCCGAAGGCTGCTGAGAGTCCGAGGCTGGGCTGAGGCGGTTTCACGGGGGGGCCATACATTTTGTGGCTGAGCAGACCGGCGACAGCGAGTGACTGGTCGCGCACTGTTTCAGAACGCAGACGAACTCGTGGCCCACGAGCAAGCCAGCGATTATCGGAATCGATGCGGGCGGCTTCCGGTGTGACCTGTGAAGACTGTCTCCAGACCGCCGAGCTGACGATCAGTCGCTGGATGGCTTTCAGATCCCAGCCTGAGTCCATGAGTTCCACGGCGAGCCAGTCGAGGAGTTCGGGGTGCGTGGGCAGTTCGCCCTGTGACCCGAATTCTTCGGAAGTGAGCACGATGCCGCGTCCAAACAGCTCTTCCCACAGGCGATTCACCTGGACTCGCGCTGTCAGTGGATTGTCGCGGCTGACAAGCCAGCGAGCGAATTGCAGGCGGTCGGGCTGTTCAGCAGCCTGCAGTGGATGGAAGACCGCAGGAACTCCGACATCGACATCCGGTCCTTTATCGAGGTAGTTGCCGCGGTACTGCAGTTGAGTGCGCCGGCGTTTGTCTGCCGGCAGCTCGCGCATGACCAGCACGGAGCCTTCCGGCTTCATGACGATCAGTTCCTTCTGCAGCTGAGTCATTTCGTTGCGTTCGGCGGCAAGTTCCGGTGCAGCGTTGGTGCGGTACCAGAGGGCGAGTTCTGCAGTTTGTTCGGCAGTTCGCTGAGGTGCCGGGATTTCGAGCAGTGTGATGATGCTGGCGGGGACTTTCGTGCGTGCTGTGGCCGCCGTGTTTGCGGTGGCATGCAGGCGGAAGTTGCCCAGCAGATGGCTGGCATAGGGAGAGTTGTGTTCGATAGTCAGCCGCAGAATTCCGCCATCCTGCAGAGGCAGTGCGTCTGCCAGTGCCAGTACGAGTTCGTGGCTGACGGTAGTGACGCCCCCAACGGCCCAGCCATTTTCCGGTTCTGTTTTTCCATCGAGTACTTCTTCCGGCAGGAAGCCATCCTGCGAGAAGTCTGCGGCGGCTGCAGCGAGCCGGATGGTTCGACTGTTTCCTGGGGTGACTTCAACGGATGGTCGCGGCGCTTCGGCGACGGTGCGACTGGAGACTTCTTTTCGCTGTTCATCCAGCAGAGTGATGGTGAAATCTGCGAGCCGTGACTGGAGGTTATTGTCGGTGCGATTCCAGACGATGATTTTTTCGACGGGGACGGCCGATTGCAGATCGATTTCCCACCATGGGGCATCGGAGATGGCTGTATGGGTAACAGATTTCGCGAGGAAGTCACCGTTTGTGTTTCCGTCGATGGCCAGTTCTGCCGGTCCGTTGAAGTCGGTGGTGCTTTGTGAGGCTTTGCCTTTGGAGGCGATGTTCAGGCCCTGTGAGATGACCTGAACTTCTGCCAGTGAGAGGATGCGAGAGTTGCCTGGAATCGCGATGCGTACGAAGCGAGCGGCGGGTGCGGCGTTGTTGTCCGGCAGCCATTCTGCGCGGACTTCGGTGACGACGAAATTGCCACCTCCGTGCCCGGCACCTCCGCCCGGCAGGTCGGCCGTTGGCTGGGTCTGCAGTCGCAGTGCTGCGAGGGGCTGTTCGCCGAACGTCTGTCGCAGGGCCGTCAGTGGCAGATCAACGACATACACGTCTTTCTCTGCTGGCTGGGAAATATAGATGGTGCCATCGGGTTGAATCTGTGCCGGGTGACCGCTGGAGCGGTTCAGTTGTGTGGGCGTGAGTGTGGCCCAGTCGATGGGTTTCTGCAGTGAATTTTCCCAGGTCTGCTGTGATGCATCGAGGGCTGGGGTGCCGGCGGTGTACAGCTGTCGGATCGCGGTCTGGCGTTGTTCGATTTCTGTGCGGCGCTGTTTCTGTGCCTCGGTGAAGAACTGCAGTCTGGGTGAGTCATCACCGCGGTCAGCGTCTTCCGTATTGTTGAGCACAGCGAAGACTTTGAAGTATTCTTCCTGGGACAGTGGATCGTATTTGTGGTTGTGGCACTGGGCGCAACTGAACGTTGAGCCCATCCAGACGGCCATCGTTGTGTTGACTCGATCAACCACGGCGACGTTGCGGAATTCTTCGTCCTGTGTGCCACCTTCGTTATTGGTCATGGTATTGCGATGGAAGGCCGTGGCGATGAGTTGATCTTCGGTGGGGTTCGGCAGCAGGTCGCCGGCCAGCTGTTCGACGGTGAACTGATCGAATCGCATTCCGCTGTTGAAGGCGCGGATGACCCAGTCGCGGTAGGGCCACATGGTGCGAGCGGGGTCATCGGCGTAGCCGGAAGAGTCCGCATAGCGGGCGAGGTCGAGCCATTTGCAGGCCCAGTATTCGCCGTATTCAGGGCGTTGCAGCAGGTGTTCGATGAGTTGCTGCCACGCCTGGTCGTTGATTTCACCGGTGGAGCCAGCGGGGGTGAGTCTGGCCAGCCATGTGGTGGCTTCTGCCGGAGTGGGGGGCAGACCGATCAGGTCGAGGAAGACGCGTCGCAGGAGGAGCTGTGGTGGGGCTTGTACCTGCGGCTGCAGGCCGTGCTGCTGCATGGTCTGCAGGGCAAAGTTGTCGATGGGGTTGCGGACCCAGGCTGAGTGCTGTTGAGCAGGCTGGGGAACAGCGGGACGCTGGGGTGGCGAGTAGGACCAGTGTCTGGCGAATTGTGCCCCGCCGGCGATCCAGCGTTCGAGGATCTGCTGTTCGGCAGCGGTCAGTGGCTGACCGAATTCCGGTGGTGGCATGCGGAGATCGTTGTCGGTGCTGTGAATCCGCTGCAGCAGCTGGCTTTCGGCGGGCTTACCGGGCACGATGGCCGTTTGTCCGGATTCCAGTTTTGTGGTGGCTGAAGTGGGGTCGTCCAATCGCAGGCCGGCTTCACGCTGACCATCGTCAGGTCCGTGGCAGGCGAGGCAGCGATTGGACAGGATTGGCCGTACATCACGATTGAAGTCCACGGCTGGGGTCGTTGAGCCGGTGGTCTGTGCGGCGAGTGGGCTGGCCGTGAGCAGCAGGGCAAGAACCGTCAGGAAGCGAGTGGATTTCATGCGGCACCGGTGGTGGGCGACAGAGCGGGAGGTCCGGGGAGACCGAACGTATGTTGACCGAGTATATCGCGGAACGGCTGAGCATTCACCTGGAAATCACCTGAATTCGGGGCGGTCAAACTTCGGACGGTGTGACTTTCCTGTTATGTTCGGTGCGGGGCAGCCGGTCAGCGGCGAAAACACAGTGAAAAATCGTGCAGGAAAACGTGCAGATGTTAACGGAGCAGGGTTGTCGGCAGCGTCGCAGTCGCTTGTGGACGCAGATTCCGGAAGAGCTTGAGTGGCTGCTGGTGGGCGACCCTCGGCACGTGCAGTATCTCTGCGGTTTTCGAGTCAATCCGCTCAGTTTTTCGGCAGATCAAAGGGCGTTGCTGCTGCTGAAGCGTGACGGGAAGTGCGTGCTGCTGGCGGACAATTTCACAAAACGGTCAGCTGGTGCTGCGTATTTTGTCGACGACGAAGTGATTACTCCATGGTACACGCATCGTCGTTCGGTGGTCAGTCGGCATGAGGCACTGACTCAGGCCATCGCTGAAGCTCGACCTTACTGGTCCGGCAGCACGGGTTTGATTGAACCCGAAGGTCTGACTGAGATGTGTGCGGCGATGGTGGCGGAGGATGCGGCGTGGCAGTTTGCTGCCGACGAAGAGGAGACTCCGCGGACACTGGGTGATGTCCTGCGTGATTTGCGGCGGAGCAAGGATGCGGACGAGGTGGAGCTGCTGAAACGCTGTATGCGGGCGTGTGCAGCCGGGCACCGTCGAGCGATTGAAGTGATGGCACCAGGGTTGAGTGAACTGGATGTGTATCTGGAGGTGCAGCGAGCAGCTCAGCAGGAGGCAGGTGAACCGTGTGTGGTTTACGGTGACTTTCGTGCCACGCACGCGACACTGCCGAAGGCCGGAGGTTTGCCGACCGAATACCGCCTGCGGGAGGGTGACCTGTTCATTCTGGATTACAGCGTGATCCTGCACGGGTATCGCAGTGATTTTACGAATACTCTGCCGGTGGGAATGGTGTCGTCGGCTGCCTCTGAGCAATTGCAGGCCTGCCGGGAAACTCTGACTGCGACCGCACGACTGCTGCGCCCCGGAGCGGCCTGCAGAGAGCTTTGGCAGACTGCATCGTCGCTGCTGGAGCAGGCCGGAATGGGGCCGCTGGTGCATCATGCAGGACATGGTCTGGGACTGGAGCATCCTGAGCCTCCGATACTGGTTTCGGAAAGCACGGATGAGCTGCGAGTGGGTGATGTCGTGACTCTGGAACCCGGTTGCTATCGGGAGGGTGTAGGTGGCGTCCGGGTCGAGAACAATTATCTGATCACTGAGGGCGGCTATGAGCAGCTGAACGAGACACCGGGTGCCTGTTGACGGGCTGGTGATGGTCCGTTTCAGTGGTGTGTCGTAGCTGCGCGGTGTGTTCAGTTTGTGATGGGTATGGAGGGTGTGCTGATCCGCTGAATTTCGGTGGTATAGCCACCGGGGGTGAGGTCGATGATGCGAAACCCGGGACAGCCGGGTACGAATTTCGGCGTATCGCTGTCCGGTGCGAACTGGATGCCTGTGGAGGGCGTTGTGCGGACAGCGGCGGTGGCCAGCTGGCCATGAAATTCGTGGTGTACGTGTCCGCAGCAGATCAACTGAATGCGGGGTTCGGCGATGCACAGTTCACCCAGAAGTTCCCGACCAGCAAGGCCAATCGCATCCATCCAGACGCTGTTCAGCAGGACTGGTGGGTGATGCATAAACAAGGCACAGCGGCTGGCGGAGCTGGTCTGCAGCCGGCTGCGAATCTGGTCCACCTGTGCGGCTGAGATCCTGCCGGCCACGGCACCGGGGACGTGAGTATCCAGTCCGATGCACAGCCATCCGGCGGATTCAAAATCAAACTGAATCAGCTGATCAGCGGTGCCACTGATGCGATCATGGAAGACTGTGCGCAGGACAGCGCGGTCATCGTGGTTTCCGGGGACCTGCCAGAGGCGATCGAGCCATGGTGTCAGCAGGGATCGAACGGCTGTGTAGCTTTCCGGCAATTCATCATGGGTATGATCACCGGTGATGATCAGTGCATCGGGCTGCGGTGTGAGTAGTTGCAGCTGATGGATCACCTGTTCCAGAAAACGAAAGGGGGCTACTCCTTTCAGCAGAGTATCGGGATCGCGGAACACGTGCAGATCCGTCAGCTGAACGATGCGAAATGTCATGGTGAGTCCGGCAGCAGATGGTGGCGGTTGTCAGTTTGAGATCTGGATTCGTCGCGGATCGGTGCGATGTATAATCTCGGTGATTCCGGTCTGATTGAAGCCTCGATAGCCATCATTTCGTTCGAGGATTTCAAGATGCGAACCGGGTGCCCCTGAGGTGCGAAATATTTGTGCCTGTTCGGCAGTGATCAGGTGCTGATGCAGCAGTTTCTGCAGTCGTGATTCCTGAACGGCCCAGCGTTCCGGTTCGGTGAAGCACTGTCGCAGGAACGCGAAGTCGGTAAAGGGTTTCATGCTGTTGATACCCAGTTCTGCCAATTGCTGTCGCGCGCCGTCGAAGCTGAACTGACATTCCAGATGGTGCATGCCGGCGGCGAACAGTGCTTCGCCATGCAGGCCGCACCACAGGCCGATGGTTCCGAGGGCTGCGGCGGGGGCCAGCTGCTGATGGGCAAAATCGCCGGCAAGTTCAGCTTCTGTGAGATCAACATCCGCGAAGATGACGACAGGGCAGACGGGGTGTTCAAGTACCTGAGCGCCCCAGCCGGCATTGTGTCCGGGATAGAATCGTTCGCGGCAGGTGAATCCGAGCTGTTCAAAGAGGGCAATCATGGGGGCGAAGCAGACGCGGCTGCTGCGATAGGTGTGGTGATCATGGTTGCCCCAGCCCATACCGAGGGCCGCCTGCCGCATGAACTGCACTCGGGCCGCGCGGTTACGTCCCTGCCAGAAGGCACGTTCACCTTCAAAAAACAGGTCACAGGTCACATCGCGTCCGACGAGCTGAATGGCGGATGTCAGCAGCTGCTGAAGGCTGTTGAAGGCCGCTTCATGAGAGTCGAATTCGCGAGTTCGCAGTCGGAGCTGGTCAGCGGTCTGGTGAATCTGCTGCTTCTGCTGGTCTGACAGCTGCGATGGGGGACGACGAATGCTGCAGCCACGATGTTCGATGACACCGAAACTGACGGTGGATGATTCGGCAGTGGTGATCCATGCCTGTCGCAGCAGATCGCCAGCCTGTCCGAGGACTTCGATCGGGAACCGATGACTGCAGGCAACAGCGAAGTCGCTGACGGAATCGACTCGCAGCGCCACGATACTGCGGCCGGAGACACAGACCGGGGGCAGCAGGGCCGCCGGATGCTGGTACCAGCCATCAGCAGCCAATTGAAAGCCGGCTGCCTGCAGTCCGGCAGACGTGGGAACGTGCAGATAGTCGACCCAGTCGGCCAGCCGGGTGCCTGTGGTCGTATGCAGCAGGTCGGCGAAGTCCCTGAGGACTGCATTTTCGGAACTGCAGTGGGCGAGTGTACGAGTGACCCACGCAGCGCCAGCGGGCTGAGGTTCCCAGTGAGTATTCAGACCTGCATTCATTGCTGCAACCTCTGTCTCTGTTGTAATCGCTGCAGTCCGCAGGTGCCGTGAGGTGGCCCGTAAACTGCCCTGTCGGATCTTCGCATCCAGCGGTGAGGACTTCCAGAGTCCGTCCCGCTGATTCTCTCAACTCTGCGGTGAAGATGCCCGAAGCAGGACTGAATTGAGGGATTCCATCGTCTGATTCCGGCGAACCGCGATGCTGTATATTGCCGCCACTCTGCTGCTGCTGCTGACTGCGTGGATCATTTTCGGCTGGATTGTGACCGAGTCGTGGAACGTGCGCTGGTTGAAAAACTGGCTGGCCGTGCTGTCGGTTTGCCTGCTGGTGCTGATCTTTGGTGGCGGGGGCGTTTATGTGACTCGCAAAGTACTGCTGGCACAGCAGCGACGCAGCATCGAGGAATTCGTGAGACAATTGAATGCGCGGATCCAGGAGGGGCGTTCTGAAGATGCACTGGAGGCGATCCGAATTATGGCCGAGGGTCCGGCGGACGGGTCTGGGTGGAGCAGTGATCCGCTGCAGCGGATGAGCCAGGTGCAGTCGAATCTGCGGGCCGGTGGCAGCGAACGGTTGTGATGGAAGCGTGAGTTTCGGTGCTGGAAGCGGGTTGCTGTCAGGCGTTAACTGAAGACAGCGTGGTGGACTTTGCCGGCCACATCGGTCAGTCGAAAATCGCGTCCTGCATAACGGTAAGTCAGGCGTTCGTGATCCATGCCCAGCAGGTGCAGCAGAGTAGCATGCACATCGTGAATATGCATGGGGTTTTCTGCTGCGTAGTAGCCGTATTCATCGGTGGCTCCATAGCGAGTACCGCCGCGGACCCCGCCACCCGCCATCCACATGGTAAAGCCTTCGGGGTTATGGTCGCGACCATCTGTGGTGCCCTGAGCCGTGGGTGTGCGACCGAATTCACCACCCCACAGAACGAGTGTATCTTCCAGCAGACCGCGTTGTTTCAGGTCTGTGAGCAGTCCGGCAATCGGGCGGTCCACTTCGAGAGCATTTTTCGTGTGGCCCTTGCGGAGGTCACCGTGCTGATCCCACTGCACGAAAGCGTCACTGTGTGTCACCTGAATAAAGCGGACTCCGGCTTCAGCAAACCGGCGGGCCATCAGGCACTGGCGAGCAAAGTTTTCGGTGACTTTGTCATGCAGTCCGTAGAGGTCCTGAGTTTCCTGAGTTTCCTGTGAGAGATCCTGCAGTCGAGGCATTTCCGTCTGCATGCGGAATGCCAGTTCGTAGGACTGAATACGAGCTTCCAGTGCTGTCTCAGCGGGATTCTGCTGCAGCTGTTTTTCATTCAGCTCGCGCAACAGATCCAGTTGTGTGCGCTGGGCAGCGGTGGACCAGCGGGGATTGGCAATGTAGCGAACCGCCGCGGCTGTTGCCGGCTGACTGGCGACACCCAGCGGAATGCCCTGGCTTTGAGCCGGCAGAAAGGCAGATCCCCAGTTGTTGCGTCCGCCGTGTGCGAGCGTGGGGCAGATGGTGATAAATGCCGGCAGGTTCTGATTCTCGGTCCCCAGACCGTAGCTGACCCAGGCTCCCATACTGGGACGCACGAAGTTGTCACTGCCTGTATGCAGTTTCAGGGCAGCACCGCCGTGAGCCGCATTCGTCCCGTGGCAGGAATTCAGGAAGCAGATGTCATCCACACAGCGAGCGACGTTGGGAAACAGTTCACTGACAGGGATGCCACTGTCACCATGCTGCCGAAACCGCCAGGGTGAACCCAGCAGGTTCCCGGTGGGAGCGAACTGGACTCGAGGTTTGGCGAAGGGCAGGGTCTTTCCGTCATCCTGCTGCAGTTTCGGCTTATAGTCAAAGGTGTCGACCTGTGAAGGGCCGCCCTTCATGAACATGAAGATGACACGTTTGGCGCGAGGCTGGAAGTGAAACGGGCTGTGGCCGGCATCAGCCGCGGCGGCAGCGTGCAGCAGAGCTGAGCAGGCGGTGCTGCCGAAACCTACGGCGGCAGACTGCAGAGCCCGACGTCGACTGAAACCGAATTCCGTCATGACAGCACCTGTTCAGCGTACATACAGAAACTCGTTGGACATCAGCAGCGACTGACAGAGACTGGTCCAGACAGCGACATCACGCTGCGCCTGTGGAGTGGCATCGGATTGCAGCTGTGCTGCAAGGCGAGCGACGGCCTGCTGCAGAGCCGTCAGTTCATCCTGCTGCAGTGTTCGTCCCAGTACAGTTCGAGACATTCGGACGGCACGGGCTGTGAAATCCGAACTGCTGCTGCACAGGTCCTGAGCGAGGTGTTCGGCGGCTGAGATGACCAGTGGACTGTTCATCAGGAACAGGGCCTGGGATGCCACTGTTGATGCCCCACGGTCACCATTGGGGACAGTCCCGTCCGTGCAGTCAAACAGCGACATGGCATCGTACAGGTTATTGCGAATCACCGGCAGATAGACCGAACGACGGAAGGAATCGTAGGAGGTCAGGTCTTTGGAGGTGTGGTCGAACAGGAATTCACGATTCTTGACGTGCAGCATGGACTGTCCCATGCTGCGGTCCAGTTTGCCGCAGACGGCCAGTATTGAGTCGCGGACGGATTCGGCTTCCAGACGCTGTACAGTCCAGCGCCACTGGAAGTGATTGTCCGGATCGGCCTGTTCAGCGGGATTGCTGCGATCGGCCGAAGCCTGCCATGTCTGTGACAGCAGAATGCGTCGATGCAGTGCTTTGAGTGACCAGCCACTGCGGACGAAATCTGCAGCCAGCCAGTCCAGCAGTTCGGGGTTGATGGGTGGCTGTGCCTGGTGGCCGAAGTTGTCGGCAGTGGCCACAAGTCCGCGACCGAAATGCCAGCGCCAGACTCTGTTGACAAGCACTCGCGGCGTGAGCGGGTTGGTGGGGCCTGTCATCCATTCAGCAAATTCCAGTCGCCCGCTGCGTCCATCGGGGATTTGGAAAGAATTGTCGGCATTCAGTACGACCGGGATGGTGCGGGGGACAATGCGACCGGGGGCCAGATGGTTACCTCGGGGCATAATGCGAGCATTGGTCACTTCGGATTCGGTAACACCCATGGCTGTCGGTAACTCGGGAACAGTGGCCTCCAGTTCCTTCAGAGTTGTGCGGAGTGTGGCCAGTTGCTGTTGAGTCTGTTGAGGCAGCTGATCTTCCGGGAGTGGTTGTCCGGCTGCGGCGGCAGCGGTGGCCTGCTGCAGCAGGGCGTCAATTTCGGCCTTCTTCGCCGCAATCTGTGCATTGTGCTGTTCCAGTCGCTGCTGGTCAGCGACGGTGGCAATGGAGTTTTCGTGCCACTTCGCAATGCGTTTCAAAGACTCCATTGTCTTTGTGCTTTGAAACATCCCGGCCAGTGAGTAGTAGTCGGCCTGTGTGAGGGGATCGAATTTGTGATCGTGGCAGCGGGCGCACCCGATTGTCAGTCCCAGCATGGAGCGACCGATGGTATCGAGCTGTTCGTCGATGATGTCCAGCATCAGTTTCTTTTCGTCACCTTCGGCGAGGACTTTGGGGCCGAGTGAAAGAAAGCCGGTGGCAATCAGACGATCATTGCGGGCCTGTTCGTCAGAGGCGCCTGTGGTGATCAGGTCACCGGCCAGCTGCTCGCGGAGGAACTGGTCGAATGGTCTGTCGTGCTGGAACGACTGAATGACGTAATTGCGATAGCGCCAGGCGTTTCCGTGAGCAATGTTTTCGTCGAGCCCGTTGGAGTCGGCGTAACGAACGACATCCAGCCAGTGTCGTCCCCAGTGCTCGCCATACTGCTGGCTGTCCAGCAGTCGATCGACAACGCGAGCGAAGGCGGTGGGGGAGTTATCAGCGAGGAAGGCGTCAATTTCTTCAGGA
The DNA here is from genome assembly GCA_963977705.1 of uncultured Planctomycetaceae bacterium. Classification (GTDB taxonomy): domain Bacteria; phylum Planctomycetota; class Planctomycetia; order Planctomycetales; family Planctomycetaceae; genus SXXK01. Next base: position 13,312 of record CAXBSH010000118.1, read on the forward strand.
GCGGGTGGCAGGCCGGTGAGCATGAAGGAGGCGCGGCGGATCAGGGTGATGCGGTCGGCCGGTGCATTCCGGACAAAGCCCTGCTGCTGCAGCAGGCGCGCGGTGAGTACATCAATGGGGTGACTGTCCGGTTGTGCGGAAGTCTGGGGAGGTTGCAGCGGACGAAAGGCCCAGAACTGCCGAGCCTGCTGAGGTTGAAATGGCAGGGTTGGCTGTGCCGGGACCACGGGGCCATCGGGATGGTGAGCACCCTGTGAAATCCACTGTTCCAGTGCGGCCACGGCTTCTGCGGGCAGTTTACCTTCCGGAGGCATCTGCAGGGCTGAGTCCGTGCGGCGGACAGCCACCATCAGGAGACTTTCATCGGGTTTCCCGGGGATGATCGGGGCACCGGCTTTGCCGCCTGTGTTCAGGGCCTGCAGGGAATC
>CAXBSH010000119.1:0-13734 GCA_963977705.1 uncultured Planctomycetaceae bacterium
CTCCGGTCCTCCGTGGTTAAAAAAACACACGACCACAAAAGCACCACCACAACACCCGTCAGCTTACCCTAACAGCTCGCCAGTGGGGCCTGAACGCGGTGGACGACACGGGCTGAAGCCCATGCTACGACCACCGAGCACCAACTCGGTAACCCTCATCCACGAAACCTCGGCTCGGCAGGAGCCTCGCCCTCCCAAAGGGACCTTCACGCCAACTGATCACTGATCACTGATCACTGATCACTGATCACTGATCACTGCTTACTGATTACTGATCACTGCTTACTGATCACTGATTACTGACCACTGACCACTGATTCCTTCCATGCTTCGCATTCTTGTCTGCCTTCTGCTCTTCACACCGCTGGCCGCTGCTCAGAATGTGCCGCTGGAAATCACAGCCGATACTCAACTGGATCCCGCTCGCACCTACGGCGCTTTGATCATTCGCAAAAGCGGAGTCACAATCGATGGGCAGGGAGCGTGGTTGATCGGCTCTGCCACCGATTCCGGACTGGCCGCCAAAAACTTCAAAGGCACAGCCATCCTTGCAGAAGGTGTCTCGAATGTGACGATCCGCAACATCAATGCACGCGGCTGGGAAACCGGACTTGTCGTCCGCAATGCCTCCGGCTGGCTCATCGAAAACTGCAACTTCTCTGATAACTTTCATGACCCGGATTTTGGCTGGGGCGAGAACGGTCGCCGCGGTGGCATACTGCTTGACCATGTCACCCGCTCAACCCTGCTCAGAAACCGCGCGAATCGAGTCTGGGATGGCTGCGTCCTGCTGAACTCCGACGACAACCTGCTTGTCGATAACGATTTTTCACACTGTTCCAATACCTGCCTGAAACTCTGGACCGCCTGTCGCAATTCCATACGACACAATGTGCTCAGTCATGGCATTCGCATTGCTCCCAATGAAGTCCACGCACGTGACTCCACCAGTGTCCTCATCGAAAGCGGATCCTGCTTCAACTCGATGCTGCACAATGACTGCACTCATGGCGGTGACGGCATCTTTATTCGAGTCCTTAATGGCTGGTGCAGTACCGACAACTACTTCGAAGGCAATGACTGTTCATATGCCAACAACAATGCGGTGGAATGCTGGGCACCACGCAATACGTTTGTCGCTAATCGAGCCAATCACAGCAGCTATGGCTTCTGGATGGGTGGCTCAGATCAGACTCGCCTGATCGGAAACGAAGCATCATTCAACGGACTTGCCTCAGGGCATCATAACTCCCCGCATCTGCCGGATTCCGGTCACGCTGGCATCGTCTTCATGTTCGGCTCCTCCAGTCATACGCTGGCACGAGCCAATCGTTGTGCAGGTAACAATGGAGCAGGAATCGCCATCATTGGCGATCAGCCTTCGCAGGGAAAAAAATGGCACGCATGGCACTGGGTACTGCAACAGAATCAGCTGGTTGAAAATCGCTGGGGCATCTACGCTCAGTACGCTGACTGGATCACGCTGGCCGACAACACCTGCAGCCATAACTCAGCTGGTGATGTCTTTCAGGCAGATGGTGTCACCAATCTGACCGAACTTTCCACCGAATTGCCTGTGGAATCAGCGGACAGCCCACCGCAGGTCACCATCAATGGGCCGGACGTACTGCAGATCGGACAGTCAGGCGATTGGACGGTCGAGATCAGGCACAGCACGAAGACCAATCCCGCAACTCTCCCTGATCCTCAAAGCTGCACATGGCAGGTGGATCGTGAAGCACTGACCTCCGGTACCTCCGTCCAGCGCCAGTTCGCTGAACCGGGTTTTCACAGGATCGGAGTCACCGTTGTGGTGGCCGGCCACGTGGAACTGGCATGGCGGAATGTATATGTCATTCAGGCTGTTACGGAGCTGGGGACTGAACACAACGGGGCAGGGTGGGGCATCGCGGATTTCCACGACCGCACGCTCAGCACTCAGCAGACATCGCAGGCTCGCTTCACTGCCGTTTCGGACGCCGCACTGATCGGTCAGCAGGCATTGCAGATCAAGATCGCGCCGTATGCCGGCTTTCGAGTCGCCTTAACGTGGCCACAGGACCACTCACTGAAAATTCCCGGCGACGAAGCTCAGTATCTCAGTGTCTGGATGAAGACCATCAACTCTGACGTGACTGGCTGGCAGGGAGGACCATTTCTGGTGCTGCACGGCACAGACGGCAGTCGGTGTTATCTGGAACCGGCGGAGGGACGCGACCTGATGCGCGAACTGGAATTCAGCGAACAGCGGGAGGCGTGGCGCAGACTGCAGATTCCACTCAAGGGCAGCAAAGACTGGGTCCGTGATGGCCAGATTCCCGAAAAAATCAGCGCTGTCAGCCTGTGCGTGGATTCCTGGGGCGCCCCTGACCTGCAGCTATGGCTGGACGGACTAGCCATCACCCCCAACAAATCAGCCACCCCCTGATATCCCACTGCTCAAACTCAAATCACCCCAGTGGCTTGCACCCGACGGCCCACCCTCTGGGACCACCGAGCACCAGCTCGGTTACAGCATTCCAGCCACTTCCGGTTCGCCAGGAGCCTCACCCTCCCAAAACACCCTTCACTGACCACTGACAACTGACAACTGACACCAGCCCGCCCCCTGGGACCACCGAGCACCAGCTCGGTAACAGCAATCCAACCACTTCCGGTTCGCCACGACCCTCACCCTCCCCAAACACCCTTCACTGATCACTGATCACTGATCACTGATCACTGATCACTGATCACTGACAACTGACAACTGACAACTGACAACTGATTTGCCTTTCCGCCCGAAAAGCGAGAGAATGCAGGCTTCGGCATGGTTATCTTCCCATTCTGGAGCACATCGAATGCAAGTTTTCCTGCGAACTCGGCGGGCTGCCCTGCTGCTGCTTGCCCTGACCACCGGCCACCTGCTGGCCCGTGCTGACGTTGGAGTCGGTGCGAAACCGATCGAGGGTGCTGAAGTTCTGCTGGACGGCAGTCGCCAGATGCTGGACGAAAAGTGGACTTACTGGGAAGGTCCCGGCTTTGCGTCAGCTCTGCCCATCAAATGGAAGGTCGTGGATGACCCCGTCAACGGTGGCACCTGCATTCAGACGGACGATCCGGCGGCGGCCGGCGGAAAATTCGGCGCTGCTGACATCGTCACCAAAAAACAGTTCCGCGATTTTCGACTGCACGTGGAACTTCTGATTGCCAATCCGGGCGGTAACAGCGGAGTGTATCTGCAGAACCGCCATGAAATTCAGGTGCTGGACGGTGACTACACGTCTCATGGCATGGGTGCCGTCATCAACGAAAGTGAATCGCCGGGCTACGCCTACAACGGCCTCGGCGTCTGGAACAGCTACGACATCGTCTTCCGCGCAGCCCGCTTCAAGGATGGCAAACGCACAGAAAAGGCTCGCCTGACCATGTACTTCAACGGTCAGAAGGTGCATCGCAATTTTGAAGTCAATCAGGTCTGGGGCGGTCCCCGATCGGGCATCGATGGTGGCAACGATGAAGGTCGCGGCATCACCGATACTCCCGGTGGCCTGAAACTGCAGTGCGAAGGCCACGACGTGCGGTATCGCAATATCTGGATTCGCGAACTTGATCTCGTGAAACCCGATACCGACTTCACCGAACCACTGGCCCTCGCCTCCCTGATCCCCGCCTCAGAAAAAGCTCGCAGCATGTTCAATGGGCTCGACCTGTCCGGCTGGACCGGCGATGCAGCTCGCTGGTCGGCTGTCAACGGCATGATTCGCGGGGCCAATGAGAATCGTGTTCCCAGCAGCACCTATCTGTTTACTGCCGGTAGCCACCGCAGTTTTCGCATGCTGTTCGAGGTGAAGCAGACAGTCAGCCCGAAACATTCCACCATGCATTCCGCCGTTGCCGCTCTCGGCGAACGTTTCACGGATGCCGGCAACAACGCCTTCGGATTTCGTGGTCCATTGCTGATGTTCTGCCATGACTGGGGTATCTGGGATGCACATCGTCGCAATCGAGTTGTGCCGGTGGGCCCAGGCCCGGAAGTGGAACGTCGCGGACAATGGAATCAGATCGAAATCCTGGTGAAAGGCGAACGGCTTCGCTTTGCTGCCAATGGCCGTGAAGTCTTTGACTTCACGGATCAGCCCGAACAGCTGAAAGCCAGCCCGATCGGTTTGCAGCTGCACAGCAATGATCAGCCGCAGGAATATTTCTTTCGCAGCCTGCTGCTGTCTGAAAACCCCGGCGATGACCTTGTGACAGTCCGCAAGCCCTGAACAAGGCTCGCCTCAGTCTGCACTACCGTTTCTGGAAATCTCTGAGTACTTCTGGCCGGATATGAACGCCTTAAAACCTGCTGCTGCGGTCCCCTCGGTCTTCCGTCTCCAGAATATGCTGCTGTCTGTACTGGCGATTCCAGTGCTGTGCAGCACTGTGGCTGCACAGTCGCTGGAACAGCAGCTGCTGGCAGTACCAGCGACTGAACTGGCCGCAGAAGCACTGCGAGCCGGTGACGCCGCCCGCGGTGCCATCCTGTTTCATCAGCCCCAGTCGCTGTGTTCTCGCTGTCATTCGACGGGTCAGGGCACGGCTTCGCTGCTGGGGCCTGATCTGACCAGCCTGCCGGCAGAGACGACTGATGCGCAGCTTGTGGAATCAGTTCTGCAGCCTTCGCGGGCCATCCGTCGCGGGTATGAATCGGTAACGGTTGTGCTCACAGATGGGCGCTCGCTGTCAGGACTTGTTGCCGAACGAACGGCCGAGCATCTGCTGCTCCGCGATGCGTCGCGGGGTGGCGAGCCCGTGTCACTGGCTGTGTCGGACATTGACGAACTGGTACCGGCGACGGTGTCGCTGATGCCCGCCGGCCAGACTGCCACGCTGGCCAGTCGCCAGCAGTTCCTTGATCTGATTCGTTATCTGTCCGAGCTGCGAACGGGCGGGGCCCGCCGTGCTCGCGAGCTGCAACCCCCGGCCGCTCTGCTGACCCTGCAGATCCCGGAATACGAACAGTCCATCGATCATGCCGGGTTCATTCGTGACCTGGATGACGAGGCTCTCAAGCGAGGCGAAGCTATCTATCGCCGCGTCTGCATGAACTGCCATGGCACAAAGGATCAGCCGGGCTCCTTACCGACCTCGCTGCGGTTCGCTGAGGGTCGGTTTCGCAGTGGCAGTGATCCCTTCACGATGTACCAGACACTGACTCGCGGCTTCGGACTGATGGCGGCTCAGACATGGATGGTGCCGTCGCAGAAGTATGATGTGATTCACTACATCCGGCAGACACTGGTGCGGCCGTTCAATCCAGCACAGTATACTGAGGTCACCGATGCGTGGCTGGCAGGACTTCCGCAGGGTGATTCGCGTGGACCGGCCCCCAGCACCATTCAGCCGTGGAACGCCATGGACTACGGCCCGTCGCTGACACATTCGCTGGAAGTTCCGACGGCCCGCCACAACATTGCCCAGAAGGGCCTTGCTGTGCGTCTTGATGCAGGCGCCGGTGGAATTGCTCGCGGCCGACACTGGATGCTGTTTGATACGGATACGCTGCGGATGGCGGCAGCGTGGAGTGCTCCGGAAAAGCAGGATTCCGAACGGAATTTTATTGACTGGCGTGGAATTCAGTTTAACGGGGAACACCAGATTCATCCCACCATCAGCGGGCTTTTGCTGGCCGGCAATGCTGACGGGCCTGGCTGGGCCAGCCCGCAGACGGGCAGTTTCGCTGATGATCAACGGGTGACCGGCCGCGACGATCGGCGTTACGGCCCGCTGCCTCGCAACTGGGGTCGATTCCATGGCCAGTATCTTTACGACCAGCACGTCATCCTCAGTTATGACGTTGGTGGCACAGACATTCTGGAACTGCCGGGTCTGCGAACGGACCAGTACGGTGCGCAACCAGCCTTCCTCAGAACTTTCAACATCGGACCACGTCGTCAGGACCTGCTGCTGCAGGTGGCTGAGCTGCCTCAGGCTGTACTCTCAACCGCAGCACGGTCACCGCGGGGTGTGACGGAAGCGTTGAACGGTAGTGATATCGACAGCGCGGCGGTCCGCTTTGGTGCACCGCCCCTGCCCACCAGTTCAACGGCTCAGGCCACTCCCATTACATTCGATGGCAGCACGTGGCTTGAGTCTGCTGATGCACAGTCGTTTGATCTGACGAAAGCAGACTTTACGATCACGGCCCGTGTACGGACCGCTGGCAATGGAACGTTGTTTGCTCTTGCCCGACCGACGCCGCAGTGGACGCCCAATGGCCAGTCACTGTTCATTCGGGATGGAAGGCTGGTCTATGACATTGGCTGGGTGGGGGCCGTGCAGTCCCGTCGTCGCGTAAATGACGGTCAGTGGCACGACGTGGCGGCCGTCTGGACTCGCGAAACCCGGCGTCTGCAGTTGTGGATTGATGGAAAGCCGGATGCCGCTGGTGAACTGGCTGCTCCTGCACAACCCGAGGATGCCGTGGTTCGCATCGGCTTCACGGCTGGCAACTTTCCGCAGCCGGAATCCTTCCTGACCGGTGAGCTGCAGTCGGTCAGCTTTTTCCAGCGCGCATTAGCGGACGAACTGGCGACTCCGGAACGACTGGCGGATGCCGCTGGTCTTGTGGCACGCTGGAATCCGGCCGGTGCTGTGGGCGGGGAGCTGGTGGAAGCAGCCGGGCGAGTCGCGCCGCTGCGGGTGCACCGTGGCGAACCGCAATCGCGCCCGGCTCCGCCGATCTTTGCCGGCATTGCGCCGGTGCTTCCGGGCCTGCAGTTTCAGGCTGTGGAAGAACGTCTGATCCTGCGAATTCCTGCGGGTGATCAGCCTCTGCGATTTTCCCTGTGGCTGTCGGAAACGGACAGTCCGCAGCTGCAGCCAGTCCCCGGGCAGCTGGCGATGGATGCGGATCTGCACAGCCTGACAGCCGGTGGTCCCGCGCGCTGGCCACAAAGACTTACCACGGCGGTACAGACCATCACCGATTCCGGACCATTTGCACAGGACTCGCTCACGCCCCCCGAATCCAATCCGTGGCTCGCTCAGATGCGTCTGACGGGACTGGATTTCTTTCATGACGGTCGGATGGCTGTGTGTACGTGGGACGGTGACGTCTGGATCGTCAGTGGTCTGCCGGACGGCCCGCAGCTGACATGGCAGCGCATTGCCAGTGGCCTGTATCAGCCACTGGGCCTGAAGATCATCAATGAGACGGTCTATCTGACGTGTCGCGACCAGCTGGCCGTGCTGCGTGACCTGAATGCCGACGGTGAAGCGGACTTTGTGGAGTGTCTGAACAGCGACCATCAGGTGACGGAACATTTTCATGAGTTTGCGATGGGGTTACAGACCGATGCGGCTGGCAACTTTTATTATGCCAAGTCGGGTCGGCACGCGCTGCCTGCCGTTGTGCCGCAGCATGGCACGCTGCTGAAAGTCACTCCGGATGGTTCCCGCACAGAGATTCTGGCCGTTGGTTTTCGTGCGGCGAATGGAGTCTGTCTGAATCCGGACGGGTCATTTGTGGTCACGGATCAGGAGGGATTCTGGAATCCGAAGAATCGCATCAACTGGGTCCAGCCGGTGCACGACGGCCAACCAAAGTTTTATGGCAACATGCTGGGTTATCACGATGTGACGGATGCCTCGGACAGTGCCATGGAGCCGCCATTGTGCTGGATCACGAACGAGTTTGACCGATCACCGGGTGAATTGCTGTGGGTTGACAGTGACCGCTGGGGACCATTACAGGGAGCGCTGCTGAATCTGTCATATGGTTATGGAAAAGTTTTTCTGGTGCTGCACGAGCAGGTGGCGGGGCAGCGGCAGGGTGGCATGATTGAGCTGCCGATGCCGGCATTCCCGACGGGTGTCATGCGTGGTCGCTTCAATCCGGCGGACGGTCAGTTGTACGTTTGCGGCATGTTTGCGTGGGCCGGCAGTGCAACTCACCCCGGCGGCCTCTACCGACTGCGGCTGCAGCAGAAGCCGCTGCATCTGCCGCTGGGAATGCATGTCGTCCCGGGTGGCCTCGAAATGAAATTCAGCGAACCTCTGGATCCCGCCACTGTCAGTGCTGCTGCTGTGCGGATCAAAGCGTGGGATCTGAAACGCACGGCCGGTTATGGCTCGAAGCACTTCAACGAGCGACCGTGGGCCGTATCGAACGCCACTCTGTCTGCCGACGGATTGACGCTCAGCCTGAAGATCCCGGAATTGCAGCCGACGTGGGGTATGGAGGTCAGTTTTGATCTGCGAGCAAGGGACGGTGGCCCGGTTCAGGGACGCATTCACAATACGATCCATATGGCGAACGACGCAGCCGTCGATCAGCGCTGAGAGCGGTCTGAATTGCTCTGACCAGCCGCGTCTGACTGCCACTCAACTCTTTCGAAGCAGGCTCCAATGCTGAAGATTCTGCACACCGCAGACTGGCATCTTGGCCAGTCGTTTCATGGTTTTTCCCGTGACACTGAGCATGCGGCATTTCTGGACTGGCTGTTGCAGCAGCTGCAGCAGCACCGCCCGCACGCACTGCTGCTGGCGGGCGATGTGTTCGACACCATTCATCCCCCGGCCACAGCTCAGAAACTGTTCTATTCGTTTCTCGCTCGGGCTCGTGCCCAGCAACCGGAACTGCAACTGGTAGTGACGGCCGGTAATCATGATGCCGGATCACGTCTGGAGGCTCCGGCGCGGTTACTGGAAACCTTCGACATTCGAATTCTTGGCACGCCATTGAATGCAGATGGTACAGAACTGGATCTGCCTCGTCTGCTGGTCCCGCTGATGGGTGATTCCGGCAGTACCGAGGGCATTGTGATCGCGATGCCGTTCCTGCGTCCGGCTGACGTGCCGCAGGTGGCTGCGGACGATCCATGGCTGGCTGGAATTCGTGAAGCCTACCATCAGGCGACGGCCGCTGCTCGACAGCTGAAGGACTCCACAGCACCGCAGTCTGCTCTGATCGCCATCGGTCATTGTCATCTGCTGGGTGGGCAGGAAACCACTGAATCTGAACGACGGTTGATTGTGGGGCATGCGGAAGCCATCGGTCTTGATACATTCCCCGCGGATCTGGCGTACGTCGCACTGGGACATCTGCATCGAGCACAGTCATTTGAACAGGGACGAATTCGCTACAGCGGCAGCCCGATTCCTTTGTCATTTACTGAATCCGCGTATCAGCATCAGGTGCTGCTGCTGGAATTTTCTGAGGGCCAGCTGCAATCAACTCAGTCATTGACTGTGCCGCGAACGATTCCCCTGCTGACAGTTCCGGAACGTGGATTTGCACCGTTGCCGCAGGTGCTGCAGCAGCTTGAGTCACTGCGAAACCTGCCGGCCCTGCCGCTCGAACGACAGCCATTTCTGCGAATCAATGTGCTGGCGACCGGCCCCGACCCCACCCGTCGCCAGCAGATTGAACAGGCGCTGCAGCACTGCAGTGTTCGGCTGTGCCCGATTCAGTCACAGACAGCGGTCGAACAGCAGGCGGCCGATTCGCCGGAAACAGACGCCGCACCCACAGCGGACCTCAGCGTGCTCACACCTGCCAATGTTCTGACTCGCGAGTATCAGCGGTTGTATGCAGCGGATCCTCCAGCAGAACTGCTGCAGGCCCTGCATGAAATTCTGCAGCAGGAGGAGTTGTCAGTATGAGAATTCTGCGGATTACTCTCGAAAATCTCGCCTCTCTCAGTGGTCGCCACAGTGTGGACTTTACCAGAGAACCACTGCGCTCCGCGGGTCTGTTCGCTATTATCGGCCCTACAGGTTCCGGCAAAAGTACACTGCTGGACGCCATGTGTCTGGCCTTGTACGACGACACGCCACGATTGAAACTGGCACCCAGTCGAGGTGAAGAAGTCAATCAGCTGAGCCAGCAGGATACTCGCGGACTACTGCGTCGCGGAGCCGCCGCTGGAATGGCCGAAGTGGCGTTTGTCGGAGTTGATGGGCAGACCTGGACGGCTCAATGGAAAGTCCGACGAGCTCGCAATAAAGCTGACGGTCAGTTGCAGCAGTCCACGATGGCGCTCTATCGCGGTAATCTGCAGGATGGACAGGACGAACAGCTGCAGACGGGTGGAAAGAAGACCGAAGTTCTGGCTGCCATCCTCGAACGTGTGGGCCTGACTTTCGATCAATTCACTCGCGCTGTTCTGTTGGCACAGAATGAGTTCTCTGCCTTTCTCAAATCAAAAGATGAGGAACGAGCTGCCATTCTGGAAGCCCTCACCGGTACGGAACTTTTTCGAGCTGTCTCAAAGGCCGTCTATGAACGCACAAAACAACTGAACGACGACCTTAAGACCCTGCAGATGCGTCTGCAGGGGCACGTCCCCCTGTCGGATGCTGACCGAGCAGACCTGGACCAGCAGTGGCATGCGATCAACGCAGAGCTTCGCAGCGCAAACGAACAGAAAAAGCTATGGGAAACGCAGCGTACCTGGTATCAGCGGCTGACGGATTTACAGGCTGACGACGAACGTGCATCGAACAGCCTGCAGGAAGCCACAGCACTGAATCAGCAGGCAGCAACCGCGCGACATCAGCTGGCGATCCGCGAGCAGATTCAGCGTGAGGCGCGGGGTCTGGTCCAGCAACTGGATGGTGCCACGTCTCGGCGTAACCAGGCCACAGCAGCTTTCACAGACGCAACAGCTGCCGCTGAAACGGCACGAACCAGGCAGACAGCTGCGGAACAGACGTTGCTGCAGGAACAACAGGCCGACACCCAGCTGCGGAACGCACACGCTGCACTTGAACCCGAGTGCCTTGCTGCTGCAGAACTCGATCAACAGATTGCCACGGACAGTAGAACTCAATATGTGGCGACGACTGAGCTGCAGCAGGCGAAAGTTGACCAGCAACGTCACGACACAGCGCTCGAAAATTGCCAGGCGGAGATTCAAAACCAGACCGAGCAACGTCAGGGCCATGCGGACAGGCTGCAGCAGTACGATCGTCTGCAACCGCTGGCCGCACAGGGAACATTGTGGTTGCAGCACCTTGATGCGCTGCGCGATGCCGACAGCTCTCTCTCAAAGGCACGCTCTGATGTCCTTGCACTGCAGGAAAAAAAGTCCACGCTGGAAGCAGAGTTCCAGCAACTGCAGGCTGATCAGGAACAGCAACAACAGCAGCGAAAATCGCTGGCAGTCCAGCAGGAACAGATTGCTGACGAATTGCAGCAACTTGAGCCGGACAGCCTGTACAACCAACTGACCGCACTGTCATCACAGAATAACAGCCTGACCGGACTGCGCAGCAGCCTGCAGACGCTGCATGAAAGACAGGAAGCACTGCGAACCGCAGTTGCACGTTTCAATGATCAGAATCAATCGCTGCAACAGCAGATCAGCACGCTGGACAACGTGGACAGCCAGCTGCCGGAGGCTGAGAAACAGGCAGAGGCAGCCGGTCTGGCAGAAGAGTTCCTTCGCAACGCACTGGATGACCACGCCGAGCGTCTGCGGGCCGCCCTGCAGGCAGATCATCCCTGCCCGGTTTGTGGCGCTGTGGAGCACCCGTGGCACGCAGAGCCTCCCGGGATTCAGCAGACAGCGTTGCAGGAGGCCCAACGAAAACATCAGCAACTCGTAGAAGCCTTGCAGCAATTAAAAACAGACAAGGCTCGCCTGCAGGGAAGCATTGACGGACTGCGTAAACAGTGTCAGCAGCTGCAGAATGATCAGCAACCGCTGCGGATGAAAGTCCAGGAGGCTGAACAGCTGCTGCAGCAGTTCCACGCAGATCCGTACGCTGCTCAGATTCTGGAAGTCACTGACGAGCAGCGGCACAACGCGATCACTGACCAGTTGCAGCGGATTGAGCATCAGACAGAGCTGTTGAATGAACGCAAGACTCGCATTCGTGACCTGCAGCAACGTCTTCAGGACCTTATCGCTGATGATACAAAGCTCGCGGAAGGGATCCGCAAGCTGACTGATGAAGCCAGCGGGAAAAGCAACCGCATCAGTGAACTGGCCGGCCAGATCACCAGCGCGCTGCGGCAATGTGATCAGTTGCAGCAGGCACTGCAACAGCAGGAAGAACGGCTGCAGCCGCTGTGGCAGCAGCTGCCTGAGGGTGCCGCAGAATTCCAGGCTGCTCCTGACGCCTTCAAGACTCGACTGCAGGAGGCATGGTCACAGATCGAGCAACTGAGTGGGGACATTCAAAGCTGTGATCGTCGGCTGGAAGTGGAACGCGGCAAACTGCCTGGACTGCAGCAGGCAGTCAGAGAAGCGACAGAGCGGACCAACCAGCGTGCGCAGACTCTGCAGAAGATCGAACGCTCTCTGAACACGCTGCAGCAGCAACGTGCCGGATTGTTGGGAGGAAAAACGGTCGAAGCTGTGCGCCAGGAGCTGAAGGCTGGTGCCGAGGAGTCTTCCCGCCGGCTGAAAGCGGTAGAGTCACAGTGTCAGGAGACGAACGACCAGTGCACGGTAGCCACGACAAATGCCCGGAACGCTGAGTCTGCCCTGACGCAGGCTAACCACGAGGTCACAACTGCCGAGGGGAACCTGGCTGAATGGCTGCAGACATTCCAGCAGCAGCATGAGCAGCCACTGGATCAGACACAGCTGCGTGAGACACTGGCAATCCCACATGCGGATCTGCAGGCCGAACGGAAGCGACTGCAGGACCTGCAGGATACCGAAACTCGCTGCCGTGAACGGTGGCAGGCTGCCCTCGAACTGCTGCAGCAGCATCGCACCGCTGATCCGCCTGCTCTGACACTGGAAGAACTTCAGCAGCGGCTGCAGGTACTGCATGAACAGCTGCAGGCACTGCAGGATCAGGCCAGTGAACTGGGTTACCGCCAGCGAGAGGACAACAATCGCAGGACCGAAAATGCTGCGATCTGCACCGAGCTTCAGGAAAAAGAGGTCGCTGCTCGCCCCTGGCAGCAGCTGAATGACCTGATCGGGGCAGCAGATGGCAAGAAATTCAACCTGCTGGCTCAGCGCATTACTCTGGATCTGCTGCTGCAGCACGCCAACGTGCAGCTGCGTGAATTTTCCTCCAGATATCGCCTTGAACGGCTGGGGGAATCATTGAATCTGGTCATTGTGGATCAGCATCTGGGTGACGAACGACGCTCCGTGCATTCGCTGTCCGGTGGCGAGACCTTCCTTGCGTCACTGGCCCTTGCACTGGGATTGGCGTCACTGACATCCAATCGAGTCCGCATTGAATCACTGTTCATTGACGAGGGTTTCGGCAGCCTCGATGAAGAGACGCTGGAAACAGCCATGAATGCGCTCGGCCACCTGCAGTCTCAGGGACGACGCGTCGGCATCATTACTCACGTGGAACGCATGAAGGACGCGATCCCCGTGCAGGTGCGTGTCCAGCGAGCTTCCAGTGGGACATCCCGAATCGTGCTGCCACGAAGCCAGACGTCAGCTGAACACTGACCACGGCTTGCCCCCTGGGCCCACCGAGCACCAGCTCGGTGACGTTTCAGCGTAGTCGCAACCAGCACCCGTCAGCTGACGCTAACGGCTCGCACCCTGGGAACGCCTTGGGACCACCCTGGGACCACCGAGCACCAGCTCGGGGACATTTTCGATGCACCTTTTTGCCCCGTGGGCATCAGGACAGAGAAAGGCCACGCCAGGGAAACCGTATGTCGCTAAGCGGTTTTGTACGGGGTAAAGGGTGGCCGGGCAGGAATGCCTCTGCGTACTACACAAACTCGCTCCGGCGGTTACTGCCGAATCTTGCCGGTCGCCACAGAACCGTGCCAAG
>CAXBSH010000120.1:0-13722 GCA_963977705.1 uncultured Planctomycetaceae bacterium
GGGCTTGAACGCTGTGGACGACACGGGCTGAAGCCCATGCTACGACCACCGAGCACCAACTCGGTGACGATGTCGAGGCGTTTTTCGCCTAGTGGTTATCAACCCACGGAATGGTAGAGCAACGGGCCAACGTGCGCTGCGGCTTTGTGTGGGCACAAGGCTGCCGGGCAGGAATGCCCGGTCTACGGTTGTCGGCGAACAACGGCAACTGAACACTGGCAATTGACTTCGGCTCGGCAGGAGCCTCGCCCTCCCAAGGGAAACTTCGCTACGACCACCGAGCCCCAGCTCGGGGACAGCAGCACGACAATACCCGTGGGCTACGGCCACACGGCTTGCCAGACGGTGCGAAACAGCTTCAGGCGGCTTCGCGAAACTTCAGCGACGGGCGTTCAATCGTGACGATGGTATTCGGTGGCACACTGCGGTTCAGCGAAACACTGGACCCAATCTGCGAACCGGCTCCGACCACCGTTGTCCCACCAAGAATTGTCGCGTTGCTGTACACCGTCACGCGGTCTTCCAGAGTCGGATGGCGACGAGCACCACGAATCAACTGACCATCTTCATCGCGAGGAAAGGACCACGCTCCCAGTGTTACACCCTGATACAGAGTGACACCTTCGCCAATGCGGCAGGTCTCCCCGATCACCACCCCTGTGCCGTGATCGATGAAAAACGCTGCGCCGATTTCCGCCCCAGGATGAATGTCGATACCGGTTTCCCGATGAGCCCACTCAGTCATGATCCGCGGCAGATAGGGGGCTCCCAGCACCAGCAGCTCATGGGCCAGGCGATATACGCTGATCGCGTGAATCCCCGGATAACACAGCACGATTTCGTCCCGAGTTTTAGCGGCCGGGTCCTTTTCGAAGGCAGCCTGCACATCTGACATCAGCAGCGCGTGCAGTTCCGGCAGACGCAACAGGAACCGCTGCACCAGCTGATCGGCTTCCTGCTGCAAGGCCGACGGCTCCGCATGCAGACGCAGAGTCGCATGCCGCACGTGCTGCAGCGCAAGCACAACCTGCTGACTCAGTGTCCCTGCGATCGCATTCAGCCGTTCCACACAGGACGCGACATGACACGGATTACCACTGGAAAGGCGACGTCGAATGCCGGGAAACAGCAGGTCCTGCAGATCCCGAGTCAATGCGATGACCGTTTCGGTGCAGGGCAGGGGAGCAGCATTCGGGGCGCCCATGTCGGTAGTGCGGGCCAGCAGTTGAGCGGCCAGCCCGTCCAGAAACGCATCCGCTGCAGCAATCCGTTGCATCTTCCGCCTCAACAACTCCTGAATACCCCGCCCGCCACGCAATCTCCTGTGACCATCGGTTCAAAAAGCCGGGCAACTGCAGGAATGGACTGTAACTGTCGTACGGATGCTGCGGACCATAAAGCGATATGGCGACACAATCGACAGAGCAGCCAGAGCATCCCCTGATTGCCCAATCGCTGCAACCGGACTGTTCCGCTGGTTGCAACACCGCAGAAACACCCCCAGACCGGCAACTTGAGCCATTTCGCCCAAACACCGAAATCCTTCCAGAATATTTTTGACGGGGAATTCCCCTGACCTATGTTCTTGGAGTCGAGCGAATTCGAGAGCCAATAGCTCCGGATGCCGTCAGACACTCCAACAAAACTGACAGCGCGGTGAGGAAAGCTAGGAGCTTTGAGGGGACCTTGCCGCGCTGTCTTTTATTGCGCGCTCTTGTCGGTTACAGCCGCTCACTCGCCGTGTCAGTGCCAGTCAGACGTGGCTGATAGCCGCAGCGCCCGCCCCAGCACAACCGGCCTGCAACCAGTGGCCGGCTACCAATAGCCAACAGCACTGCACGTCAGCAAAAAGCCGCCCCACGTGAGGCTAAATGCAGTTGTCGACGCCACGTATTACCGTTTGCGACAACGCAAGGTGCGCAGTGGCCAGTTTGTCTGAGAACAAGACCTGCGCGGCGTCTGCAGGACGCTGAAGAGCAACTATGTCCGGCCACATAGCGCATTCGCCCGCTTTCAGTCCATACCGCCCGATTGACCAGCAATCCTTTGGCGACGACGACGCAGCCACATCGCCAATCCAAGTCCCGGCAGCAGCACCCCGATGGCTGAAGGCTCTGGGGCAGTCACGAATACAGTGAAGGACAGTGTAGGATTATAAGGAGTAGTCGTGACACTTCCCAATAAGTCGTATGTAAAACTTGAATCCACCAGTGAAACCGTGAACTGATCACCAATCGCCAAAGATCCGCGCGTAGCGGAGTGGACTAATGAGATCCTTGCCAGGAGGTACCTGTTATTGTGAACCAAAGAGACATCGGAACTATCACCAGTGAAGTCGCTGAACATGAGGTCAGGGTTCGGTGGATTATTAGCCGGACTGGAGGTTCCATACGAACCCGAATTTCCGTAAAACACATACGGGACCGGTGATGCGATCCCGGAGATATCCTGCGTCGAGTCAAAATCAAGGCTACCGTTTGTTACGGGTCCGATAATCTCGAAAGTCATATCCCAAGCCGCCAGGAAATCACCTGGCGTTGCATTCGAATACACGAACACATCCACGAAGCCTGTGCCACCGTAGGGGATCGAGACATCACTGACTTCCAGCACCAGATCAGCCGAACAAGTCGCCTGCCAAAGACACCACACGGCGGATAGCAATGCTTGCGAAATCCAGCTTTTTACACCCGTTGACATCCGCAGTCCCCGCCCCCAAAGCGCTGCAAAGTCCAGAATTCCAACCCAGAATTGTCAATCCTGCCCCGGATTTCCCGTTCGGCCAGTGCTTTTCTACCCTGGAAACACTGACAAACAGAACCCCGCTGACGTAACCGGCACAATCGATCCGGTTGGAATGGCAGCAGCAAAACACCCCGCCACCCAGGTCAGCCGACAGAACTGACACACAGCCTAGGGATCAGAATCAAGGTTTTCCAGCCAACGCGGCCAGAACCTGCGAAAAACGGGCTTCATTCCGCAGTGGCAGCAGATCAGGCTCAGACTTCACTCGAAACGCATCCCCATAGCCCTCGCTGACAGCTCGCTCCAGGGCCGTCAGAGCCTGCTCAATCAGCCCTGCACGATCCGCTTCCGCAGCTCGAACAGACAGCTGAGACAACGCACGAGCCCGCTCAAGCTGCAGCTCGCCATTCTTCGCTGGTAGTGCCCCAAGCTCATCAATCAGCCGGCGAGCCGGCTCTACGAGGCCACACCGAGCATTGATCAGCATCAGATTAATCTGGTTCTTTTCGTCATTCGATGCATCAACCAGTTCCTGTCGCATTACCCGACAACGTTCCTGCAGACTGGTCGCTTCAGCTGCTTCACCCTGCAGCTCCCGCAGTGTTGCCATGCGGTACAAAGCCACTGACAGCTGCCGTTTGTAGTCCGCCTTCTGCGGATCTGCAGCGTGGACCTCATCCAGCAACTGCAGTGACTCGCGAATCATCGGAGCAGCCTTATCAAGCTGCCCCAGCCAGATCAGGGACTGACCATAATTCCCCAGGTGCCCCCCCAGCTCCAGTTTCAGTGGCAACATGCCACTGCGGCGCTGAAAAATCTCACGGCGACCGGCAATCGCCTGATCGTATAACACCAGTGATTCCTCGGTCCGCCCCAGACGCAGTCGGACATAAGCGAGCCCGAGCGCTAATTTGTCGTGATTGATCTGCCTTGCCGCAGTCAGTGCATCCTTCTCATTCTCACTGAGCTTTGCGAAATCCGGTGCTGATCGAACCGTCTGCAGAACGGCAGCAATCAACTGCAATGCCTCGGCAAAGTTCTTCTCGCCTTCAATCAACTGCCCTTGATGCAGGTTTTCCACTGCCTTGTTCTGCAGCACTGCCGACAGCAGTTCCTGCAGCTCTTCTTTTGAGGGGCTGCCGGGCAATGGATGTGGATCCGACAGACATTCGCGAGCCAGTGCCTCAGATTCATTCAACAGTGTCATTGCTGCCGCTGGCTCAGAAGTCAGCCGTTTTTTCACAGGAGTCCAGACGAGGGCAATTCGGGCTCGGTTACTGCGAGCCGCATCGGTTCGTCCCTTGAGCGCGATCCGCTCGGCACTCATGTCATAAAGCCGCTGAAATTCCCGGTCCGCCTCAGCCAGTTTGTCCAGTTCGAAAAACGCCAGCCCCATCTGCTGACGCAGAGCCATCAGCGTCGGTATCGCTTCGCCTCGCACGCCACCGGTCATCTCAATGTCCAGCTTGTCCCACTCCTTCGAGACGGCGTCCAGAATGGCGATACGGACTTCGCTCATCCCCGGCTGCTCTTTCAGCTTTGTATCCGTCTCTGTCAGCACAAACTGGATGTTCTTGAGCGCCAGATTGGCCTGTTTCTGCGCCAGGAGTTCATTTTCTTCGGCCTTTGCCTTCTGCTGGTTAGCGATCACTCGCTGACGTTCCGCCTCGTCCCGCTGACGACCGGCCTCATCCCGCTGCTCTTCAACGTTCTTCTTTTCATCAGCGATCTGCAGAGCCTGCGCTGAAGTTACAGCCCACGCCCAGGAGGAAATGAGTGCTGTCAGGAAAATGAACAGCCCAGCCAGTCCCGATGGGACCGCAATCCGCGGATTGCGACGACACCAGCGGTAGGCCCGCTGCACACGGCTGATCGGTCGAGCCAGAATGGGTTCCCCGTTCAGGAATCGACGCAGATCGTCTGCCATGGCCCCACAGTTTTCATACCGCGCGACCGGGTCCTTCTGCAGTGCCTTCAGGCAGATCGTTTCAAGGTCGACCGGAATTCCAGGCTGCAACTGACGCGGGGCCACAGGTTCGTTGTTGATCACCTGCATGACCGTTTCCAACGGGCGATCAGTGATGAACGGTGGACGCGCTGTCAGCATCTGATACAGAACAGCACCCATCGAATATTGATCCGATTTGGCCGTCACGGCCGAAATCTGACCACGTGCCTGCTCAGGCGGCATATAGCTGGGACTGCCCATGATGGTGCCATCACGAGTTGCCGTGGAGGCTTCCCCGTCCACTTCCTTCGCCAGCCCGAAGTCTGTGACCTTGGGATTGCCGGCCGAGTCCATCAGAATGTTGGCCGGCTTCAGGTCCCGATGCAGAATCCCGTTGTCGTGCGCATACTGCATGGCACGGCACACCGTCTCGACAAGCAGTGCAGCGGAACGGGCCTCACGAGGCTTTCCATCCAGTTGTTTCTGCAGGTCACTGCCATCCACGAATTCCAGCGAAAACCACGGCAGCCCATCCTGCTGCCCCATGTCAAAGATCTGCACAATACCGGGATGCTGCAGATGGGCTACAGCGCGGGCCTCGGCCAGGAATCGCTGCAGGGCAGGCCCGCTGCTGTGCGTTCCAGCCAGAATCATTTTCAGCGCGACTGTCCGCTTCAGAATGCGGTGGCGAGCCTTGTAGACAACACCCATCCCGCCACGACCAAGTTCCTGCAGAATTTCATAATCACCAATCACTTTACCGGCGGCACCGGTCTCTTTCATGCCGCCCTGCGAGCCACCGTCGTTGAGTGTCTCGATATAGTCTTCCAGCTCTGGCGGACCACCGACCAGCGTATCGCCGGGATTTGCCATCGCCGCAGCGACCTGCGGCACAAGCGTGGCCTGCGGATCCACGGCGATCGGCTGTCCGGCGAGCACCGGATCCACCATGGTTTTCTGCACAGTCTGACCAGCATCTGCAACGGCTGCAGCAGGCTGTGCCAGTACCGTGACATCCGCACCAGCCAAACGCGGCTGCCCGGACACAGGCGTTTCAGCCAGCGTCTCGTGGGCGGCAGCTACCAAAGTGGCCCCCGCATCGGTCACCGGCTGTGACACCGAATCAGCAACCAGAGTCTGCAGCCCTGCGGCTGCCCCCGGACGGTCGGAACCCGTTTTGACACCTGAATCAGACGACGCCATGCTGCGACCTCTACTTCTGCACGAAAATGTCGTCCCCAATGCGGAGACCTGATCCGGAAGGCCAACCCAGGGATTCTACCCCGCCAGATTTCTTAACCTCAAGCTCTGAAATCTGCCAAACACTTCAAAAAATGCCAAAAATGAGGAATTTGCCGAAATTCGCGATCATTCAGACAGCGTTCGAGATGCTGATTTTCTGCAAATCTCTCACATTGACGACCAATCAAACACATGGCGGGAAGCTGAAAGGAGCCCTACGTTCCACGGGGGCAACTATGCATCCAACCAGGAAAACATCCAATCCATGATCTTACGACCCAGCAGCCGATTCACATGGGAACGGTCAACACTATCGACACGCCCTGAGCCATCAACATCCCCGTTCCATCCAGGACCGGTCTTACCAACTTCTCGCAGTACCAAGGCTGCATCATCCGCATTGACTATTCCGTTTCCACTTGCATCTCCAAAGAGTCGGAAGAACTCAAAACTGGCATCCTGCGTATCAGCGAACGAGGAATTCCCATTCACATCCATACTGACACGGTAGAACCCATCACCCGCTTCCCGCAGTCCGCCCAATCCAGTGGCACCAAAATCCAGCCTCAGCGACTTGTCAGCGGCAGACGCAGTAACGGAGTACCCAGTGACACTTTGCCAGGCAACTGCATTAATACTGGCCGCATTTATCGGTAGTCGCTCAACCTTCAGACGTGATGCGCTGACTGAAGAGGGATCACTTGCGAATCGGATATCCAGCACGCGAATCCACGATCGCTGTGACATGCCGTCCTGGACACGAATTCCAAGCGGAGTCAGGCCAGGTGCTGCGAAGGTCGCCGTCGCCGTTTTGTCGGGCAGCGAAGGCGCCGCTTCCACATTTCCCGTCCCATCCACTGCTCGTGTATAAAATCCATACGTATGCTGCTGTCCATCCAGAAGGCCAATCACACGAGATACCGCAGAGAACTGGCCCGGTGTCGTCTGTAGAGCGGTCACTGAATCCACCTTTGTTGCAGCACCTCCGTCAATTGTCATGTAGACGTCAAAATACTGCAGGACACGACCACTCGGCTTCGCACCAATAATCTGCATCTCAAACTGCCCACTCGAGTTCCAACTCAGCGAACTGACTTCACTGGTGGGAGGCAGGAGATCTCCAACTGTCGTGTAGGTGTCCGAAGTGCTTTTCGCTTCGCGATTCCCCGCATTGTCAACCGCACGACTATAGAACCAATAAGTCTTATTCGGCAGTGCCGTAAACGCCGTGGACGGACTGGCCGCAGGCACAGTCGCAAACAGCGAATAGCCGGAACCCGTCGAATAATACAGCTCAAACTCCTTCACGCCGCTGGCATTCGCCCCAGGATCAGACCCGGAGGCCGAAATCGTCAGATTCACAGTCGTTGCATTCACCGCCAGGGACGCCAGTGTGCTGACAGGCGCCGTTTCATCCAGCACATCCGTGATCGTGACCGTAAACGCCTTATCAAAACTCAGTCCCCCGGCATCCGTCGTACGAATTCGAACAGAACGAGTCGCCGACTGCTCGTAATCAAATACCGCCGCAGTCCGCAACTGACCGCCACTGATGCTGAATAAGGCGTTATCCGCTGAACCCGCTCCCGCGACCAGAGAATACGTAAATACAGCATCACCATCCGGGTCCGTACTGCTGAGAGTCCCAACGACAGTTCCGCTGGCAACATTTTCCGAAACCGACGCCGGGGACAGACTGATATTCGTCGGAGCATTATTCAGCAGCTGAATCGTGGCAGTCAGAGTCAGCTGATTGCTGACCCCGCCATCGTCGTCCTGCAGTTTCAGGCTGATCACAGTGCTGGCGCCCGTTCCGAATGTCACCTTGAAACTGCCCGCTCCCGTGTTGCTGTTCACAGTGAAATTCGAGATCGTTCCGAAACTGCCACCGGATACGCTGAACAGACTGAAAGTGTCGGCTCCGATGTCCGAGGCTGTAAACGAATAGGTATGCGTCGTGCCCTCAATCGGATTCGACTCGCCAGTCAGCGTCAGTAGTACCGGATTCACATTGGAGACCGTCACGTTGAAGGTTTCCGTCTTCGACTGCCCGATATCATCGACGATCGTTACGGTCACAGTATACGTACCGTTGTCAGTCCACGTATGCGACAGCGTTGCTGTCCCAGCAGCTGCCACCGTCAATGATTGATTACCACTGCCGTCCCCATAATTCACAGTGCTACCCGCCCAGCTGGTTGCCGCACGGTCCGTCACACTGATCGAACGACTGAAGGCCGCACCCTCGGTTGAGCTTCCAGCGCTGCCCACTGTCACCACCAGCGAATAGTCATCCCCCGATCCGGCATTGATCTGGTCCACACCGCCATAACCGCGAATCGTGTCCGTGCCATCGCTTTCATTCGACTTCGTAAAGCGAGAAAGCACCAGCTGATACTGGCCGATGTCGGTATCGTCGCGAGTATCAAGGAAGCGTTTCAGCAGATCCTCGTAGCCCGGACGCAGCAGATTATTGGGATTCGACGGATTCAGCGGGCTGCTGGGGTTCGAGGCATCAAACAGGGCACTTGAAGGATCCCGCTTGAACGTATCAACCTCGACATAATACGTTCCTGTCACCGGCAGCAGCAGATCCAGAATCGAACTGTCGGTCGGCTCAAAAATGTCATCATTCACCGCTGTCGAGGTAAACCAGGGCACCTCCGTCAGTACGCCACCCTGCACATACCAGACCCGTACAATTGAATCGATGTAGTTGTCGGCTGCAGTGCCATAACGTGTCAGGGAATTGCTGTACAAATCCAGGTTAACCACATCGCCTGCAGATCCATTGAAACTGTACCAGTCGTTCTGAGATTTTCCGGTTCCGGAATCGACCGCAATCGCGCCGACCACAGACTTCATCTGCACGTAGATCGACTTATTCTCATTCAGTCCGGTACTCAGCGTGTTCGGTACAGCTACTGTAGTCAGAGCCAGTGCCTGTGCCGTCAGATAGGTGCCGTGAGCGGAGGAGGATTCCGTGGCGAATGTCTGCGAGTGATCGCTGACAGACAACGCCAGTTTGATCGCCTCACGCTCACCAAAGAACAGATTCCGCAAATCATTAAAGCGATCAGACCCAACGGACGCTCCCGTCCCCAGCAGATGGTCAAAGGTCTCGACACCACCGGCCGGTCCAGGAAACTGCGGATTGTACCCGTTAACTCCCGGAGGATCATGAACTCCGAATCCGATCGGACCAAAGCTGTCCTGATGCCGCAGCCCCATCAGGTGCGCCAGTTCGTGTGCTGCGATTTTTGCAGACAACAGCACAAAGTTTTCACTGGTTGCATCCGGTTTGGAAGCCCCGATCTGCTCGTCACCAAAACCGGGCTGGTAGCCCTTGTAAGCGTCGGCATCTCCACCTTCACCACCTGTATCATCCGCCGTGATCACTCCACCCAGCAGTCCATTCACCTGGACTACAGCAGTCCCGCCAAAGCTCAGATTGCCCGGGTCAATTTCACTGGCAAGCCCACCCGGTCGTCCGAACGCCGGGGTGTCGTTGAAGAAGATCGTCACATATTCCGATACACCCGATGGTATGCTGGCGGCCGCCAGAACAACCTGCACATCAAACCACGGGCTGCCAGAGTCCGGACCCCGATAGACCGCCTGCACCCGCGCACGAATTGCCTCACGCTCCGCAGCCGTGTACTCATGCTCGCCCGCTGCCAGATCTGTGCGAGTATCAAAATTCAGCAGTACCCACTGAGTCTGCCCGCGAGTTCCCCCAGTGGCCGTCCCATAGCCCACCGAGTACTCGGCACCGTCGATCCGATTATTCCGGGCATTTCCGTAAATGGTGTCAGCCCCCGCAGTCCCCACAACGTTCTCCAACCCCAGCCCGTTGCTGAGCGTCAGGCTGAACTTCGACGACTGAGCCTGTGCAGCTGTCGAACGCAGATCCAGATTCAGAGCAGACCCCGTGTATGAGCTGAAATTCAACGTATCACTGCTGGTATCACTGCTGCCTCCGCCACCCTCAACAACCGTCACAGTCGCCTGCAGATCGGCCTGGAAGTACACCGTGTCGTTGCCATCACCACCGTCCAGAGACAGCGTGCCACTGCCAACGATGATACAGCTGTCATCTCCGGCGCCCCCGGTAAAGCTGAGCGTATCCGCGGATCCCCGCCATGCCAGCAGATCGTTACCGGCGCCGCCCGCAAACGTCACGCCACTGCCAGTCGCACCTGTACCACTGTAGTTGAAGGTATCTGCCGCTGCATCAGATCCACCATTGAAGATGATACTGCCGAGGCCTGTACCGTGCACTCGCAGCACGTCGGCACCAGCACCGCCATTAAACGTCAACGACGCAAATGCATCGCCGTTGTTGATCAGCGAATCCACGCCATCGTCACCGTTGAACAGGATGCTTCCGACACCATCCGCATTCGCAATCAGCACGTCGTCATCGGCCCCGCCATTGAATATCAGAGCAGACACGACGTCATTGTTCTGCAGTGTGTCGTCGTCCGCACCTCCGTTAAATGTCAGAGTTGTGACCTTTCCGTTGTTCACCAGCACGTCATCATCGGCGCCACCACCGAAGGTAAGTGACTGCACCGTCCCGTAGTTCACCAGCGTATCCACGCCATCGTCAGCAGCATTCGAAATCTGCTGCAGATCGCCGTTGCTGTCGAACTGACCGTCACCCATGAACTCCAGCGACGTGACACGACCCCAATTCGCCAGCGTATCACTGTCGGCACCGCCGCCGATCAGGAGTGTCGTAATACCCCCTGAGTTCTGCAGAATATCGTCGTCAGCACCACCGCCAAATCGCAGATCCAGAATCGATCCCGCCGACGTGTTCACAAACACGTCATCATCAGCACCACCCTCAAAAACAAGTCCTGAAATATTCACACCGGCGTTCTGGAAGGCGTCATCGTCAGCGCCGCCGGTGAACGTCAGGCCCGCTGCTCCACCCGCATCATTCAGAAACAGGTCGTCGCCATCAGCCCCAGTGAACGACAGATTCGAGGCGTTGACTGCAGCCGATCGGTTCCAGAAACGATCATTGCCCGCATCTCCGGAAAAGACAAGATCCAGCAGTCCGGTGCCGGAATTCTGCAGCACGTCATCATCCGCGCCACCTGTAAACACCAACCCGCTGACATCGGCACCGCTGTTCACAAGTACGTCGTCATCTGCGCCGCCGGTGAAGATGGCACCACTCAGACCAGCCCCGGTGTTATAAAACACGTCATCGTCCGCACCGCCTGTGAACACAAGTCCTGAGACTGTGGCGCCAGTGTTGTAAAGAACATCGGCACCTGAATCGCCACCGAACACCAGACTGGTCAGCGACGCCCCAGAATTCTGCAGCACGTCATCGTCCGCACCACCATTGAAGGTAATGCCACCAATCGAACTGGCCGTGTTCTGAAAGACGTCATCATCGGCACCGCCATTAAAAGTGATAGTGACAAACCCAGTGGCCGAGTTCAGGAAGGCATCGGCACCATCATCCCCCTGGAACAGCACTGTGGATGTTCCGGCACCGGTACCACTGCCGCTGAGTATCAATCGATCATTGCCGTAGTTCGTGCCGGCGATCGGCAGTCCGGTCCCCGCATCAATGTCTCCGCCAAAAACGAGGCTACCGATATTTGTCCCCGTACTGGACAGGATGTCGTCATCGGCACCACCACCAAACACAAGACTGGTGATTCCGGAACCCGTATTCCGCAGAATGTCGGCTCCGCTGTCACCGGTAAACGTCAGGGTTGTTATGGATCCACCGGAATTCTGCAGAACGTCGTCGTCGGCACCACCGCTGAATGTCAGCGTGGTCAGAGTAGACGCGGTGTTCAGCAACAGGTCGTCGTCAGCACCGCCTGTGAAGGTCAGAGTACCAACACCACTACCTTGATTCAGCAGAATGTCATTCCCCGTGTCGCCACTGAAATTGATCGTTCCAATACCGGCACTGAGATTGACCAGAACGTCATCATCCGCACCACCAGTGAAGACCAGCGAACCCGCAAGCCCTTCATTCCGGAAAACGTCGTCTCCCGAATCCCCGGCAAAGCTCAGGCTGCCGGTGACGGATCCCGTGCCCGAATTCAACAGAATGTCGTCGTCGGCTCCGCCACCAAAGACTATCGAACCCACCGTTCCGTAATTCGCCAGTGTATCCGCACCATCATCACTGAGCTTGCCGATTGGCTGCAGATTTCCAGCAGCATCAAACTGCTGATCACCACCAAACACCAGCGAACCGGCCACGGTCCCGGTATTGACGAGAATATCGTCATCGGCACCACCACCGAAGGTCAGATTCGTTGCCGTGCCCAGATTCCGCAGCAGGTCGGCCCCATCATCGCCACCAAACTTCAAAGTGGTAATCAGCCCGCCTGCAGCGTTCAGCAGCACATCGTCGTCTGCCCCACCACGAAACACCAGACTGGTTATCGTGCCACTGTTCGCCAGACTGTCAGCGCCGTCATCTGCCGCCGTCGCCAATGGACGCCAGCCACCACTTCCATCTGCTTCATAGCCACCGCCGAAGAACATCGTCCCGACAGATGCACCGCTGAGATTGATGAAGATATCGCCATCCGCACCACCACCAAAGTTCAGCGTCGTCACAGTACCGGAATTCTGCAGCGTATCAATACCGTCATCACCGCCAAACCCCAGCGTTGCAATTGTGCCAGTGCCGGAATTCAGCAGGATGTCGTCATCAGCACCGCCACCAAAGGTCAACCCCGCAATGGTGCCGGTATTCCGCAGCAGATCGGCGCCGTCGTCACCACCAAAATTGAGCGACCCTGTGATGGATCCGGTATTAGCCAGAATGTCATCATCGGCACCACCACCGAATGTCAGCGTCCCAACCGTTCCCACATTATTCAGCAGGTCGCTGCCGTCATCACCGCTGAAGTTCAGGGAACTGATCGTCCCGCCAGCACTGTTCAGCAGAATGTCATCATCCGCACCACCGCCAAATGTCAGCGTTGTGACAGTCCCCTGATTCCACAGCGTGTCAATACCGTCGTCACCACCGAACGACAGGCTGGTCAGTGTGGCACCGACCGCATTCTGCAGTATGTCATCATCTGCACCACCACTGAATATCAGAGTTCCCAGTGAGCCAAAGTTCCTCAGGATATCCGCACCGTCGTCACCACCGAAATTCAGAGTTCCAATGCTGCCAACTGTTCCGGAATTGGACAACAGCACATCATCGTCACCACCGAAATTCAGCGACGTGGATGAACCAACATTGACAAATACATCGTCGTCCGCACCACCGTTGAAGGTCAGCGAGGTAATCGTTCCCAGATTGGCAAAAATGTCGGCTCCGGAATCACCCCCGAACACAAGCGTTCCCACGGTGCCTGCACCGGACAACAGAATATCGTCATCACCGCCAAAGCTGAGCGTCACATTGCTGGAGCCGTTGTTCACGAAAATGTCATCATCAGCTCCACCCGAGAATACCAGAGTCCCAATAGTCCCGGTGTTCGTCAGAATATCCACCCCATCGTCGCCACCGAAATTCAGCGTCCCCAGAATGCTGCCCACATTTTCCAGGATGTCGTCGTCTGCACCACCGCCGAAGGTCAGGCCGGTAATACTGCCTGTATTCTTCAGATAATCGAAACCATCGTCTCCAGAGAAATTCAGGCCGGTAATACCAGTGCCGGAAGTGATCAGCACATCGTCATCTGCGCCACCACGGAACACCAGACTGGTTATCGTGCCACTGTTCGCCAGACTGTCAGCGCCGTCATCTGCCGCGGTCGCCAACGGACGCCAGCCACCAC
>CAXBSH010000121.1:0-13694 GCA_963977705.1 uncultured Planctomycetaceae bacterium
TCCACCGCGAAGCCGCCCTCGCCACCCTCGCCCTCCCAGGGGGAACTTCCTTGGGACCACCGAGCACCAGCTCGGTGACGTCCAACAACAACACACGGTAGCTTACGCTGACGGCTCGCCTCGGGGGGGCCTTGAACGCGGCGGACGACACGGGCTGAAGCCCATGCTACAACCACCGAGCACCAGCTCGGTGACGAGGCTGAGGCTCGTCTTTGCTGAGAGGTGTTCAGCCCACGGAATGGCAGAGCGACGGGCAAAGGGCGGCCGGGCAGGAATGATGATAGGGACAAAAGTCGTAGTCTGGGCTTCAGCCCGGGCACGTAATCCTCGTCAGCCTTGAAATCCCCAGTGTTGTTTATGGACGGGGCCGAGCAGGAATGCTCGGGCTACGGTTGTCGGCGAACAACGACAACGGAACACGGACAACTCTCTCAGGCTCGGCAGGAGCCTCGCCCTCCCAAGGGGAACTTTGGCGTTTACTGACCACTGACCACTGACCACTGATCACTGACTACTGACTACTGACTACTGACTACTGACTACTGACCAAAACACCGCGTTCAGCAGTTCGTGCAGAGCAAAAAAAAGGCGGAACGCAAAGCGTTCCGCCCGAATTCAGCTTGTTCAACGAGCCGGCAACTACTGCACGGGGGCCGGGGTTGCCTGTGGAGCTTCTTCTGCTTCACCACCCGAAATCCCGTTCGCTACCAGTCGACCGAACAGTTTCACAAACCCCTGCTCCAGACGCACTCGCAGTCGAGCCCCGGTTTCGGTCAGTCGTGAATCAATTTCGATGCGATCATCGCCTTCCTTCAGAGTTTCAAGGGCAATCTGCCGACCCTGCTCAGCACGACGCTGCATTGCAGCAGCCTGTGCCGGGCTGGGCTGGAATCCGCCGCGACCACGACCAGCACCGCCACGCCCAAAGCCTCGACCAGCCCCCGGACCACCGGGTGCTGCACCAGCCCCGCCGGTTCCCGGAGCAGGAGCGGCCGGAGCAGCACTTGCACCAGCACCAGCACCGGCTACCGGAGCGTCTTTGGCGGTCTGAGCAATCGCGGCTTCAGCACCAGCCTGAGCTTCACGCTCGCTACGTCGCGTCATGCTGACTTCGCGAGCAATCTCGGCCATTTCCACCAGTTGATTCACGTTGATGATCACGCGGAAGTTGGGCGGTGTTCGCTGATCAGCTGCAGTCGCCTGCGCTTCTTCCAGCTTGTCCATAACGCTCTTCAGCGTGGCCAGCGATTCTTCACCACCAATCACACCCCAGATCGCTGTGGACCCCATCCCCATCGTCATCCCCACATTGTCGCCGAACACGGCCACGGCTTCCGGAGGCTGTGCGGCAAAGGTCAGTCGATGCAGCATCACGCCGTGATGCTCGCCCGCATTGATCTGCAGCTCGCCCATGCTCTGCACTTCTTCAATGTCTTTCAGACGAGTCAGGACATCCATCGCTCCCGAATTGATCGCTTCACCATCCTGCACACGACCTGCCCACACAATCGCCAGCTTACCCGCAGAATCGCGGTAAAACTGAGCGAAAATGTCCATGTGACCTTCCTGCAGAGTCTTCTGGATGGCGGTCATCGCCTGTCCAATCGGACTGTTTTCGTCAGGCACCGGCCCCAGCTTGTTCTCTTCAATCAGCCGAGCCACTTCCATGCGGAAGCCTTCCATCATCTCGCCATAAGCTTCCTTCTCACGATCCGCCATGAGCGAGGAAATCGAAACGGAAACCGCGGCGTTCTCATCCAGCAGCGGAATAAAGTAGCTGGGACGTTCCGTCGAGCTGAACATCTCTTTCAGCATCTGCGATCCCTTGATGGCATCAATCACCATATCAAGATTCACAGCCTGCTCATCTTCGGAAATGTTCACGCCAAACGTGATCTTCTGGCAGTCCATGAACAGCATCTTCAAAGCCGCCAGACCTCGCTCACCCTCAGTTCTGCGAATCCGGTAGGCGCCCTCCGCTTCTCCGTCCCGCTGCTGCAGCTGAGTCGAAATGCCGCTGTTGATCAGACCATACAGCAGGGTGCGAGTGGCGGCTGGGATGGATTCCACATCCAGACGCACAGCAGCGTCAAACTCCTGAGCCTGCCCGGCCAGCAGGTCCGCCGGATCGGGAAACTCACGCTCAAGGATCTTGGCATCCGGGGTATTCCCCAGAGGAATGAACGCATAACCGTCACGCATCAACACCGGAAATGTCCGATTCGGGCCAATCACCTCATAGCGACCCTCCTCGGAACCCTTGCTGATCACAACCGGAGCCTTCTCGACCAGCTTGGTGGCCGCTTCTACAGAGTCCACCGGCACAAAGGCCACAAACTCAGGCAATGGAGGAAAAGCCACTGGCAGATAACCCATGATGCCGAACGGCTTGCCCCGGTTGAAGCCCTCCAGATCGTTCATGGACTCTTTCATGAACGTTTCAATCATCCCGAAAACTTCAGTATGCTCTGAAGCCTCAAAGATGTACTTCGATTTCGACATAAATCGGTCGGCGCCCGAGAACGTGATCGTCAACAGCGGGCGCTTGCCTTCCTGGATCAACTGCAACGGGCTGGCAGGCTCGTCGCTTTGAGCCTGTGCGATAGAGGGCGTCCCGAAGCTGAAGACCAGAGTCAGTGTCAGCAGCAGATAACGAGCTTTCAGCATTTGCAAATCCCATAAAAAACGGCTGATCAGCACACTTCCGGTCCCTAATTCGCTGAAACCGTAAGTTTCCAGGACCCAAAACTCAGAAACCTTCGGAATCGGAAAAGGTTTCGATAACACGCTGGCAGACAGGCAATTTCCTCGGAAATGCCTGCGCAAGCCAAGCCCGAAAATCGCCGCACACCTCCCGCGACTACCGCTTCATATGCAGCTCAGGCCCGTAAAACACCGTTTTTCCTGGCATTTTGCGGGCTTTTTAAGCAGGTGATCAGCCCGCGCACTCGGGCGTGCAGCAACAACGCTGCATTTGTCGCCAATCAACAACCACGCCGCCGATTTCCACCATGGAATGCTGTCAGGTGTACATAAGAACCCTTCTGTGGGTTCGGCGGGATTCTGAGTGTCGGGGCATAAACGGCGGAAGTTGCCGGGTCCTGCGGGCGTGTCTGCCGATTCCGCAGAATGCCGTCCGGCCCCATGGTGGCCGCAGAATTTTTCGAGTGTTGTGGGGTGTAGTCCGTGTTGCTGGTGTTCCCGGGCGTCATTACAAAAGCGTCCTCTCTTTCGAGGCGGATGGTCTGCGTGCACCTGTTGCGCGGAGCAGAGGCCGGCTGGCGGATGCTGTTAAAGGCTGCGTCAGTACTGGAAGAGCCCTGACAGTCCGACGACACAGGCAATGAATGCCTGTGAGTCACGATCCTGGTTTGAGGAACGTCATGAAGATCGTTCAGAACTCCAATCGCTGGCTGAAGAAACTCACCCGAGCAGCAGCCCTGATGTCGCTGGCGCTTGGGCCTGTGTCAGCGTATTCCCAGGACGGTGCTCTGTACTCCGGGGCTCAGCCCTCGGGTGGTGCATCGGAAGCCACGGGGCTGAACCGGGACGGTTATGGGCTGCAGTTTCGCGGTGGCCATGTGGCCGGCGACACGGTAGGCCGCAACGATTCGATTTCCTTTATTGGTCTGTCGCCGTATTTCAGTGCGGGCAACAGTCTGATTTTCGGTGACACGCGTCTGGGGCGGGCCAATGAAGGTGGTCTGGTCTGGTCGTTCGGCAGCGGCTATCGCTACTACCTGGAAGACTGGGACGTGGTCCTGGGCGGGAACGGATATTATGATCGGGATCATCTGAGCGGGACGTATCTGAATCAGTGGGGGGTTGGTGCGGAAGTATTGGCGCATGCGTGGGAGCTGCGTGGGAACTATTACCAGACCTTTGGTGATTCGTTTGCGTTGACCAGTCAGACAGTCAAGCCGGGCAGCTCAGCATTCACGGGCAGCAACCTGACGTTTACTCGAGTGGATGCGTTTTCTGAAGGCCTGCAGGGGTTTGATACTGAAGCCGGTATTCTGCTGCCTGGTGACTTCGCAGAGCGGATAGATCTGCGAGCCTTTGGCGGGGGTTATTATTACGACGGCAATACAGCTCAGAGCTTTGGTGGCTGGTCGACTCGTCTGCAGGCCGACATTCGCGAGATGGTTGAGCTGGGTCTGAAGCTGACCAATGACAATCAGTTTGACACGACCGTGTCATTCACGGCGGCCGTGCATTTCGGGGGCTTCAGAAGTCAGGAGCATCTGAAGCGTTCGGCGATTCAGCGGTTCCGCGAACCAGTGCGTCGTAATCTGAACGTGGTGACGCTGGTCACTTCTCAGGATGCCCCCGGCCAGCTGGCTCTGGACCCGACGACTGGTCTGCCATTGTCGATTGCTCACGTGAACAGTAACGATGTTGGCGGTCCGTTCCTCGGTACCGTGAACGACCCTTATCGTCTGCTGCAGCAGGGTCTGGGTGCCGGGACCGATCTGGTCTACGTGCATGCAGGCAGCAGTTTCAGTGCTGGTCCTGAAAACATCGTCAATCTGCTGCCAGGACAGCAGTTGATTGGTGAAGGCGAGCTGACAGCAGGCCGGTCCACACAGAACTTCGTGACAGTCAGGGCTGCTGGTCAGTTGTTGCAGGTTGAACTGCCGAAGTCGCCTACGTTTGCTGCGGCTCCTAATCTGGCCCGTCCGGACCTGAATGGTTCGATCGGAACGGCCGTGCGGCTGGCGGATGATTCGCAGTTTTCCGGTTTCACAATCACCAATCCCACAGTGCGGGGGATTTTCAGCAATGGTGCTGAAAACACGATCGTC
This sequence comes from uncultured Planctomycetaceae bacterium, assembly GCA_963977705.1. Classification (GTDB taxonomy): domain Bacteria; phylum Planctomycetota; class Planctomycetia; order Planctomycetales; family Planctomycetaceae; genus SXXK01. The sequence continues at coordinate 4,806 of CAXBSH010000121.1, forward strand.
AACGACGTGAAGATCAGTGGTGCGGGTGAATCGGCCATTGTTCTGGCAAATACCAAAGGTTACACGGCGATTTCGAATACGACACTGCAGTCATCGGCCACAGCATCCGGCCCACTGATGCTGGTATCAGGCGGCAACGGCCTCGTAACGTTTACCTCGACCGACAACCTGCTGTTCGGCTCGATGAGCAACACATCAGGCAATGAAGCGCTGATTGTCGAGAACATGATTGGTGGCCAGTTCACTATGAACCGTTCTTCCATCACGGACGTTGGCGGTGAGGGTGTCGTCATTCGCAATAACACGGGTGGCACCGCAGTCATCGACAATCTGGTGTCGACGAATGCGGCTGTCAGTGGATTGCAGATTCTGAACAGTGCGGGCAGTTATTCGTTCATCAACACCAGCCCGCAGGTTGCAGCCCTGACAATTGACGCAGCCAGTCAGCAGGGTATTCTGATTGACGGTCTGACCGGTTCAGCCACGTTCAATTCTCCGGTGGACATCACCAATCGCAACGCGGGTGGCATTGAGATCGCAAATTCCTCAGGTGCCGTCCGCTTCACGAAGGATGTCACTCTGACTGATCATCTGGGTGCCGGAACTGAGGCCGGCATTCTGATTTCCAACAACCTGGCGGGCAGTTCGATCGAGTTTTCTGACACCATCGATATTACTGCCACAGCAATCGCGGCCGGTTCACCGGAACGCACAGAAGGCAATGGTATTCTGATTTCAAATAATGCCGCGGGCAGCCTGGTGCGAACGCTTGGTGTCACAACCGTCAATGGTACGGACCTGGCATCGGTTGCAGTCAGTTCCAACAGCGGAAACGTAAAGTTTGAAGGTGAAACCCGCGTTACGAATCGGCTGGCAGAGGGTGTGCAGGTTACCGGAAGCAGTGGCACGATTGAGTTCGGTACAGGAACACCGCGCCGCCTGACACAGGTTAACAACGAGCTGATATCGGGAAGTGCGGCAATCTCTGTTGACGGCAACAGCGGCACAGTGTCCTTCGGTGAAGCGGTCGTCGTGGATGCCACCGGCAATCCGGGTGGTGGTGCGGGTATCGATGTTCGCAACAACACGGGGCTTGTCAACTTTACTGACATGAGTGTGACGTCGCAGGCCGGTACCGGCTTCTTCGGTCTGGATAACCGGCTGATTCGAGCTTCAGACGGTCTGATCACCACCACGGATGAAACAGCCGTGGATATCGAAAACAGCGGTATCGACATGACGCTGGAGCAGGTCAACAGCAGTGACGCTCCGGACTACGGTATTCGCCTTGTGGAAACCAACAAAGCGGAAGGCCGGTCATTCATCATTCGTCCAACGGCCAATACCACAGTTGCGGGCAACGGCGGCACGATTTCAGGTGCCAAGGGTGACGGACTGGATAACAATGATGCGGCCGGCATCTATCTCTCAAATGCCGGACAGGTCCAGATTCGCGAAATGATCCTGACGGACAACGAATTTGGTGTGCGTATCGAGAATACGGAATCGTATCTTGATCCGTCAGGGAACGTGAATGTGGTCAATGACCGCGACGAACAGTTCTTCCTGATGCAGTTCTCGCTTGTCAATGATTCGGATATTCGTGGGATTCACGCTGTCGACCTGATGGGTCTGCAGGTTCAGGACACCGTGTTTGATAATAACGGTGACGATACTGCGGTTGGCTATGACACGATTTATTCCGAGTACACGGTAGCGCTGGACGATGTCAAGGTGGTGAATTCCTATGATCGATCTGCACGACCGTTCGAAGTGCTTGTTGAGCGATCAGACTTTACCTCCAATCAGCACGACGTGATTCGTATTCGCCAGACCGCTGGTGCATCCGGAGCAGCCATTCGGGCTCAATTCTTCAATAACCGGATCGAAGCCAACGACTCGACGGATCCCGGCACGGTCGCTCCGTTCGATGCCCGTCCGCTGCTGGATGATGGCATCTATATGGACTGGAATGGACCGGCTCGAATCCTGGCAGAAGGCAACAGCTTCGATATGCGGGCGGCCACCGATCAGATGGCCTTCGTGTTCTCGAATACCTCGTCCACTGACCTGACCGAGATGTCGCTGCAGACAAACCAGATCTTCGTGAACAATCTGGGGACGAACCCCGGGGCTGTCAGCGTGGATCTGCTGGGTGACTACCAGATGGGAGACGTGGACGGCGTCTACCGAATTGCCAACAATGTCTTCAGCGTGGCCGGGCAGACCCCGACTGCGATGTACTTTGTGCTCCCACCGGCCTCCACCGCTCGCGTCCAGTCGGCTCTGTTCCAGGGTAACCAGATAACGCTGGAGTCTGACGGTGGCACGGGGATTGAAATTCGCCGAGCTGGTAATGGCGCGAATCTGGCGTTTGCTGCCAACCGAGTCTCGTTCCGCGATCTGGGGAATGCAGCAGAACGTGGCTTCGTCATAGCCCCGGTCAGCGGACCGGTCCAGCTGAGCGGTCTGGGGAACCAGATGCAGGTCATTTCGAACGGCGTCAACGGCAACGGGTTTATCGAAGCTCTGCTGCTGATTCCGCAGGGATCGGCCATCGGACAGACGCAGATCAACGGGCAGCTGCTGCCCTGATCTGAATCGTCCATTGCGGCAAAAGCGGTCCCGACCGAAATTGTCGGTCGGTCGGATTTGGCGACCGGAACGGTGCGTACTAGAATCAGCCTGACATGGCTGCATCATCGGAGCCCGTACCGCAGAATCTTGCTGACGTCACCGCCCTGCTGGCCGCCCTGCCCGGATTTTCAGAAGTGCTGCAGGCACTGAAATCCGGGCGCAGTGCTGCCGTTGACGGTGCATGGGGCTCAGCCTGCGCGCTGACAATCTCAGCCATTGCCTCTGCATTTCCGGACCGCACTGTACTGATCGTCCAGCCCACGATCCGCGATGCTGAGGAATTTGCAGATGAGCTGGCAGGGGTTTCCGGCCTGAATGTTCAGCGATTTCCCGCCTGGGAGGGCGTGCCGGACGACGATGAGGCGGCAGATACTGTCGCCGCCACTCGCATGGCACTTGTGCGACGCCTGAGTGCGACTGACCAGCCACCGCTGGCAATTGTCACCTGTCTGCCTGCCCTGTTGCAGCCCGTACCTTCCCGCGAATCCATCCGCCGCTCCACACGCACCCTGAAAACCGGCGAAGAACTGTCGCTCGATGAAATTTCCGGCTGGTTGACTCGCCATGGTTTCGAACGAGTCACAGCGGTCGAACTGCCAGGGGAATTCTCGATCCACGGCGGTATTCTCGACCTGTTTCCAGCCACAGAAGCGGATCCGGTACGAATTGAGCTGTTTGGCGACGAAATCGAATCCATTCGCTCCTTTGATGCGGAATCACAGAAACGGCTGGCTGATCTGGCGTCTTTGTCCCTGACAATCGCCGCCGACAAGCCGACAGCAACCACTGACAACCGCAGTCCCGGCAACGGAACGGCACCATTCGCTCGTTTCAGCGAAAGCCTGCTGGACTCGGCCCCGGCAAACCTGCTGGTCATTCTGTCTGATCTGCAGCAGTCCATTTCTGAAGGACGCCTGTACCTGCAGAGACTGGCGAATCCCACCGGCTTGTTCGGTGTGGACCACGTCATGGCGCGACTGACAACGTGGCCATCGGTCACGGTGGATGCCATCGGCGTCGACAGCTTCGAAACCGCGTGTCGCTTCAGTATCGAGCCGATGGAACGTTTCTCGGGCAGTCGTCGCGATGCCCTGACGGAACTGGCGGAGGTCCTGAATCCCGGGGACCGGGTGCTGTTGTGCTGCCACAACGAAGGTGAGCAGGAGCGATTGCGGGAACTGCTGGTGCAGCACGACGCCCAATTCAGCCTCGGGCTGGCAGAGCGAGTGGCCACCACCCCCGGAATGCTCAGACGCGGCTTCCGTATTCCTGCCCGCCAGCTCATTGTGCTCAGTGACAGTGAGTTGTTTTCCCGCACGCCGGCTCGAACCGGCACGAAGCGACGCCGAGCCGACAGTCGGGCGATTGACAGCTTCCTCGATCTGAAGGAAGGCGATCTGGTCGTCCACATATCGCACGGCATTGCCCGCTATCGCGGCATGAAGATGACTCAGGTGCTGGATGTCCAGGAAGAACAGCTGATTCTGGAATTCCGTGACGGCGTGACGGTCTTCGTTCCGTCATCACTGATTCATCTGGTGCAGAAGTACATTGGACCGGCGAAAACCACTCCGGAACTCAGTCGCTACGGTGGCACATCCTGGCTGCGAAAGAAGGATCAGGTTGCTGAAGCGGTGTCGGATATGGCCACCGACATGCTGCGACTGCAGGCGGACCGCAATTCCAAACCGGGACTGATCTGTCGAGCGGATTCACATCTGCAGCAGGAATTCGAAAAAGCGTTTCCCTTCACGGAAACGCCCGACCAGCTGTCTGCCATCAGTGACCTGAAGGCCGATATGGAAAACAGTCGGCCGATGGACCGACTGATCTGCGGTGATGTCGGTTTCGGTAAAACCGAAGTGGCCATGCGGGCGGTCTTCAAGGCGGTGGATAACGGGCGACAGGTGGCCGTGCTGGTGCCGACAACAGTACTGGCAGAACAGCACTATCGCACGTTCAGTCAGCGGATGGCCGAATTTCCGGTGACGGTCGAAATGCTGTCACGATTTCGCACGGATGCTGAGCAGCGTGAGATTCTGAAGCGGCTGAAGGAAGGCAAGGTCGACATTCTGATCGGGACTCACCGACTGGTCTCAAAGGATGTCCAGTTTCCGTCTCTCGGTTTGCTGGTGATCGATGAGGAGCAGAAATTTGGTGTGAAGGTCAAGGAGCGACTGAAGCAGATGCGTGCGGAGGTCGACGTGCTGACACTGACCGCCACGCCAATCCCCAGAACGCTGCACATGTCACTGCTGGGTATTCGTGACATCAGCAGTCTGACCACCCCGCCACGCGACCGCGTTCCGATTGAAACTCGAGTCGGGCGATTTGATGAATCACTGGTGCGCAGTGCCGTCATTCGCGAATTGAACCGTGGCGGGCAGGTGTATTTCGTGCATAACCGCGTACACGACATTCACGAGCTGCAGATGCGACTGAACCGGATTGTCCCGGAAGCCACAGTGGTGATTGCTCATGGGCAGATGCCTGAAGATGAGCTGGAAGCGGCGATGCTGGCCTTTGTGGGCGGTCGAGCCGACATCCTGCTGGCCACGACGATCATTGAAAGCGGGCTCGATATTCCGAATGCCAATACGATGTTCATTCATCAGGCGGATATCTATGGACTGGCCGATCTGCATCAGCTGCGAGGTCGAGTCGGCCGTGATCGTCATCGGGCGTACTGCTATCTGCTGCTGGAGGACGGGCGGATCGTGACCACGAAGGCCACGCGTCGACTGAAGGCAATTGAAGAATACAGTGAACTGGGGGCCGGGTTCCGAATCGCCATGCGGGACCTGGAAATTCGTGGTGCCGGAAACATTCTTGGCACGGAACAGAGCGGCAATATTGCGGCCGTGGGATATGAACTGTACTGCCAGCTGCTGGAGAACGCGGTTCGCTCGCTGAAAAAGGAACCACTGCGTTATCAGCGACACTGTCGCATTGACCTGCCGGTGTCTTCCTTTCTGCCCGATCGCTATGTGGACGATCAAAAGCAGAAGATTGAGATTTATCGTCGCATGTCACAGGCCAATACACTGGACCAGCTGAGCGAACTGGAAACCGAGCTGCGCGATCGGTTTGGCCCGATCCCAACGCCTGCTCGTCGCATGCTGCAGCTGCGCGAACTGAACCTGCGGGCCCTGTCATGGTTTGTCGAGAATGTGCACCTGCAGAATGGGTTTGCCGTGCTGCGTTATCGGAACGCTCGACTGATGCGCATGCTGTCCCTGCTGCACAAGGATCATCTGCGAGTCGTCGATCAGCATGAAGCGTGGTGGCCACTGGAATCCAGCGAAACGGATGGCCCGGAAGTACTGGATGAACTGCTGCAGATGTTCGGTATCGCCGATCCATCGTCTGCCGGGAAACAGTGATCAGTGGTCAGTGGTCGCAAAGTCCCCCTTGGGAGGGCGAGGCTCCCGCCGAGCCGAACGTCAATTGCCACTGTTCCCTTGTCGTTTTTCGCCGACAACCGTAGCCCGGGCATTCCTGCCCGGCCGCCTTTTTGCCCGCACAAAGCCGCGCCGCGGCGCCCTTTTGCCCGTCGCTCAGCGATTCCGTGGGCTGATCACCACGAAGCAAAGGGGAGTCTGGGTATCGTCCCCCAGCTGGTGCTCGGTGGTTCGACAAAAAAAGCCGCTGGTGGATACCAGCGGCTTTCTGTTTCCTGGTCCGGCAGGTGACTGCCGGGGGTTGGCAATCACTTGCCCTTCGATGCTTCCACGGCGGCCTGAGCAGCTGCCAGTCGTGCGATCGGAATACGTCGTGGAGAACAGCTGACGTAGTTCAGTCCGATTTCATGACAGAAGTACACCGACTTCGGATCGCCACCATGCTCGCCGCAGATGCCGATCTTCAGGTCAGCGCGAGTTGCTCGGCCGTCCTGCACCGAGGTCTTCATCAGACGGCCCACGCCGGTCTGATCGATGGTCTGGAACGGGTCAGCCGGCACGATGTCGTTTTCGGTGTAGTAACCGATGAAGGACTTGTAGTCGTCGCGGCTGATGCCAAGGCAGGTCTGAGTCAGGTCATTGGTGCCGAAGCTGAAGAATTCTGCAGTCTTCGCAATTTCACCCGACGTCATGGCTGCTCGCGGCACTTCAATCATTGTGCCGACCATGTAGTCCACCTTCACGCCCTGTTCGCTGCAGACAGTCTCGGCCGTATCACGGATGATCTTTGTCTGGTTGTCGACTTCCGTCTTGTAACCAGCCAGTGGGATCATGATTTCCGGATGGCAGTCGATCCCGGCCTTCTTCACAGCACAGGCAGCTTCCATGATAGCGCGAGCCTGCATTGCGGTGATTTCCGGATAGACGATACCAAGGCGACAACCGCGATGACCGAGCATCGGGTTGGATTCCTTCAGCTCGTCCACTCGACGATGCACCTGCTCTTCGCTGACGCCGAAGGTCTTTGCCAGTTTTCCACCCAGCGTCGGATCTTCGTGCAGGTGGTGCTCAGACAGGAACTCATGCAGCGGCGGGTCCAGCAGACGGATCGTCACCGGACGGCTGCCCATGGTGCGGAACAGGTGAGTGAAGTCATCACGCTGGAAGTTCAGCAGCTTGGCCAGAGCCTTCTCGCGGTCCACTTTGGTGGTGGAGAAGATCATTTCGCGCATTTCGTCGAGATGATCGAAGAACATGTGTTCTGTGCGGCACAGACCCACACCTTCGGCACCCAGCTTCACGGACGCTTCGGCATCGGCTGACTCGGTGTTGGCACGCACCTTGAGAGTTCTGTACTGGTCGGCCCACGCCATCAGCTGAGCATACCGGCCGTAGATTTCAGACTTCTCCGGGGCCAGCTTGCCCATCAGCACGTCCATGACTTCGGACGGGCTGGTTTCGATCTTGCCGGCGAAGACTTCGCCAGTGAAACCGTCCACAGAAATCCAGTCGCCTTCCCGCAGCACTTTGCCGCCGACGGTCACGGTACCGGCTTCGTAGTCGATGTTCAGCTTGTCACAACCGCACACGCAGGTCTTGCCCATCTGGCGACTGACCAGAGCAGCGTGCGAAGATGCTCCACCGAATGCCGTCAGAATGCCCTTGGCAACCTTCATCCCGCGAAGGTCTTCCGGGCTGGTTTCCTTACGGACCAGCACCAGCTGCAGGTTGTTGTCGGCATTCCAGCGCTCTTCAGCATCGGACGCGTGGAACACAATCTGACCGGTGGCAGCACCAGGACCGGCGTTGATGCCTTTGGCCAGCAGCTGGTCAGCTTTGACCGCAGCAGCCTTGGCTGCCGGGTTGAAAATCGGCTGCAGCAGCTGATTCAGGTCGTCAGCCGGAATGCGGCGCTTTTCCAGAGCCGTCTTAGCGTCGATCAGGCCTTCGTTGACGAGGTCAACGGCGATCCGCACCGCTGCGAAACCTGTTCGCTTGGCGTTGCGAGTCTGCAGCATCCAGACCTTGCCGCGCTGGACGGTGAACTCGATGTCCTGCACTTCCTTGTAGTGCTTTTCAAGGATCCGGCCGATGTCGTCCAGCTGCTTGTAGGCAGCTGGTGCGTCTGTGCTGAGCGATTCTTCGATTCGCTTGGGTGTACGAGTTCCGGCGACGACGTCTTCGCCCTGAGCGTTGATCAGGTAGTCGCCGCAGAATCCCGGCAGACCGACCGAACAGTTGCGAGTCAGGCCCACACCGGTCGCACAGTCGTCACCGAGGTTACCGAACACCATGGCCTGCACGTTGACCGCTGTACCCCAGTCGTGAGGAATACCGTACTGACGGCGATAAACCAGAGCACGGTCGTTCATCCAGCTGCCGAACACGGCGCCGATACAACCCCACAGCTGTTCCATCGGGTTTTCCGGGAAATCAATGCCCTTGTGCTTGCGGATCACGGCCTTGAATTCCGTGACGATCTGCTTCAGAGCATCAACCGTCAGGTCCTTCTCATGATCGACGCCCGCTTTGTGGCGAGCATGTTCAAGGATCTCTTCGAAGTGATCCGGATCATTCTTGGTTTCCGGCTTCAGGCCAAGTACGACGTCGCCGTACATCTGAATCAGGCGGCGATAGCTGTCCCACGCGAAATGCTCGTTACCAGACTGACGAATCAGCGCGTGGACCACCTTTTCATTGATCCCGATATTCAGTACGGTGTCCATCATGCCGGGCATGGATTCACGGGAACCTGAGCGGCAGCTGAGCAGCAGCGGGTTGGCTTCGTCGCCGAACTTTGAGCCCATGATGGTTTCGGCATTGGCAATCGCCGCCAGCACCTGTGCCTGCA
>CAXBSH010000122.1:0-13691 GCA_963977705.1 uncultured Planctomycetaceae bacterium
GATGGCAAGCATCAGACCACTCTGACGTATCGCTGGTTCCTGGCGGAGTGGGGGCGGCGGCTGAGTTGGTCAGAAACAGCGGCCATATTTCGCACGTCATGGCAAACGGTCTTCCGCAGTGTTCGCTCTGCGGTGATGTGCTGAAGCACAACCTGAAGACAGTGCGAGCATGGCTGTCACGGGAAGACTTCCAGCGATTCTGGGAATACGGCTCTCCTGCGTGGGCGGGAAAGTTCCTCGATGAGTGGACAGATCGCACCATGCGTACGCGGCTTCAGCCATTGATGTCAGTGGCCGACATGCTGCATCGTCACAAGCCACTATTGCTGAATTGGCTCCGAGCGCGTGGACAGTTTTCAGCCGGCTGTGTGGAAGGCATGAATGGCAAGGCGAAATTGACGAGGAAAAAAGCCTACGGATTTAAGTCATTCAACGTGGCGGAAGTCAGACTGCTGCATACATTTGGGAAGTTGCCGACCCCAGAAGTCACCACACATTCTGGTGAAGAGGCAAAGAAAAGGGGGAGCGACTCTCGTCACTCCCCCCCGTCGTTTCCTACTTTTTCGTGCTACCTAAAAACTACTCGTCATCGACGTCTGGAAGCGAATCGACAGTGATACCGTTCGCGGCAACGGAAGAGAAGTATTGATCGTCATCGCTGTCGCTAAACATACTGCCGGAAGTTGCTATGTCTAAAGGCACGTTCGTGTCTTCAATGCTGGAGTAGGAAAAATCCTGCGACAGGAAAGCAACCGCGTGGGAGAAGTCCCCCAGTTCCTGAACCACGTTATTTCTAACTTCAGCAAGACCAACAATCATCCCAAGGACGGTAATCGTTCCAAGTAACACTGCCTCTGATGACAGCAGAAACCCACTGTCATCGGAGACAAAGAATCGGATTGCAGAGACCATTTTTCCCACCCGGCGGGCAAGACCATTAGACTCCTGCGGGGAAAAGGGCACAATCCATGAACCCTCGATGCCGGCACATGGCCAACGCGTATTTCACGCAACGGCGAACCGGCACTTCAAATCATTCCTGGTCAATAGCCGGTGCAGTGGTGACAGTGATCCCATTGGCGTCAGTTGCCTGCGCCGCCTGGATGTCAGTGGTGTCGCTGAACACACTTCCGTAGCTGAAGATCGCGCTGGCAACATTCGTGTCAGACACGCTGCTGTAGCTGTAATCCTGGCTCAACTGTGCAACCGCCTGTGAGTAGTCACCCAGTTCCTGAACCACGTTGTTACGGATTTCGGCCAGACCGACGATCATCCCCAGAACGGTGATGGTGCCGATCAGAACAGCTTCAGTCGACAGAATGAAGCCTTCTTCACTACGAACAAAATTACGAAACATGCTCTTCATCTTCCAATCTCCAACATTTGCCGATTCAAGCGAGGGACAACACGTTGTCGGCAGCAACGTGATGACCAAAAGATGAAAGCTCGAGCAGCACACGCCACAGAGCTGATCCACACAGGATTTGCTGGCCCCGAGGAGGCCAAGGACTGCACGAGTGCAATCCATCCACTGCGGTACTCCGTTCAAACCCGCCTAGAACTGTGAACACAGTTCTGAACGGTTCCTTGGCGTCACTGCCCGAGCTTTCCTCGCTCGCGTTCATCCGTACTTACCAGCCGCTCGGTCGGTAGAAAATGCCATGCATCTCTTCAGACCAGTTCGGCCGTTAACTGCTCATTCCTGATCAATCGTGGGCTGAGTCGTCACAGTAATCCCGTTGGCGTCAATGGCTTGCGCCTGCTGAATATCAACACTATCACTGAAGACGCTTCCAAATGTCCAGATCGAGCTTGGAACATTGGTGTCAGAAACGCTGCTGTACGAGTAATCCTGGCTGAGCTGCGCCACAGCCTGAGAAAAGTCGCCCAGTTCCTGAACCACGTTGTTCCGAATTTCTGCCAAACCCACAATCAGACCCAGCACGGTGATCGTGCCAATCAAAAGAGCCTCTGTGGAGAGCAGAAATCCTTCTTCACCACGAATAAAACCAACTACCAGATTCTTCATCGATCCATCCCTCTTCCATGCATGCCAGCCGAAAATCCATGTAGGCGATCCGCCTCGGCTAAACACATCGCCCGATTCCGTGAGCCACAGAAACCGCACACCGGTACCCACCAGTGAGTCATGGACAAGCCATTGCAGGTTGCTGCGAAATTCGCTCCGTCCCGAAGCAGATACCACTGCTTCGGTGAAATCCCCCTAGTGCAGGAAGCATGCCAATCAGTCAAAAAAATTATGAATCTCGGTACGCATGGAATACCCCGGAAAACCCGCATTTTAAGACCGATGGAAAGACTGTTCGTACAGGCGATGTGCCAGTAGTGTGTCAGAATTGAACGAGTGTCTTATGTGTGGGGCGCTTCTGAACCGCCGGGAGGGACAAAGTACCCCATATGACCCAGCAGCAGGGGATTCCCACCCACCCCCTCGTTCTCAAGAGCGCCGCCACACCACAACCGTTCATGTCTCACTCGCTAATGCAGATACCTGCAAACTGTTACCCGACAACGAAAAACCCAATGTTCCCAATAAACCGGGGATCCCCGTATTCAGAATGGGGACCGTCACCGTCACCCTGACCGAAGATCCCAAGTCAGTCAATACCACGCTGACTGATCCACCAGCACCCACAGCCGCTACCCCGTGAGCACTCAGGATGGACTGGACTGCGAGTTCCGTGTCGGCCTGACGCGATGTGACAAAGACTGAGCGGGCTGCAACACGAGCCCCCTCGGCGGCCGCTGACGTCACACCGCAGTGAGTCAGCATCACCACACTCCACTCAATCACCGCCAACAACCCAATCACCAGAATCAACAGCACCATCAGCGATTCCAGGATCACTACGCCACGTCGCTGCACACACCGAACGTGGCCGACGACGCAGTCCCGGAAACTCGCAGGCCTACACAATCGCACTGATGGCCGCTGCCACATCGTCCAGCTCCTGAACCAAGGCATTACGGACCGCCGCCAGCCCAACAAGTACCCCAATTCCCACCAGAGTCACCAACAGGAGATATTCCACAGTCACCGCTCCACGGCGCTCTCGGATCACCCCCAACTGCTTCGCTTTCCCAACATTCATCACCGTGACTCCTGTACAAATTCGCCCTTGCTCCGCCCGGATGGCAGCAGAACCCTTCGAGGAAAAAGGAGGCGAATAGATCGCCCTGATCAAAACTTCAGAAATACTCATGGGCAGGTCACCGCCGAAAGACTGACAAGCCGACTGCGATTCGGCGTGACTGCCGGATCCCAGACCGCGACAGCCCGTGCACTCACCGTACGTACGGCAGAAGTAAACGGACTTGTCATGCTCAACGTGAACTGCACCAAACAACCACGCCGGGCAGCTGTCGCTGGAACTGTTCCAGACGCCAGCACACAACTGGTCGAATCAAAATCACCCAGCAAAACCACCGTATTAACCGCCGGCAGGGCCGACGGGCAGACCGCATTATTGTTGGTGGCCGAGGCATCGTTGTTGGCTGCGAGCGCCGCGCTTAACGCCGCCAAAGGAACACTCGAACCCTCGACCGTACTGCCAGTAACAAGGACACTGGCTGCAGCTTTTGCTGCAGTCCGAGCAGCAGCGTTATCCGTCGCCGCAGAACCCCACGCCCTCGCTGCCGCAAGCGCCGCACTTTCAGCAATCACCTTAGCTTCACTGCGACACAGATTCATCCAGCCGGTTTCCAGAACGAGGGACAAAGCCGCAATAATCAGCGCAGCACTGCCAATCAACCAGATCACGGCTAAACCGCCCCTGGCCTGTGACATCACCCGCTGGTTTTGACTACGCCACCTCATCCCACACCCTACCTGACACTCAGTCAGCAGTTACTCAGCCATCACCCGTTGAAATACCTCAAGGTACTGCCAGTGATAAACCGGCTGACAACGGAAAAACCAAAGCTGGAAAGCAGATCGGGAGCAACCTCTGCCAACCTGACGTTCACGGTCACACGAATACAATCTGCAGGAATCGATGTGGCCGCTGGCACGCTCTGCAAAGCCGGCCCATCTGACCCCGCACTGCCGTTGTAAATGGGGGGGTCCGAGACCCGTTCCTGGACAATAATCTGCATGTTTGCAGCGCACCAACCGCCGGGTCCGGTGCTGTCAGTGGAGATTCCTGCCGACACCAGTGACTCATTGACCGTATTTTTGATCCCGGCAATCAATACCGCCTGATTGGAACGTCCCAGCACAGATGCCATCTGAGCCCCAGCGACTGAAGCTTCATGTACCGCCACTGCGCCCGATAACGAGGCACCGAATTGAACAGCAACCAAAGTACAGGCAAACAAGGCCGGCAGTACGACCAGCAACTCCAGCGATATCACGCCAGATCGCCAGCCCGTCGGCCGCGTGCCACGCACCCTTGCTGCTGCCCCGAAATTCATAACGACTCCCACTCACAAATTACTGCCACGACCCTCAAATCATGAACCGACCTACTGCCCACCCGACGGACTGGAACTGCCGCGACGCATCAAATCCTGAGTTTCCACAGGAATCAACGTTTCGCGAAAATGATCACGCAGACGAATGATCGGCGGCACCACAAGAACGAAAAATACGGGTGGACTGACGCAGAGAATAATCGGGAACAGCAGCTTCAGCGACAGACTGTTCGCCCTCGCCTCAGCCTCTGATCTCAATCCTGAACGAATCGACCCCGACAGGTTGTCGATTGCTTTTTTCATATCCGTGCCAAGTCGCTCTGTATGCTGAACAGTTGCTGCCAGCGATCGCAATTCCACTTCATCCATGCGATCAGCCAGCTGCTGAAAAGCCACACCTGCAGTCGAAACTCGCGCCTGCCGGACGACCAACTGCAACTCACGAGTTAGATCGGAGCTGACATTGGGAGAAAACTCAACGATACGAGGCAAAGCCTGATCGAGCGTCATGCCCCCCGACAGGCACATCGAGAGAATGTCCAGAATCTCTGGCACAGCACTCAGAATCCCCGCGGCACGCACGCGTCCACGAGCATTCAGGAAGAGGCCCGGAATTCCGTAGAAAACCGCAGCCAGAATGACGCCGGCAGAAATCACAAGAAAACTTGGTTGTCCCGTTAATATCACCACCAGCGGAATCGCAAACAAACAGCACCACACCAGACCATTGCGGACTGCCAGCAACCGATCAAACGCATCGGGTGCATAAATCCCCGCGCGGCTGATGTCCCGTTTCATACGCCGCAATTCCACCCCCAACTGCGGTACAGAGACAGACAGCAGAACCAGCCAGGACGGCAGAGGCTTAGCTTCGAATGGGCTGACTGAGTCATCGCCCCAGTCACCCTGAATGATGCGACGACAGTTCCACAGCCCCAGCACCAGCAACAGCCCCAGTCCGGCCAGCAGAGAACTGGCCAGAAAGAAAGGTAACTCCTGAATCAGCAGGTTGGTCATCTCGGTCTCCTCAGCGCGGCATCTTGATCAGGCCAAGAATCCAGACTATTCCCACCACATTCAGTAACAGCCCCAGTACCAGAAACGATTGTCCCATGCCGGTGGTAAAGAAGACTTCCACATGCTCTGGATTGATCAGCAGCAAGGCCGCAAACAGCAGGGGTGCCGCAGGAGCAATCAATACGGCCGATAAACGACCACCACTGCTGGCGGCCAGCATCTGACGACGAAACTGAATGCGATCTCGCAATAACTGGCTCAGACGATCCAGTGCATCAGCCAGCGTCCCACCTGTCTGACGGTGCACCGAAAGCACAGTCGCCAGCAATCCCAGTTCTCGCAACTGCGCCCGCTTCGCAAACGACTCCATCGTTCCTGATACCGGTCGCCCCAGAGACAACTGGTTGCGACAGTGCTGCAGTTCGCCCTGCAGGCGACCACGAGCCATCTTTTCGCATAATTGCAGCGCTTCAGAAAATTCCAGCCCGGCTCGTGAAGAACGCGCCAGCAGAGACACCACGTCCGGCAATTGACTGCGGAAATCATTCAGCCGACTGTTACGCCGCAGTAGTAAGGACGCAAAAAGTGCTGCCAGCAGGAACACGAGGACAAACAGAAACCAACCATCAGGCAGCCCGGCAATGCCAGCAACGAGATACAGCATAGAAATCACACAGGCCAGTCCCGAAATCGCCCCAATGGGCGTCCAGTTCAACTCGGCCTCAATAAAAAATCGCAGCAGGTAGCCTTCCAAACCACCACGTTCCTCAGGCATTACGGCTCGGAATAATGGGTCGACGGTGACCGAGGCTTCAGAACGCCGACGGCGCAGCGTCAGCCAGACCGCCCGTCCGACGGCCAGCAACGCTCCACCAATCAGCATGCCCCACAGCACTGCATCCATCCGAACTTACTGCCTTGCAAGAACCCTGACCGCAACCTTCAAACCGGAGGACGAAAGTCCTCATCCGGAAAATCAAATCCAAACCCACGAATCCGCTCAAGACACGCCGGAATATGACCCGTTGTCTGAAAGCCACCCCCAGCCTCTCCAGAGACCGCTGGCTGATAACGAAATACGTCTTCCACGTGAATCTCGCCGTTCCGTAGCCCCACAACCTCAGATATGCGGACAATCCGGCGAGCTCCGCCTTTCCAGCGAGCCAGCTGAATGATCAGACGAATACCCGCCACGATGTAGGCCCGAATGACAGGCAAGGGGAGCTCAAACCCACCCATCGCTATCATCATCTCCAGACGCGTCAGAGATTCCCGAGCATCGTTGGCGTGAATTGTCGAAAACGAGCCCTCGTGCCCCGTATTCATCGCCTGCAACATATCAATCGCCTCTGCTCCTCGAACTTCACCCACCAGCAGGCGGTCGGGACGCATTCGCAACGCATTCCTTACCAGTTCACGCAGTCCGACACTTCCCAGCCCCTCCGTGTTCGGCATGCGGCTTTCCATACGTACCACATGCGGATGACACAGGCGGAGTTCGGCCGAGTCTTCGACAGTGATGATTCGCTCGTCATGAGGCACTGCGCCGGCCAGAGCATTCAGCAGCGTTGTCTTCCCAGTGCCAGTACCACCGGAAATCAGAAAACTCAGACGGCTGACTGTGGCCGCCTCAAGAAACGCGGCCATCTCTGCCGTCAGACTGCCACGCTCAACCAGTTGTGAAAGAGTAAACGGGTGCTTGGGAAATCGGCGGATGGATATCGTCGCCCCATCAATCGCCAGCGGAGGTATTGTCACGTTGAGGCGTGAACCGTCTGCCAGTCGAGCATCCACCATCGGGTTGCTCTCATCCACACGACGACCAACTCGCGCTGTCAACCGCTGAGCCACCTTCAGAAGATGAGAGGCATCCGCAAAAACCACCGGAGTCCGCTCCAGCACACCTCGGCGCTCGACGTAAACTTCCTGCGGATTGTTCACAAGCACATCTGTGATGGAATCGTCTCGAATCAGACACTCCAGAGGCCCCAACCCCTCCGCCTCGTCAATCAACTCTCGAGCCATACGCTCAAGGTAGGACATGGGCTCGCCGGGCAGCGTACGGTTGATTAGTGAGATCACCGCATCGCGAAACATTCGCCGGGAAGCACCCTCGTCAGCTCCCGCAGCAAACTTCAGATTCAAAGCCTCAACCAGAGACTCATGCAAACGCATCTTGCGAAGCTGAAATTCACGCTCACGATCAGGCTCAACGATCGCCGACCACGGCAGACCAGAGTCATTCGTCATGGCGGCAGAAGCACCGATCATGATAGGCTGCAGGGAATTCTGCGACGAACGATCCAATGCGTCGTTCTGGACGCCGATCGAGGCTACACGGTCGGCCGCGAATTCAGAGGAATTCTCTACTAGAGTCCCGGCACCGGAGCTGGAATCAGCAGGTACTTCCGTTGACTTCGGTTTTCGCAGACCAAACATGCAGTTGCCCCGAACCTGTTCTACGCCGAGTTTCTCCTGTTGAGAACACAACCAGGTGCCAGGTGGCGACTGCGATCCCTGCAACCTGGTTCCATCTCATCAAATAGCTCAAAACTGAACAAAGAAAAACAGAATTCAAAACAAACCGAGCAAACAAGTCACTCGGTCCCAACGGAACTATCGCCTTCCCACCTTAAGCTCGGGCAACAGTGATTCTTCCTCACGGATGCGGGAAGAGCCCTTCATGGCGATTGCCCGCATTCCATGCAGTGAACCTGCCAGAGCTGGGGAAATGACCTCTGGTTTACGTTGTACCACCATGGGTCGTGCATCGTTGCGTACTGCGACGACCGGGACAGATCGCTGCGGATTACTGTAGCCACCCGTTGGAGCACCAGCATAATAGGAGCCAGAACCCAGCACCGGCCTGGCAGACCGGCTGGTACGAATGACGGCAGGAGTTGATCTGACAAGGGCATCATTCTGAGGCAAACGAGCAACCGAGGCCACGTACTGTCGCGGCGCTACAGGGCGCGGAATCGGACGTCTGGGTGCAGGCACGCTGGATCGTCCGACAACGTTGAAAACGCGGCGAGTCTGAGGCAGAAGGTTGGTTGAAACCGAGACTGCACGATCAGTTGGGACCGTATTTTTAATGGAGAGATTTCGGACAAGTGTCGCATCAGATACGCTGCCGCGAGTTCGAGTTGCGCCAGGACCGGGTTGAGTTTGGTCGGCAGTATCGCCGGAAGAAACTGGATCCGAGTTGGAGGGCGGCGGAGCAATCGGCGGACTTGGCACTGGCCAGACTTCTTCACCAGCCCCAGCTCCGCCCGGTTGACTGCCCGGAATGGGTACAGCATCCCCTGAATTCGGCACTGGAGCAGGATAGACACTGCTGTCGATGATAGTGTCCACGATCTGATCAACAGCCACCTGCGATGCACTTCCACCTCGGATCACTCGCACGGTTGGTGGCGGAACGACCACAACAGGAACCTCAGGAGGCTGCACTCCCAGCAGAATCTTCATGATCTCAGGCTCAGGCACATTCCCATTATTGCTGCGTCCCTCCTGCTTCGGAAGCATGTTCAAGGAGAGTTCACCGCGATCTTCAATTGATTTGAGCACCTCACACTGTGCTGGAGTAAGCTCAAGAGTAACTTCAAATTTCTCTGCCATGTTTCCTCGAGCGTCTTTGGCGAGGACGGTCTCGGGGTATAGAGAATCCTGGATGCCAAGCACTCGTACGCCGGGGAACAAAGTATGAGTCCGAGCGGCTTGGGTGGAACCCGGAGCAGACTGGGCGCTGGTACGGCGAAACAACACATCAACCCATGATTCTGGCGAGACAAACCCACGCAGGCCACCAACCAACCCCATGCGGACCGTCACAGCACGCATGCCATCAGACAATAGATCGGCCGGAGTCGGACCGGTACCAGCGGGGTAAAGGCAGTCCAGCGTAAACGCGGCGCCTGTTGGAACTTTTTTCCGAATGATTCGTCCGACAAGGTCTTTCGCACTGCCAAACGTAAGTTTGCCTGCGGAAAGCTTGTCGTACTCCGCCTTTTCGACGCTCATTGTGTAGAAGTCAGCTGAACGAATCTCACGACCGACATCAAGGTCAGCAGCCGCCAGAACCAAAGAGTACTTGGGAACGGCCGGTTTTTTTGCCACTTCTGGTGGGGGAGTACTGCGCCAAAAACGGATTCCAACTGAGGCCAAACCGCTGAGCAGTAGAAATAACCCGATCAAGCCGAGTTGAACACCGAAACGGGACGTCACCGGCGCACCAACAGCCCCACCGCCCGTGGTCAAGCCGGGAAAACCCGAGCCGCCAGGGCTGAGAGGACCGGAATTCAGAGGCCCAGTACTCATACAACAATCCTCAGGAAATCTGCCGCAAGACAAATCTCCGGGTTGAAATTGATGCCGTCAGGTTGATGACTGAAATTCACACTCAGACCTTTGAATCACGCTGCAAGTCTGTGAAGCTGACCGTTCACGTTACTCTGAGTCCAGCGTAGGACCCGTCGTAACGGTGATGCCATTCGCGTTAGAACTTGAATACACCATTGTGTCACTGTAACTGGACGTACTGGCGCCCCCACCACTGCTGGCTGTGAGCGTGAAGGAAAACGACTGATCCAGGTGAGCAATTGCTCCTGATACGTCGCCGTATTCCTGCACGACTGAATTACGATATTCGGCTAACCCCACGACCAAACCGATGCAGGCGATTGTGCCGATCAGCACCAATTCGACCGAATGGAATGCCCCCGAATCCTGCCGCAGAAAGCTCACAAGCACACGTCGCACGGCGACGATCCCTGAAAACAAACGGCGGTGATGTGAAGACTGTCTATCCACTGAGATACCCTTGGCCAAAAAGACCAAAAAACGAACACAGGTTTCAGGCCAAAGCCTCATCGGATCAGCAATACATCAAAAAATTCCCCACGCCGGATGAAAATTGTTTGTGTTTTGAGACAATAAGTGTCCCAGCCACGACACACTGCCCCAACTTTGGGGCAACTGCGCCACAATACCTGGACACTTCTGCTTAAAACTTATTCTTCCGACTAATTAACGAATCCTTGCAGCAAGCTGAATGCCCCATGAAGAACCTCTGTCCACAGTGTAAGGCTCACCCGCCCTGATGGGCGGACAAGTCCTTTTCAGTACACCAGATTTTATAAGCAGCAAAAAACGTGCCTTGTGCGAGCAATTTCGTGCAGCAGTGGCGTGTTATCCTCCAGCCATTTCGCACTCCTGCTCCTGAATTCCATACTCCTTGATCTTCCTGTACAGCGTCGAACGACTGATATTCAAGGCTTTTGCTGCAGCAGACTTACGATTTCCATGAGCCCTGATGCAGGACACGATCGCTTCCCTTGAAGCCTCGGCGACATATCCTGTCAGGGAATTTGTTTGAATTACCTTCACTGGCGCTGTTATTGGGACCGTTTCAAGCTGGCTGATCCCCAGATGCTGACTTTGGATCTCGCCGGCCTCGCAAAGCGTTACGGCCCGCAGCAGCCTGTTCTTCAACTCCCGAATGTTGCCTGGCCAGTTATGGTGAGCAAGTCCATTCAGGAATTTCAGGGTGACATTCAGTGAACCGGAGTTGTGTTCGGCAGCGAGATTGTGCAGGCAGTCGATGGCAATCAATGGGATATCTCTGAGTCGATTGCGGAGCGGTACCAGTTGCAGTTCCAGAACGTTGATGCGGAAGTACAGGTCACTGCGAAAGCGCCCAGCACGAACTTCCGCAGCGAGGTCAACATTTGAAGCAAAAATCAGGCGACATTGGCTCATTGACGTTTCCACCGTCCCAATGCGCTCGTACTGGCCTGTCTCAACAACTCGCAGCAGTTTTGCCTGGTCGTCAAGAGTGAGCAGATCCACTTCATCAATCAGTAATGTACCAGTACCCGCCGCTTCGATCTTGCCCACACGGTCGTGGATGGCCCCGGTAAACGCTCCGCGACGGTGGCCGAAAAGTTCTGCGTAGATCAGGTCGCGCGAGACAGCTCCGCAGGGGAAGAAGACAAAGGGGGCCTGAGCGCGAGTCGACCAGCGGTGAATCGTTTGAGCCGTTGTGGATTTGCCTGTGCCCGTTTCACCGGACAACAATAAAGGCACGCGGCTATCGCTGAGCCGACTGGCGGTCTGCAGCATGTTGTGGACTTCGGGGTGCCAGGTAAGCAGGTTCTGCGAACCTACGGCGAGCCGAAACGGGGCAGGGCGAACAGCGCCTGCAGCCAGCTGTAACCACTGCTGGTCTGGTTCCTGCCGCAGCCGCAGATCCCATTCGGCGTCCGCTTCGAGCATGACCGACAAAGCCGAGTCCAGAGGAAATCCGTGATCATGCAGGATGACGACACGAGTCCCACTGAAGTTGGCAGAAAAGACCTGCAGGGCCGAGTTGATTTCTGCGGCCGACAGTTGACGGACATCAAAAAACAGCGTGTCTGGCTTGTGCTGCCACGGAACATCCAGGAGTTCCGGCAGAGCAAGTACGGCAAACCCCTGCTGCTGCACGAGATCCTGCAGTGAGGGCGGGATGTGGCCGCTGGAAGAAATGAGGACGCAACGAAAAGGCATTCAAGCCCCCTGAGTTACCCAGATCACCGAATCAGACACCAATACAATGACATGGCGGGGGGAAATCCACCCAAAACAACCCAAAACCCGCAGATTACGGAAAATATGTGTCAGCCATGTGTCATTTCTGGAAAAGGAGTGTCGTTTCTGCGTCAGTGTATCAAGCCCGAACCAACGAATGACGCGAAACGCAACTGGGGCCGTTCCTGTGCGCTCTGGCATGTCGCAACGATGGAACAGCGAGACAATAGGCGTCCCGTAAGTGACACATTCGGGGCCAAGGCCTCAAATAGCACACTCGAATTTCAACGCTGCCACTCACAGCCGACACCACCATACCTTCACATCAATTCCCCCAGGGTCGCTCATTCACACGCCCCACAGAATTGTCCTAATCACCTGACTCCCAGAGATTTACAGAAGAATAATCCAATCTTAAACGGTCCCTGAAATTGCCTGCTGGCCTGTAAAAATCTGCCCTTTCTCAACAGAAAAAGTTTTCCCTCAAATTCCGGCCTGGTTTTTGCCTTGTCGCCACATCAGGGAGTGGTGCGCCCTGACAACAAGACCTTCGCTCCGCAATCGCCAACTCCCCGAAGCGAAATGCCCTTAATACACCCCTGGACTGTTCCAGCACAATTTTCTCTGTAAGTACAGCGATCGATGATCACACGTTCAATTACGCCTGGTCAACCAATAACGCCTTGTCAACATCAGGCCTGACACCGGCGATATCCAGTGTTGCTCCGTCTGACCTTCACTCCGTCAGGCAAGCATTTCATAACCTATGTTGAAAAGGCACAGAAACGCACCGCTGCCACTGATGGCCAGCGTGCTCCGCATGGACGCGATACCAATCCCGGCCTCAATCGGCGCAGAAACCGACAACCCAGTTTCTCAGTCGCTCGGCAATCCGGTGATTCAGTTTTCCAGAAGATCCTGCAAAGAAACTTCTCCATGCAAAAAAAACATTGGCTCGCTACGATCCGCAGTGTCCTGCTGCAGAATTCTCAGCCCGACACCGCAAATCTCAGAGCATCGTTTGCCAGACGTCGACGATCGCGCAACCCGGGCAGCATCACACCAATGCTGCTTTCAGATGCCACTGCGTTCCCGGTTGAACACCTCGAAGACCGGACTCTGCTCAGCGTCACGGCAACGCTCAACGGGCAGCAGCTCGAGATCACTCTGGGGGCGAACAATGACCACGCCTTCATCTCTTTCAATGGTGGCCTGAAAGTCGGTACGACAGCTTCCGGAACGGACGTATTTTCAGGTAGCCTTGCCCAAACAATCTCATCTATCGCTATTCTGCAAACCGCTTCAACAAGTGGTCAGCAGGTCACGTTTTCGGGCAGCAACCCCATCTCGGGCAGCGATGGAACAGCGGCAAGCGGGCTCAGTTCCATTTCCATCGCTGCAGGAATCACCACAGTCAATCTCCAGCAGGTACTGAACGCCAGTTCCGTTGCCGGATCCGCCACAACAGTGAACCTTGCCAGTACCGGTCGCCTGCAGACAGCGGTCCATCTGGCGGCCAGCAGCGGAGCGACAATAGCGGTTGCGGCGGCAGACTACACCGGCGAGGGGACAGTTGCAGTCTCCAGCAAGACCATCACGATTACCGGGCCACAGGCCAGCACATCTCCCAACTCAACGCCGGCGTCATGGACCACCAATTCAGCTCTCGC
>CAXBSH010000123.1:0-13659 GCA_963977705.1 uncultured Planctomycetaceae bacterium
GGCCGGGCAGGAAAGACTCGAGGCACAAAACCCGTAGTCCTGGCTTTAGCCCAAGCACGAAATTCTCGTCACCCTTGAAAGCCGCATTGTTTTTCAAGGGAAGGGGCCAGGCAGGAATGCCTGGGCTACGGTTGCAACTGACGCTTGAACGCGGCAATAGCACCGCGCACAGGATTTAGCGCGGGGTCCAAAAAAACCGCTCGACTTGCGGTCGAGCGGCCTGGGGATTGAGTTGATGAGGGACTTCGGGGGAAGTCTTTGGTCAGTTGCCGGAAGCGGGTTCAGCGGGCTTGTCGCCTTCCACTTTCGGCTGTTCTTCGGTGGTGCCTTCTTTTGGCGGATCAGTTGGTTTGGCTTCTTCGGCCTGCTTGTTTTCAGCGACGGTTTTCTTCAGGGCTTCCAATTCTTCGCGTGCCTGTTTGGCGGCCGTTTCGGAAGCGGTCAGAGCCTTCTGCAGTTCTTCGGCTTTGATTTTCAGGGCATCTCGTTCTTCAGCCGCAGTTTTCAGCTCGGTCCGGACACCGTTGAGTGTTTCGGTCTGTCGGACGGCTTCTTCGCGGAGTGTGGCGACCTGGCCAATTGCGGTCTTGTGGGCATTTTCTGCTTTATCAGCTCGTTCTTTCTGGCTGGCGACGGAGGTTTTTTCGGAGCTGACCTGTTTGGTGAGTTCGGCGACCTGAGCGCGAGCGGCTTCCAGTTCTTTCTGCAGGGCTTCTGCCTGAGCCTTTGCTGCGGTGAGTTCAGCGGTGGTCTGAGCATTGCTGGCCTGTGCAGCGGCCAGGTCGGCCTGAGATTTCTGCAGGTCGGTTTCCAGCTTATCGGCGTCTTCAGCGCGGTGCATGGCGTCCCAGTAGGGCAGCATTTTTCGCAGCGTGCCGTCTTTGGCTTTATACCACTGAGTGGTTGTGGTGGTGGTTTTGTTTCGGCGTCCGAAGAGGAAGCAGCCTTTGAGGTCGCGTGCATCGACGGCGGGGCATGCTGTGGCGAACAGCAGTGCGGCAAGCAGGATTTTTTTCATAAGAGGACTCGCTGAGGACTGAGAGTTTGCAGTTGGACCGGAATGGCCTGTCCGGATGCTGGACAATATAGGTCGAGTTTTCGGGTGACGGCCATGAGGAATCGAGTGTGATGAAGAAAATGCAAAAAAAGCGAAGGGTGGGAAATGGGGTATGTCGGGGAATTTTTCAGAAATCGGTCAATGCGGACCGTTTTTCAACGAATCATCTGTTCAGTTGAAGCGTGTGAAAAGTGGTTGATTTAAGACAGACTTTCGTGGCTGATCAGCGTATAGTGGGCCGGTAACGGGGTATCCATAGAGGGCTCCCTGGGTGCGGACTGGTGTCCAGAGTAAGAGATTCTGTGTGGCGTAGGGTATGTGTCAGCAGCGTAGTTGTGTGCCTTGTGGCGTGGTTTGGAGACTTGTTTGTGAGTGAAGGCGGGGCTGCGGTGTCGCAGCCGGATCCAGTCATACAGCAGATGCAGCAGAAGTATCAGGATCTGCTCAGTCGTGCGGGGATTCGCTGGACGTCGGAGCGTAGTTTTCTGAAGCAGCTGGGTACCGGCGGTCAGGGATCTGTGATGCTGGCGGAGCGTCTGGGGGCGGCATCCTTTCGGATACCGGTGGCGTTAAAGTTTTTTTCGCCGAACAGTTTTGAGTCGCGTGTGCACTATGAATCCGAGATGTGTCGGATGGCGGAAGTGGCGGCGATTGTGGCTCGGATCCAGATGGATCACCTTGTGACGGTGCATTCGTTTCAGCTGGACGATGGCATTTATGTTCTGGAGATGGAGTGGATTGACGGTTTTGATCTGTTGCACATTCTGCGTCGTGACAGTCTGGAGATTGTGCAGGACGCGGTGACGGAGCGGCGCTGGGCCAGTATTAACGAGCGGGTGATAACGACGGGTGAGGTGGACTGTCGTTTGAAGCCGGGGATGGCGGTTGCGATTCTGCGGGAGTGTCTGGAGGGGATAGCGGCGCTGCATCGTGGCGGAGTGATTCACTGTGACCTGAAGCCTTCGAACATCATGGTGAAGCGAACGGGTCAGGTGAAGATCATCGACATAGGTTCGGCGTTCTGGGTCGGTCGTCCGCCGGACGGCCAGCCCTGTACTCTGGAGTATGCTGCTCCGGAGGTTCTGTCGGGTCAGCGTGCTACTCCCCAGTCAGACCTTGCCAGTCTGGGTTACATGCTGATTGAAATGCTGTCGGGATCGCGTCCGTTTTCGGGTTTGTCGCTGGATCAGTTGTTGCAGGCCAAGCTGAATATACTGGACCGTCTGCCGGCATTTCTGCCGATGGAAGAGTTTCAGTACAGTGAGGCATTGATTCGTCTGCTGCGTGGTCTGCTGCATCCGGATCCATCGCAGCGGTTCAGTACGGCTGAGCAGGCGGAGTTATCTGAGGACGGTGCGGCCGGTTTTCTGCGTGAGCTGGTAAAGAGTGATCTGGGGAACGAGTACGGGATGGAGCTGCGGCGCTGGATTGAGGAGCTGGAGGTGAATCTGAGTCGCCGGGTGTTCCGAGCGGGCGACGCAGTACCCAATGGGACGACGAGGATTATCCCGGTCAAGCCGTGAGTTTGTGCCGAATGAAAGCTCTGCCCTGCACCGCCCTGCTCTTCTTTGCCCTGCCGTCAGTTTACTGAACCAGTCCTTTGGTAAGCTGCAGGAAGGCGGTTTCAAGGTTGACTTCTTCTTCGCGGAACAGGGTCATAGCGAAGCGTGCCGAGATGAGTTCGGTGGGCAGGCTGCTGTAGTCTTCGACATCCGGTTTGAGTGTGGCTTCGATCAGTTGATCGCTGGTGATGGAGACTTTTTCGACGCAGTCCAGTTGTTCCAGCAGTTTTGCGGCGTCTTCGGTTCGTTCTTTGACGCGGATGTGCAGCAGGATTCGCTGTCGGGCTTTCCGCATGACTTCAGCGACGTTGCCATCAACGATCATGTGTCCTTTTTCGATCATGCCGACGCGGGTGCAGACATCGGCCAGTTCCGGCAGGATGTGACTGCTGACGATGACGGTTTTGCGCATCTGTCCGAGTCTGCGCAGGAGGTTTCGGATTTCGATGCGAGCGCGGGGGTCCAGTCCGCTGGCGGGTTCGTCGAGCAGCAGGACCTGTGGGTCGTGCAGGAGTGTGCGGGCGAGTCCAATGCGCTGGGTTTGTCCTCGTGACAGTTCATTGACCATGGCATCACGTTTGAAGGCCATGTCGACCAGTTCCAGTTTTTCTTCGACGACTTTGCGGCGGCGATCCGGGACGATGCGGTAGGCGGCGGCGAAGAATTCAAGGTATTCGACGACGGTCATGTCATCGTAGACTCCGAAAAAGTCGGGCATGAACCCGACGAGTCGGCGGATTTCTTCCTGATCGGTGTAGATGGATTTGCCGCAGACGTAGGCCTCGCCGTGATCGGGAGCCAGCAGAGTGGCGATCATCCGCATGGTGGTGGTTTTGCCTGACCCGTTGGGGCCGATGAACCCGAACACGTCACCTTCCTGCAGGCGGAGTGTGATGTCATTGGCGGCGATCAGGCTGCCGTAGCGTTTGGTGAGGTTGCGGGTTTCGATCATGGGGAGTTGTTCAGGATCCGAGGCCCGCGGGAGTGTGGCGGGGGGAGGTGACAGTGAGCCGTTGTGTAAAACTACGTAAAAATCGACCGTTTGTTGGGGGAAATCGGGGGCTGTTAGCGGATTTGGGGGATTGGTTGTCGCGTGACCGGGCGGGCGCTTCCCTGACAGGTATTTTCGGAAAAACCCGCGTTGGCGACCAGTGCCGGTTCGGGGAAGCCACGGTTTTCGAGCCCGTTCATTTCCATTTTCCCGGGTCTTCGCCATAGTCCGAGTCTGTGAAACGTCCATTTTTGTCATGAGCCAGGGTTCAGGGGCGCAGGTTATGTCGGTTCAGTTGAGTGAATTTGCGAAATCTTTGAATGTTGAGACGGCTTTTACGGTGCTGGCGGCGGCCAAAAAGCTGAAGGCGGCGGGTAAGGACGTGGTTGAGCTGGAGATTGGTGACAGTCCGTTCAACAGCACGGCTTCGGCCATTCAGTCGGGTTTGCAGGCGATTCGGGACAATCAGTCGCACTATTGTCCATCGCCCGGTCTGCCGGAATTCCGTGATTCAGCGGCTCGCTTCCTGCAGCGGGAGTTTGCCATTCCGGCTGCGGCTGAAAACATCGCGGTGGGTCCGGGTGCCAAGGTATTTGAGCAGTTTTTCTGTGAGGCCTTTCTGAATCCGGGCGACGGGTGTCTGGTCTTCAGCCCGCATTTTCCGACTTACATCCCGAACATTCAGCGGCGTGGTGCGCGGGCTGTGCTGAAGCCACTGCGTCAGGAGACCGAATTCCGGCCGCAGGTTTCGGACATTGAAGACTTCCTGAATAACGATCCGGCACCGCGCGGAATTTTCCTCAATTCGCCTCAGAACCCCACAGGTGGAATCACGACCGAACAGGATCTGCGCGATATTGCTGATCTGGTTCGTGGCCGGAACGTGGCTGTGTTCAGTGACGAGCCGTACTGTCACATGGTCTGGAAGGGGCGGCATCATTCATTGTTGGCGCAACCCGGCATGCTGGATCAGTGTGTTGCAGCCTACACATTCAGCAAGTCCTATTCGATGAGTGGCTGGCGTCTGGGTTTCTGTGCCAGTTCGCGGGAGATCACGGACGCGATCAGCAAGATGATCAACACGACTCTGTCGTGCACGCCGCCGATCGTGCAGCTGGCCGGCAAGGCTGCGCTGGACCAGGATTCGCGTGAGCGAGACGAGACGATGCTGAAGTTTCGTGAAAAGGTGGTGTTGCTGACCGAGGGTCTGAATCGTATTGAAGGCTTCAGTGCTCTGGATCCCACAGCCACCTTCTATGTGTTTCCTTCTGTGCGTCCGGTCTGCAATCGGCTGGGGATTACCAGTCATGGTCTGGCGTTGTATCTGCTGGAGGCGGCGGATGACAACTTCGGAGTTGCCTGCCTGGGTGGTGAATGTTTTGGTGAGGCTGGCGGGGGTTTTCTGCGGTTCAGCTGTGCAGAGCCGAACGACCGTCTGCAGGCGGCGCTGGATTTCATTCCGGTGGCACTGGGACGTCTGGATCGGATTGCGAAATGGCTGGACGAACGTCCGCATTTCCGGCTGCAGAAGCAGTATGTGTGAGTGCTGAATCGGAGTTTGGTTTCGGGAGTGCAGGCGATGAAGTCCGACAGTTCGCGTTATGGCCTGGTGCTGTTCTTTGTGTATCTGCTGTTTTACGGGGGCTTTGTGGCGATCAACGCCATTGCTCCTGAGAGCATGGAGCGGACTCTGGTGTCCGGTCTGAACACGGCCGTGGTCTACGGGTTTGCTTTGATCTTCGGGGCGGTGCTGCTGTCGGCTGTATACGGGTTTTTGTGTGGTGATGTGGGACGTGGCGGAGATGCTGGAGGAGGGGAGCAGTGATTTACGAATCCTCGTGGCAGGCGGTGGTGATTTTCTTTGCGTTCGTGGGTTTCACGCTGGGGCTGAGTTTCTGGCTGGGGCGCAAAGCAAAATCCTCAGAAGGCTATTTTGCAGCACACGGACAGATCCCGTGGTTTGTCAACGGAGTGGCGTTTGCGGGTGACTATCTGTCGGCGGCGTCGTTTCTGGGCATTTGCGGGATGATAGCCTTTTACGGCTACGATGGTTTTCTGTATTCGATCGGCTATCTGGCCGGCTGGATTGTGGCGTTGTTTGTTGTGGCAGAGCCGATGAAGAAGCTGGGGCGTTTCACCTTCGCCGATGCGCTGGATTCGCGTTTCAATTCCACAGGGATCAAGCTGGCGGCCGGCATCAGTACTCTGGTGGTCAGTGTGTTCTATCTGATTCCGCAGATGGTGGGTGCCGGGGCCCTGGTGACTCCGCTGCTGGGTTTTGAGCACTGGCAGGGTGTGGTGATGGTGGGTGCGGTGGTGATCATGATTGTGGTCACGGCCGGGATGGTGTCGACGACGTGGGTACAGTTTCTGAAGGGGGCCATGCTGGTTGTCTTCAGTGCTCTGCTGACGTGGATGATTCTGCAGCGGGGTTTACGTGTGTCGGAGGGCGGTGCGGACGGCTATCGCTTTGCTTCCCTGCAGGCGAGTCATGCGGATTTCACCGACGGAGACAGTTCGCTGGGGACTCTGCAGGACATCGAGATACTGGCGGCGGATGACGGCTGGGAGAAGTCCAAAGAGAAGTTTGTGCGACTGCGGGAACGAACCACAGGCAAGGTCAGTGTCTGGCTGGCGAAGCGTGCCGGTGAAGCGGCGGATGCGGACTGGCTGCTGACTGAAGCGCAGACACTGACGAAGACGGCTGACGGAAAGACGCTGGTGAATGGTCTGCCGAAGGGGCAGAAGAAGGGTGAGCCTGAGCTGCACCCGGTGGGTTATATCACGGAGCTGCCGGATGGCGTGCAGGAGACTGGTCCGCTGTCGTTTCTGGGTTTCTTTCGGACGCTGCAGAACAGTCGAGTGGTGTTATGGCGTAACGAGAAGCTGGTGCATGCGGATGGCGGTCAGACGACGGTGTATTACCAGCAGGCGACGGCTGGAGGACAGGTTCTGCGACCGGGTGAGCATCCGACATTTCGGGGAATTCGCAGTTCCAAACCGGCGGATCGCATCAATTTCATTTCGCTGATGCTGGCATTGTTCTGCGGTACGGCGTCACTGCCGCACATTCTGATCCGCTATTACACGGTCAAGGATGCCAGCAGTGCTCGTAAAAGCACGATTGTCGGGATTGCCAGCATCGGGTTCTTTTATGTGCTGACGTTTTATCTGGGTCTGGGTGCGATGACCAGTGGTCAGCTGGACGTCAGTGACGAGAACATGTCGGCTCCGCTGCTGGCGAAGGGTATGAATACGTGGTTGTTCGCAGCGATTTCGGCGATTGCCTTTACGACGGTGCTGGGAACGGTCAGCGGTTTGATTCTGGCGGCTGCCGGAGCGGTGGCGCATGACCTGCTGGGCAGTGTTCTGAAGCTGTCGCTGTCTGACACAGAGAAGGTGCGGATTGCGAAGTTGTCCTCAGTGGTCATTGGTGCTGTGGCGATTGCACTGGGGATTCTGTTTCAGAAGATGAATCCTACCTTTCTGGTGGGTTGGGCCTTCAGTGTGGCGGCATCGGCCAATCTGCCGTCTCTGGTGATGATTCTGTTCTGGCCGCGAGTTACGAAGCAGGGGATAGTGGCGGGGATCCTGACAGGGATGGTGTCTTCGATGGCCTGGATTCTGCTGAGTGGCGAGGCGTATTCGCGGGTTTACGGACTGGACGCTGCTGCGGCGATCGTGCCATTCAGTCAGCCGGGGATCCTGACCATCCCGCTGGGTTTTGTGACGCTGGTGGTGGTGTCGCTGTTGACTCCGAAGCCCACCAGTCCGCCGCAGTAAGGGCCTTTGGCGAGCTGCAGGTTTTGCGCAGCGTTTTGGCTGGCTGGATCAAGGGCGGGTGTTTCCGTGTGCGATGAGACACCCGAGCACTTCCGTGCCTGGCTCGCCTTTGGGACCACCGAGCACCAGTTCGGTGGCGAAGATCGAGGCACCCTTAGTGCGGAGTTTGGGCGACCGTGAGTGGCTTTGTATGTGCTGAGGGGCGTCCGGGCAGGAATGACGCGAAGGATAAAAGTCGTAGTCTGGGCTTTAGCCCGGGCACGAACTTCTCTTCACCCTTGAGAGCAACAGCGTTTTTTAAGGGATGGGGCCGAGCAGGAATGCTCGGGCTACGGTTTTGGCTGACCACTGACCACTGACCACTGACAACTGCCCACGATCGCTTATGGTTTGGTGTTGTCTGCAGCGGCCTGCAGGTAGTTGGCCAGTCGGGTGATGCGCTTACTGAAGACGGCGCTTTCGATCCACAGCTGTGCGGGATCCTGTGTTGATGTGTTACTGACGATGTGTCCTTTTCCGTCGCTGACCCAGCGGCCGGCGGAGTCCAGTTCCTTCAGGATGTTGCTGGCATCCTGTCGCAGAGTTTTCAGGCCTGGCTTTCGCGTGGGTGCTGGTGCCAGCGGTCCGGTCTGCAGTGTCTGCAGACGTTGTTGCAGTTGTGCATGTCGACTTTGGGCTCTGAACGAGTAGTGCGTGGGCAGCAGAGAGTCATCGTAGGTGAGTTCGTAGGAGTCGCGGACGAAGTACAGAGGTTTGTTAGTTCGCATTTCGTAGAAGCGGGCCAGTCTGCCATCGGGCAGCAGCGAGCGTTTGATCCAGGCCAGAGCGGCGGGGATGGGTTTCAGGAATTTCGGATCGCCGGTGATTTCGGCAATGGTCAGCAGTGTCTGGATGGCATCTTCGGATTCGAAGCCAGCGACAGCTGGTGGTTCGAAGCGGCGAGCCCAGATGGGCTGCAGCTGGTGGTTGTACTGCTGGGCCCAGGCGGGTTGTGGTTCGGGCAGCTGTGCTCGAATCAGGAATTCGCCGAAGCGTACCAGGGCTTCGCGGTAGCGAGCATCGTGGCTGGTCTGGTGGGCCAGTTCGAGTGTGCGAGTCACGGTGCCGGCCAGTCCATCGTTGAGGGTTTCAAAGTCCCAGTAGTTCTTGAAGCGTCCGCTGGTTTTCCAGTCGTAGTCAGGAAACGAGGCATTGACGATGGGGCCTGGTTCGACGGGTTGTTGCCAGCCCTGCGGGAAGCCGCCATTGGCAAACTGGGCTTTGAGCAGTGATTCGAGGGCGAAGCTGACGGCTTCGTGCAGCCGTACATTTTTGAATTCCAGCTGGTGATCGAGCCGAATCAGGAAGCGGATGGCGGACTGGGATTTGTCGTCATCGAGTGTGGAGTAATTGCGTCCTTTCGCTTTGCCTCGCCCTGCCCTGTAGCGTCCTGTATTTTTGCCCTGTGGGTCGAAGTCCACTCGGTCGGCCCAGCCACCGGATTCAAGTTGTCCGAAGATCAGGGCATCGGCGGCGGCCAGTGCGGCCTGCAGGTGTTGTGGGTCACGGGTAGCGACAAAGGCGTCCAGCAGTGCTTCGCCGACGGCCGGGGTGCCGGGTGGCTGGACCCAGATTTCCGTGGCCGTGGCAGTACCTTCACCGCGTCGCTGTTTGAGATCGAGAGATACCTGATAGACGTAGCCACCGCGTACGGCGATGGTGTCTGTCATGAAGCCTACAGCCTGCTGCAGAGCCGTGCGAACGGCTGGGACCAGCTGTCGATCGTCGGTGTACCGTTCATCGCTTGCGGGCTGTGGAGTTGCTGCAGTGGAGGCTGACGGAAGTCGAGACAGCAGTGTGGCGGACGTGAGCAGCAGCGAAGTGCGGCGTGTGACGGTGGTGCGGGGCATGCTGCGTAATTCCGATCCGGGGTGGTTGTGGTGGGATGTAACAGGTGGAACCGGCAGCCGTTTTTTTGCAAAAAGGCGGTTGAACGGCAAGTGAGTGAGGTGGGATGGAGGTGTGGTCAGCAGTAGACTGCTGGGGCGTGCTCAGAGGGAATTGTGTGCAGGCTGTTGATGGGGTGCAGGTCATGAGTCCAGCAGAAGCAACGGGGCGTCAGGGTGGCGGTCATCTGCGGATCCTTGCAGGTCTGGCGGTTGGCATAGTGCTGGGGCTGGCGGCTCACAGCCTGCGGGGGCCGGATGGCAATCCCGGAGAGCTGGTGGGGCGGGCGATTTCAGTTGCAGAACCGGTAGGACGCATATTTCTGCGGCTGATGCAGATGGTGGTTCTGCCGCTGGTCTTTTCGGCCTTGTTTCTGGCGGTGGTTGACGTGGGTGACCTGCGTCGGCTGGGTCGGATTGGTCTGACCACTTTATTCTTCACCGCGCTGCTGTCTCTATCGGCGGTATTGATTGGTGTGGGAATGGTGAATCTGATGCAGCCGGGGCGGGCGATTTCCGGTGAGACGCGTGAGGTTCTGACCAGCAAGTACAAGGACAAGGCGGGTGAAAACGTTAACCGGGCGAATTCGGCGAAGACGCTCGGTCAGACTCTTGTGGACCTGTTGCCAGAGAATCCGATTCAGGAGATGGCAGGTGCGGTGGACGGTTCATCCAAGGGCAATGGGATGCTGGCCGTGATGTTTTTTGCCCTGCTGGCGGGGATTGCCGCCACGATGCGACCGGCGGAGACGGCAGTGCTGACCGGGACGCTGCGTGGGGTGTATGAGATTTCGATGACAGTCATTGGCTGGGCTCTGCAGCTGGCGCCTTTGGGGGCCGGCTGTCTGGTGTTCGCTGTGACAGCCCAGATGGGCACAGACATTCTGCGGGCACTGGCAGTCTTTGTGGGCGTCGTGATTGGTGGACTGCTGCTGCACCTGCTGGGGGTCTATTCGCTTGTGCTGACGCTGTTTGCTCGACAGTCGCCTGTGAATTTTTTTCGCCGTGTCAGCAGTGCCATGTTTGTGGCTTTCAGCACATCGTCTTCCAGTGCCACACTGTCGACATCACTGAAGGTGGCTCATGACGAACTGAAACTGGCACCAGAGACGGCCAACTTTGTGCTGACCGTGGGTGCCACTGGCAATCAGAATGGCACGGCCCTGTTTGAGGGCGTGGTGGTGCTGTTTCTGGCGCAGGTCTTCGGGGTGCAGCTTTCCATCAGTCAGCAGATTACGGTTGTGCTGATGTCGGTGCTGGCGGGCGTGGGTACAGCCGGAGTTCCGGGCGGTTCGATACCGCTGATTATTGTGGTGCTGAAGTCGGTAGGTGTGCCGGCGGACGGTATCGCGATTGTGCTTGGAGTCGACCGGATTCTGGACATGTCCCGCACACTGGTGAATGTTGTGGGTGATCTGGTTGTGGCAGCCTGCGTGGATGCTCGCCTGCGACCCGCCGGATCACTCCAGCAGCACGGGAACTGAGACCAGTTCACCACCGCGAAGGACCTCAATGGTGATTCTGTCGCCCGGTCGATGGCTTTCGACTTCAGACAGAAACTCATCGGGTTTGATGGTTTTCGTTCCGTTGACTCCGACGATGATATCAGCGGTACTGATGTCACGGGACTCGAAGGTGAAGATACCTCGTCGAGAGCGTCGAATCTCCGGGCCTCGCAGGCCGGCTTTCGCGGCTGGTCCTTCGGGATTCATGGTGATGATCCGCAGGCCTTCTTCCGTTTTGGCAACTTCATCAATTCCGAATTCCGGTCGGATGAAGCGTCCGTGCTGAATCAGTTCCGGCACGATGCGGGCGACGAGGTTGGAAGGAATGGCGAAACCGATACCAGAGTTCTGTCCTGTGCGGCTGGCAATGGCGGTGTTAATTCCGATGACTTCACCGTGTGAATTCATCAGTGGTCCGCCGGAGTTTCCGGGATTGATGGCAGCATCGATCTGGATGACGGACTTGATTGAGCGAGCGCGGGTGACAGGCAGAGTGCGATCCAGACTGGAGATGATCCCGGTGGTCATGGTGCGTTCGAGGCCGAATGGGTTTCCGATCGCAAAGACTCGCATCCCGACTTTCAGTGCGGAAGAATCTGCGAAGCGCACTGGAACCAGTTTTTCGGCTGGTGCAGAGATGCGGACAACAGCGAGGTCATTGATGGGTTCACGTCCCACCAGCTCTGCTTCGAATTCTTCACCGGTATGCATGGTGACCAGAATTCTCTGAGCACTTTCGATGACGTGATTATTGGTGAGGATGTGGCCACGGTGGTCGAGCACAAAGCCGGAGCCGGAGTCGGCCGTGGGATTTTCCCCCAGCAGTCCTCGGGCCGCACCGATTCTTGTGGCGATATTGACGACGCTGCGGTCGTTGGCTTCGTAAACGAACGCTGCGACGGCTTCATCGGGAGCCAATCCGGCCGCGTTGTAGACGCGGGGCGGGACCATATCGCTGAGGGCGTCCTGCAGAATCTGCTCGGTGGGCGCATCTGTTTCTGCGGCAGACACCGTCTGAGCAGGCGTTGTGCGTCGGCGGAACTGCTGAGCGTGGGCGGTGTCTGTCAGTCCCGGCAGCTGCTGGAACAGCAGCACGGTCGTGGCAGCGAATACAGCGGAAATTCCACACAATGCAGCGGTTTTCATCGCCGCTTCCTCCGTGAATGCGGGATTGTGTCCGTTCGTGAACGGCGACATTCAGATCGATTCTATCGCGAAACTGCGACGGGGGAAACCGGCAGTTTCTGCGGCTGGCGTCGTTCCAGGCGATTGGACATCGCGCGTATCGGCACGAACAGGGCTGCAAAATCAGAAAAAACAAAAAAGTCTGCGTAACCGTTAAAGTTTGACATGAGGCTGGCCCGATAGCCGAGATACGAGTTTTTCCGCGCTCTGAAAGCAGTTGGTTTTCAGTGGAAAAACGCCTGTCTGGAAAGAAGCCATGCGTCGCCCCTGTCTCCTCCTCCTCGGCCTTCTGGCCTTTGCTGCCACCGGATGCAGTCTCAACGTCTCCGGCGGTCGCAGCTCCTGCCTCTCTTCACCCTCCTCATGGTCCTCAAAGTCTCATTCCGACACCTGCCACTGTGGAGCCAGGAAGAACGGAAAGACGTCACTGTTTGGTGGCTTTGGCCGCAGTCGACAGACGACGTTGCCGAGCCGTCCTGGTCCATTGTTTGCCGGTGATTCGTGGGGTCCGCATCCGTTTTCCGGTATGAACAGCTGTGTGGAGTGTGGTGGTTGTGGTGAGCCTCCGATGCCGGTGATGACTGGCTGCGGTGAATGTTCGACCTGTGCTCCAATGCCCGACTGTTCGTCACCCATGATGGCTGGTTGTCATGCCCCCAGCTGTGCTCAGCCCGTCATGCAGCCTGACTGTCATGCACCATCATGTGTGCAACCCGTTGCTCAGCCCGACTGTCATGCTCCCAGCTGTGCCCAGCCGATGCTGTCACCTGACTGTCATGCTCCGCATGTGATGATTGGCCCCGGGCCGGACTGCAGTGGTCCCCTGGCGACTCCGACCTGCCTTGCTCCGCCGATGCCCGGTTGTGCGATGCCCGCTGCCGGTGCCATGATGCAGCCGCAGAATCATCCGGCTCCTGTGCCTCCCGAGTATTCGCCGCCACCGGCCCCGGTACCTCCGACAACCGATGGTTCTGCCGCTCCGGTCCCGGCTCCGATGCCGGTTCCTGCAAACGAGCCTGTGCCTGTACCGGCCACTGACCTGCCACCGGCCGCCACACCAGTGGATCCTGTGAGCTGGGAAGTTCCAGCATTTCCGCCGATCAAATGAGTGGTCATTGCTGACAACCCGCAATCTCTGAACGGCTGCCGTTTCGATGGCAGCCGTTTTTTTTGGATCAACGCGCAAACAGGTGAGTACCAGCAAATGGCATTGCCGCCGAAAAGACAATGCAGGCAGGAGCGTGGAGGTGTTTTTTTGGTGCCGTGCAGGCCTCGTGTGGTTCAAGTACGGTCTTACGACTTCCGATCTGTGGGCTTCCGCTAACGTTTTGCCTGGATGGGGGGGCTTGAACGCGGCGAACGACACGGGCTGAAGCCCATGCTACGACCACCGAGCACCAGCTCGGTGACGATGCCGAGGCTGCCCTTTGCTGGGTGGTTATCAGGCGACGTAATGGTTGAGCGACGGGCAAACGTGGGCCGCGTCGTGGCTTTGTGCGGGTAAAGGACGGCCGGGCAGGAATGACGCCGAGGACAAAAGCCGTAGTCTGGGCTTTAGCCCGGGCGCGCAATTCTCGTCACCCTTGAAATCCCAGTGTTTTTTAAAGGATGGGGCCGAGCAGGAATGCTCGGGCTACATTTTGTTTGACCA
>CAXBSH010000124.1:0-13644 GCA_963977705.1 uncultured Planctomycetaceae bacterium
CCTGCCGAGCCGAACGTCCTTCCCCCGCCACCGAGGCGAGCCGTTAGCGTCAGCTGACGGATGTTGTTGTGCTGATGTTCCCGAACTGGTGCTCGGTGGTCGTAGCATGGGCTTCAGCCCGTGTCGTCCCCCGCGTTCAAGCCCCCCGGAGGCGAGCCGTTAGCGTCAGCTGACGGATGTTGTTGTGCTGCCGTTCCCGAGCTGGTGCTCGGTGGTCCCAGGGATGGTCAGCTGACGGGTGTTGTCGTTTGCGTCTGAGCGGTTGTGTTTTTCCTGGCACGGAAGCAGTATCCCGTGTGTTTTTCGCCAACCCCATCAACCTGCAACCTGCAGCTGCGCACAGGATTTCGCGTTGAGCCGTTTTTAAGGAGGGGGGGGCCGGGCTAAAGCCCGGCCTACGAATTTGTGGGTGGCTTTCGTCGGTGTCGTTTTGGCCGTGTGTGGTTCGCCTTTTCAGATGGGGTGGCCTGGAAGTGCTGGTAGTTGCACAATTGCCCTGCAGCCGGCAGAATTCGCTGCATGCAGCACCCATATTCAGACATTCCGGAACTGGCACAGACAGGCGCGTCGATCGGAGTTTTGCGGATTCCGGTGGAGCAGGACGTACCGTTTACGCCTCGAGTGCGGGCCATCGTGGATGCTCCTGAGTTCCAGCGATTGCGCCAGATCACTCAGCTGGCTCTGGCCTCGCGAGTTTATCCCGGGGCGACTCATACGCGGTTCGAACATGCACTGGGCGTTTATCACAACGCGCTGCGATATCTGTGGCAGCTGGGGCGGGACAGTCGGTTTGTCAGCACGGTTTCGGTACATGATGCCGAGGTGTTGATTGTGGCAGCACTGCTGCACGACATCGGTCACTGGCCATTCTGCCATCCGATTGAGGATATGGCCCTGCCACAGATGCCGCCACATGAATCGTTTGCTCGCGAATTCATCGGGCCCGGTACTGAGCTGGGCGGGATTCTGCAGAGCGACTGGGGAATTGCTCCGGAAGAAGTCCTTGACGTCCTTGTGGCAAAAACGTCGACTGCCTCCAGCCGGCTGCGTCGATCGATTCTTTCCGGTCCGATCGATATTGATAAGATGGACTACCTGGCGCGCGACAGCCAGCACTGCGGAGTGCCTTATGGACGGCATTTCGATCGACATCGGCTGATGAATTCACTGATTGTGAATGCTGCCGGCGATGGACTGGCCATCACCTCGAAAGGACGGACAGCCGCCGAGATGATGGTGTTTGCCCGCTATGTGATGTTCACCGAGGTGTACTGGCATCATGCAGTGCGCAGCGCCACGACGATGTTTGCCAGAGCCTTTCTGGAGCTGTTGCCGCGACTGGATCTGAATGCGCTGTTTCGTATGTCGGAATCGGATCTGATTCGCCACCTGCGCAATGAGGCGGCAGGCTGTGCGGCCGAGCGTCTGACCGAGGGTTTGTTTGGTTTGCGTCGAGGACTTTACAAGCGTGTGGCGGAGTACAGTATTTTTCACGAAGAGCGACTGTATCGTCAGTTTCGGCAGATGAACTGCCAGCAGCTGGCGGTTTGTTCTGAGCAGTTGGCGGAGCGTCTGGGGGCGGCGGCTGGAGTCTCGGTCGGGCGTCTGGATCTCCTGGTGGATGCTCCGCCGCAGCATCGGGAAGTGGAATTCCGAGTCGACATTTTTCTGCCGAGTGAGCAGCGATTTCGGCCTTTGCGTGAAGTGTCACCGATTGTGGATTCGATGGCGCGGACGCAATTTGATGACTGCGTGAAGAAGGTGCGATTATTTGCCACCGCAGAGCTGCGGGATGCGATTCGTGCGCGATTGAGTCCTCAGCAGACAGATGAGATTGTGGCTGGTGTGGCTGGTGTCTGAGGTACTGAGGTGATCGGTTTGGCGGGGCGTCTTGTGTTATGGGAGGGCGAAGCTCCTGCTGAGCCGAAGGGGTTGTGTCGGGCGTTTGGTGTTTTGCGGCTCGGCGGGAGCCTCGCCCTCCCGAGGGGGTGATAGCAAGCCACGAAAAAAAAACAGCCGGCGGGGATGAGCCGCCGGCTGGATCTGATTGGCTGTCAGGCCTCAGCTGAACAGCTGCGGAATCACTCGACCGTCACGGACGATCATGACCGGACGTCCGGTTGACGTGTGATATTCATAGGTG
Source organism: uncultured Planctomycetaceae bacterium (assembly GCA_963977705.1). Taxonomy (GTDB): domain Bacteria; phylum Planctomycetota; class Planctomycetia; order Planctomycetales; family Planctomycetaceae; genus SXXK01. The sequence goes on from CAXBSH010000124.1 coordinate 2,144, forward strand.
TGATTGATGCCCATCGCGTGATAGAAGCTGGCTGCCACGTCATCAGGTGAGAAGCCTTCATGTTTTGGCATTGAGGCGGTTTCGTCGCTCTCACCCAGCACCTGCCCACCACGCACTCCACCACCACCAAGCAGCATGAACATGTTGCGCGGGTAATGGTCGCGGCCGTTGCGAGTGGAGTTGATCTTCGGAGTCCGTCCGAATTCTCCGGTGACATAGACCACCGTGGAATCCAGCAGTCCGCGAGCAGCGAGGCCTGTGAACAGCGCTGACAGGGCTTCATCCAGTGGCGGCAGCTGGCGAGTTTTCAGGGCGGTCCAGTTGTCGTTGTGGGTATCCCAGCCACCGTTGCTGACGGTGACGAATCGCACGCCGGATTCCACCAGTCGCAGTGCCAGCAGGCAGCTGGCGCCCAGTGGTGTGGAACCGAAGGCTTTGGAAAACTCGGGCGATTCCTTTGAAATATCGAAGGCTTCCCGCGCTTTTGTGGAGGAGATGACGGTGTGGGCCTGTCGGCCGAATTCATCCATGCCGTCCAGCAGCTGACTGTCCTTTTCCACGTCACTGAATGTGCGGTCAATCTGCGTCAGCAGTCCCCGGCGACGCTCCAGATCCTCGACCGTCAGTCCACCGGCCATGGTGATGCCGCGAACGCGGTAGGCCTGTCCTACAACCGGTGTCGAGGTGGTGTTCATGGGGGCGTATTTGACGCCAAGGTAACCAGGACGTTGCGAACTGTTCGGAATGGCCACGAATGACGGCAGCTCGGCTTCGCCCGGTCGCTCTTTCGTAATCACAGCACCATAGCCCGGGAATTCCAGCGAGGGCAGCGGACGATTACCAGTGTTGACGTACTTCGTACCCAGCTCATGGGCTGCCACGGAGTGTGAGACACCGCGGAGCAGAGTGAACTTGTCCATGCAGGCTGCCAGTTTCGGCAGGTGCTCGGAAATCGTCACGCCGGACAGACAGGTCTGAATCGGGTTGAATTCTCCACGATACTCAGACGGCGCGTCAGGTTTCAGGTCAAAGGTGTCCATGTGTGATGGGCCACCATTCAGATTCACAAAGATGGCGGCTTTGCCTTTGGCGTTCGGGTCCACATGACTGGCTGCGGCCAGCTGAGAGTAGCTGGCGAGGGTCAGGCCGGTGGTGCCAAACACTCCAGCTCGCAGAAAGTCACGTCGAGTGGTGCCATCACAGTTTTTGAAGAATGCCATGGGAGGAGCTCCTAAGGGGGTGCCGGGCAGGAATGCCTGGGCTACGGTTTTTGGGGAGGTGCCGGGCAGGAATGCCCGGGCTACGGGTTTTGGGGTGGTGCCGGGCAGGAATGCCCGGGCTACGGGGCTAGTGGTTAACGATAAATTCTCGAGTATTCAGCAGTGCCCAGAGAACTCCGCGAATACCTTCGACAGGGTCCTTAGAGTCTGCGATCCAGGTCTTCGCCGTCTGCAGTTCATTATCTGTCGGCATACGGGACAGCGTCCGCAGCCACGCATCAGTGATGATGGTGTCCGTGTTCAGCTGAGGGGCGGCTTGAGCCACTGCGGAGTGTTCAGCCGCAGTGGCCGCGTCTGCGGCATCCGCAGCGATGACTCCGCGAGCCACAGCCTGTTCACGCAGTCGACGGATCTGTGTACGAATGGAATTGATCTGTCGTTCGGCCAGCTTGTCTTCCTCGGCCTTTGCCAGCTGGTCCTGAAGTTTCTTCAACTGTTCGGTGAATCGTGCCTTCAGCTGGGCCTTTGTGCGAGCCTGCTGTGCAGCCGCAGCATCATCGCTGCTTTTGCGAGTGAACTGCAGGTTGTTCTGACGACAGGTCTCGGCCAGCCAGCCATCGCTGGAATCCAGCATCGACAGAACCTGCCCGTCATTCTGCACAAAGATGGTCTGCAGCAGACTGGGTTCGTCCGAACGGTCACAGTCACAATTGCTTTCGCGAATGGACCGGCCGAAGACCGTCAGAGCGTAGTCCGCCGGATTGCGGTTACGCTGTCGCAGTCCCGAGCCGGGAATCGAAAGTGCCCGCTTGTCCAGAGCAGTCACGAATTCCGAGTTCTTCTCGGTGTTCAGCGACGCCTGCATCATAATATCCCACGCGATTTCCGCGGGCAGCCGTCGAGGAACGGCTCGACTGAAGTTCCGCTCATCCTGTCGATTGGTGGAATTCGGAATCCAGCTCAGCTGATACGTCCGGCTGTTCAGAATCTCCCGATGCAGCCACTTCATATCAAACTGATGTTCGATGAAACCTTTTGCGAGGTAGTCGAGCAGTGGAGCGTTCACCGGGGGATTTGCGAGGTTCAGGTCATCAGCGGGCTGGACAATTCCCACGTTGAAGTAGGAGGCCCAGACACGGTTGACGAAGGCCCTGGCAAACAGGGGATTTTCCGGTGACCGCAGCCAGTCCATCAGTGGCTGGCGGGCATCTTCAAACTGAGTCAGATCAACGACAGGCCCGGCCAGAATTTTGGCCGTGGCTGGTGCCGGACCGTTGCCGCGTCGCTGGTTCGGATTGGGGCGGTTGCGAGTGGCCGCGCGGGCCTGCACTTTGGTCGTGTAGACCTCACCCAGCGGGACTGTGGCACCCTTCTGCAACTGCTCGGCCAGCACCCGCCGCAGATCGTTACCTTTCTTGCCGTCAGTTCCCGTAATCTCTGCCAGCATTTTGTCATAGTCCGCTTTGGCGTCAGGTCGCGCATTCTGCCGACCGACGGTGGACTTGAAGAAGCCTTCAAACTGTTTGAAGTCGTCCTGGGTCCACTGATCAAACGGATGTTTGTGACACTGAGCACACTGGATACGAGTGCCGAGGAACGTATAGGCAAAGGCAATCACGCGGTCTTCTGAAGTCTGGAAGTTCTGTCGCGCCCAGAAGTGAGCCAGCCCCTGACGTTCGGCATATCCCGATGCTCCCGGGCCGTCCTTGTGGTACAGCTTTGAGACATTCTCACAGTACTGCTGATAAGACTCGTTCGGATTACGACTGTTGGCCAGAACAATGCCCTCGACAATCCGGTCCCACGGCATGTTATCACGGACTCGTTTCTCCACCCATTCATACCATTGCTTCGATGCTTCGGCCTGCACCGGCGTTACGTTGTTGAGCTTGTCATCGCTGTTACCTGTGATATCACAGATCTTTGTTGTCCACCACGCAACGTACCCGGGTCGTTCCAGCAGTTCGTCAATCTTGCGAGCCCGTTTATCGGGTGACTGATCGGCCAGGAATTCACGGATTTCGCTGGGTGTCGGCAGAGTTCCGGTGACGTCGAGGCTGGCGCGGCGGAGGAATTCCGAGTCCGTACAGGTTTCAGACTGCACAACACCGATCTTACGCAGCTTCTGTACCACCAGCTCGTCAATTTTTGTGGGGGCGGAAACCAGCGGATACTGGTCACCGTACTGCGGTGTGACCGGGCGAATCACCGGGACCGGTACGACAGCACTGTCGTAAAAGGCCACAACATGGGTATCACCAGGTTCGGCAGCCGTGACCAGACCATTCTGAGTGATCTCAGCAATCTGATCATCATTCGTCTGGAAGCGACACAGTGCTGTGACATCTTCGCGTGCACCGCTGGACCAGACGGCAACAGCCCGCAGTGGCTGCTGCTGTCCGGAGGCCGTGAACAGGATCTCTGCAGGTGTCACTTCCAGTCGGACCAGTGCAGGCGGGTCCTGAATCCTTGCCGGTGCTCCTGCCTCGACCCAGCGGAGCATCAGGTGGTGTTCCCAGCTGCCCGGTTTCAGACGCTGCCCACCCTCGTGCTGAATCTCCATCAGTCCCTTCTGCAGAATCAGGCTTTGAGCAGCTGATTCCGTATCAACACGACCATACAGCTCATCGTGGTCGGTGGCGAAATCGTAGCCGAACAACGACAGGCGAAAACCCCCACGTCCCTGGAACGATCCGTGACAGGCACGTCCGTTGCAGCCCAGCTTACCGAGCAGCGGGACAATGTGTTTCTGGAAATCAGGGGTTTCCGTGGCAGTGGCAGCCACGAATCGCTCGGAGACAGACGGGCTGACCGCCTGCACCGGTTCGTCGGCCTGCAGGGACAGGGCTGTTGTGGCCAACAGGCCGGTGAACAGCATCAGAGTTCTGTAAAACCGCATACGGCACCTCAGTCTCAGACTGAAAATCTCGATTGGCACGGGGGATCTGTAAGCCTGTGTTGAATCTGCAGCAGCAGCGCAGCCGGTCAGGGCTTCGTGGCAGCCTCAGATTTCTGTTGTTTGACTTTTCCGGCAGGAATCTGTGACGCAGCCGTCCTGCCGGATTTCTGTTTCTCCGCCAGCTTTGCTGCGGTTGCAGCGCGCCTTGAGAGCTGTTCCCATTCGGTCTGGACTCGCTGGGGTTCCGGCTGATCCAGATCCTGCAATTGATCATTCAGCTTCTGCAGCTGTTCACTCAGTCGTTGTTTTTCTGCGGTAACCTGTTCTCGTCGCAGCAGCTGCCGCTCGGCAATCAGACTGCGGACTCGAGCTTCGGTTTCCGCATCATTCTTCCGGGACCAGCGAGCCATCAGAATGCGGATCTGAGAATCCACCTTCCACGCCGTCAGCTGGGATTCATACCGCGCGGGGCTGCGTTCCTTCAGTCGCAGAATCGCCTGCGTCTGAGTCACCAGTTCGCGAATGGCTCGTTCATACTCGGCAGGTCGAGACTTCTGCAGCTGTGTCAGCAGAGTCGCCAGTTCCGGGTGATGTTCCGTGACGAACTTCTGAACATCAGCGCGTTCCTGTTCCGAAATGACGGGACGCGGGACCGCAGCGGACCCGTGAGCCGGCTGCTGGGCCCGGGCGGGCGCTGGCAGCAGGGCCAGGCAGAGCATCATTAAAACGGTGAAGAACTGAAGCAGCATACGTTCGGCCAATCAGGGAAGTTTCAGAACAGAGCCTCTTCCTCGTCTTCAATAACAGGTGCAGCCGGCGAGCTGTCACTGCCTGCGGACTGTTCATCAAGGTCGAGTGCGGTCAGCAGCCAGTCCGGTGGTTCCGGCAGATCAGCAGCCGCCCAGGTGTCAGTGTCCGAGCTGCGTGATTCCGCCGGCTCAGTCTGCAGCAACGAGGAAAATGTGACGGCATCGTGGAGAGCGTCGGGTTGCCCTGTGCGACTTAACGTTGCAGGCAGCACCAACAGGGCCAGAACGGCAGCAACGGCCGCGAATGAACGAGCGGAGATCAGGGCAGGAGAGACACGCCGAGTCGGCTGACTGGCCAGCGGTGTCTGCCGCAGCGTTTCCACAAGAGCCACTGTTTCGGCCAGCTGCAGACACAGTTGCTCGTCGTGCAGCAACTGATCTTCCAGTCGAGCCTGCTGGTCGGCAGTCAATTCTCCCAGTGCGCAGCGGGTCAGCAGCCACGAGACGTCTGAGGTTGAGAAGTCTGATTCAGTCATGATTTATTCGTCGAGGATTTGTCTGAGTTTTCGATCTTCGCGAAGTTTGATCAGTCCACGTCGCATCCACGTGAGAACGGTTCCGAGTGGCAGTTGCATCTCGGCGGCGATTTCAGCGAATGTTTTTCCTTCATAGATCCGGCGGTGAATGACCTGTTGCTGTTCGATCGGCAGGCTCTTCAGAGATTCACGAACAGCCTGTCGAGTTTCTTCGCGGAGGATGAAGTGTTCAGCTGTCCCGGGTTGATCGGCAGGGTCACTGAGCAGTTCGGGGTCGTCGGAGCGGGGGTGATGAGTTGAGTTCAGTCGTTTTTGTTCGCGGAGGACGCCACGAGCTTCATTGAGGGCGATGCGGAACAGCCAGCCTCGCAGGGTTGGTATCCTGACGGAGTTGGCAGACTGAATCGCCTGCACAAATGTTCTCTGATACGTGTCTTCAACGAGATGTTGGTTGTGGAGCAGTCCGAGGAGGAACAGTTTCAGAGTGGTCTGGAACTGCAGGCAGGCGGCTTCCACTTCGGCGCGGCGATCTGAGAAATCCGAGGGTTTGGGTCCCTGCGGGGTTTCAGAATCATCAGAAGGATGTGGACCAACTTGTGACAAATCAGCCAAACCTCCTGCGTCGCTGTGCTTCAGATGAAATTCGTGACGTGATTATTTCAGCGTCGTGCCGGATTCCTGCAACCGGAGAAAAGTTTTTACTTGGCAGGCAACTCAAGGTGCTTTTGTGGGTAATTGCTTTCTGTTTTTATGTGCATGTGTTTTTTTGTTCAGTGTTATTGGTAACGCTTTGCATACGCTGGTGTTGGTGTCAATTTCGCAGCTTTTCTTCAAAAAAATCCTGAAATACCTTGGTTTCCGCTGGCTGGTGCTGGGAGTGTTTCCGGAAGATCTCAGCCAATCCTCCGGTTCTGCGTGTGTTGTCTGTTTTGCGTAATCGGAAGGATTGCCAGCGTTGAGTCTGCCGATGGAATATTCCCCCGGTCGGTGGATGTTCTGTTGGTTTCCTGCAGGGCTCTGCGTCCGATATCGATAGCGGGTCTTTCTCTCGGACTGCGCGCGTCTTGGCGGACGTTGTGTTTTGGTTCGGGTAGTGGGGCAGTGGGCTCATCTGTAGTTTGATTCAGTGGCGTCTGTCGGGACTGAAAGATGGCATCTCATTCTGGCATCCGGCAAGTTTTCCAGGTTTTGTTCAGCAGGGCGTCACAGCGTCGTCGCAGTGTCGCGGTGCGGTCGCGTGGTTTTGAGGATCTGGAAACGCGATTTGTGTTGGCCCCAGTGGTGCCTGCGTTCAGCAGCCTGCCGGGTGCTCCGGTGACAGTGTACCTGGACTTCGACGGGCACACGGAAAGTCAGGACTGGCCAGCAGCTCGATCTGACGGTCAATCTGGTGCGATTGTGACGCCGGTGTTTGACATTGATAATGATCAGACGACGTTCAGTGCGGCTGAACTGGATGTGATCAAAGAGTCTTATCTGCGTACTGCCGAAGATTTCGCTCCATTTCGAGTGAATGTGACAACGGTTGACCCGGGGTCGTACAACGATTTCGAAACGATGCGAGTTTCAATTGGGGGCAACGGTTCGTGGATCGGCAGCCCAGGTGGTATTGCCTGGCTGGGGTCTTTCAACAACGGGCTTGTCAACACGTGCTACGTGTTCTCTGACAACGTGGGTTTTGGTGCGTCTCAGGCCAAGGGGATTGCCATGGCGGCATCCCATGAAGTTGGCCACACAATGAATCTGCTGCACCACAGTATTTACGATTCGAATGGAAACCAGACCTCTGCCTACGACCCGGGTCGTCCGGACCTGGGCCCCATCATGGGTGCTCCTTATGGTTCTGAGCGTGAAACCTGGGCCAGTGCTCCGGATTCCAACGGTCCGAACAGCATTCAGGATGACCTTGCGGTGCTGACCGGGGCCTCCAACCGGACGGTGAAATTCCGAGCTGATGACTACGGAAACACTGTGGCTCAGGCAACTCCCTATCAGGTCACATCGTCCAATCTTCAATTAAGTGGAATCATCAGCCAGAACAACGATGTGGACATCGTACGATTTGAGACTGATGCTGGAAATATTGCCTTTACGATGACGGGTCTGAACCTGAAGACCATCATGGGCAATAACAACATCACGTTTGGCACAAATCTGGACGCGGTACTCAGCCTGCTCGATTCCAGTGGCAATGTGATTGCCACCAGCAATCCGACGAACAGTCTGTTTGCGTCCGTATCGGCCACGGTACCGCAGGGCATCTATTATCTCGCGATGTCCAACACCGGACAGTACGGTGCTCTGGGCCAGTACACAGTAACAGGTAATGTGTTTCCGCTGCCAGCGGTTCCCGTCATGCTGGCTCCCACGGGCGTTTCATCGGATCCGCTGACATTCTTCAGCTGGACCATTGCATCAAACGTGGTGGAGTACGAGCTGCAGGTTGATCGTTATGATGCAGTGACGGACACCTGGATTTCCTTCTTCAATACAAAAACTGCCAACAATACGTACACATCACAGTTCCAGTATCCGGAACAAAGCTACCGTGCTCGCGTCCGCACGATCGGAATCAACAATACGATTTCGGCCTGGAGCAACTATGTGACGTTCTCCGTCGATGTTCCTTCCCCGGGAACGCCGGCCATGATCCGGCCGATTGGTGAGATCGGTCTGTCGTTGCCCACATTTGAGTGGACGAAGCCGGCGAATGCCGCGTCTTATGAGCTGCTGGTGAACAATGTCGACACCGGTGAGCGAGTCATCTACAAGACGAACTACATCGGCACCAGTTACGTGCACTTCACGCCACTGCGTGACGGGAATTACACGGCAGAAGTGCGTGCCTCAAATGCAATTGGTGAATTCAGCAGCTGGAGTCGGCGTGTTGATTTCACAATCAAGGCACCGATCCCAACCGCACCGGTGCTGAAGTCACCCAGCGTGTTGACTCCCAATCAGAATCCTCGCTTCACATGGGACCTGATTGAGAGTGCTGCCTACTACGACCTGTGGGTGAACAACAAGACCACAGGGAAGACGCAGTACCTGCGCAAGACCGACATCTCAGGCTCAGCCAGTTTCTACGATCCTCCGTTCTTTGATCAGGGTGTCTATGTCGCGTGGCTGCGTGGGGTAAACGGTAACGACGTGGCTGGTCCGTGGAGTGCTCCGCGAACCTTCACAGTCGACGTTCCAGTCCCGGGAACTCCGGAACTTACGGGACCCGTAAACGCTGACAAAACGACCCTAATCACTTCGCTGAATCCAACATTCACGTGGAAGCCAGCCGCTCGTGCTGCTCGCTATGAGTTGTGGGCGAATAACACCACTACGGGACAGCTGCAGATCATTCGTCGCAGCGACATCACTGAAACTCAGTTTACCTCGCTGGCCAATCTGACTCAGGGATCTTACCGCTGCTGGGTTCGTGCGATCAACTCGGCCAATGAAGTGGGTCCGTGGAGCAATGTGTACACATTCACCATTGACGAGCCGACTCCGCAGATGCCCGTGATTACGGGGCCGGCCATCAACCCGGCTGGTTCTGTCGACAACGCCAACCCAACGTTCACATGGAGCACCAGCATCAATGCTCCGTTCTATCAGTTCCTGCTGTACGAAGTGAATCCGAAGACCGGGCAGATGTCGATCTACATCAATCAGTTTGGTCTGACCGACAAGTCGTACACGATTCCGTTCGACAAACGACTGAAGGAACAGACGTATGTGGCTCGAGTGCGGGCGTATAACGTCTCTGGTGACTACAGCAACTGGAGCAGCGACTACCGCGTGCGAATCGACGTACCGGACCCTGTCACCCCGCTGCTGCGAGGACCTTCGGGGACTCTGAATGACAACACTCCTCTGTTCGTGTGGACTCACGACAAATCCAGCTTCAAATATGAATTGCTGATTCGCGATCTGGAGCGGAATGAAAACATCGTGATTCAGGTGTCTTCGTTCGGTCTGGCTCCGGATGGCAACCTCGCCAACTATCTCCTGCCGAATGACAAGGCTCTGCGAAACAGCACCTATCGATACTGGGTGCGGGCCTTCAACTCCATGGGACAGGCTGGTGGCTGGAGCACAGCGGGGACCTTTGTTATCCGTGTGACTGCATCAGAGAAGGCTCCCGCAAAGCCTCTTGAAGTGCTGCCACAGCAGCAGTTGCTGGCAGCACTGCCACAGCAGACCGCAGCGACCGTTGACGATTCAGTCGTCAGGCGGATCACTGTCAGTGAACCGGTGGAACCGCCGGTCGCGGCAGCTGTTAAGCCTGTTGCCGTGGTCGTTGTTCCGGCAACTGAGACTGCAGCGCCGGCAGCTCAGGCACTGGAACAGCAGTTGATTGACGAAGCACTGTGGCGGATCGTGAATCCGGCTGCCATGATTCAGTCATGACGCGACTGTCGATGGCGGTATGTTCGGGATGAATTCGGCAAGCCCGGAGACGATTCTCCGGGCTTGTCTCGTTATTCAGCTCGGGGTGATTTCCATGAATGCGAACCATGCAGCATCCGGGTCATCTGCAGGAAGCGGGCGGACAGCAATCCGCGTGCTGGCCATTCTTGCGCGGGGACTTGCAGTACTGATCTGTCTGCCTGCGCTGCTGCTGTTACTGCCCGGTCTGCTGGCTGTTTCCGTCAGCATCACCGATACGTCCGATTGGGAAAACAGCATGCTGGGCGTCGTGCTGCTGTCCGTGTCGTTGCTCGGCATGGCCAATATCCTGCTCTTGACCGTCGGCAAGCCGGGTGTGATCCGTGGCTTCAGGATTCCGCCGTGGGTACGCAGGGTTGTGTTATTGATCAATCTGCTGCTGTTTGCGGGAGTGCTGCTGGCTACGGCCATTTCGGCTGACAGTTTTGCCAGTCTGCTGGCCCCTTTTCCTGTCGGCTTATGGGCTGTGGTCGGTGCGTTGCTGTCGGCCATACTGCTGTGCGTGGATTTCCGGGCCGGGTCGCAGCGACCACAGCCCGGAACATCTGCCACAGCAGGTCATCAGTCCAGTTTTGCCTCGATCGTGGCTCCGCCTGAGACATCCACTTTGCGATCCATTGATCCTTCCCGGAACTGATCGGCGATCTTTTTGTCGGCGAGATCTTTTTCGGATCCGGAAATAAACCAGGTATAGCTGCCGGGAGTGACTGAGCCACTGGCAGCCCCGGCTTTGATGTCCAGCACAGCGGGCAGACCGTCGCCAACCGGCTGAAAATTGAATTTCAAACCATCAACCGGTGCTCCGCCCTGAGTGACATTGATGGTGATGTTTACTGGCTCGGGGTTGGTACCTACAGAGATATTCTGACTGCAGCCTGTAACGCAGAGCAGCAGCAGGGCAAATGAACGCACCATGTAAGAGTCCTTGAGAAGTATTCGAAAAAGAAGGGCTCGGGGGGCAATGCACCCGCCCGAGCCCTGAAGTAGTGTCCGCTGCTCGTATCAGGAGGGATCAGAAGTCCCCGATGATCTGGCCATCGTTTGAGCCGGCGATGTACTTCAGCACCATGACGTCAATGTTTTCGCTGACGAAGCGAACGGAACCATCGCCCATGGCTGCCTGAACGCCACCGGTGTGCCAGCTGAACGGCTCATCGTTGGGACCGCAGTTGTTATTGGCCCAACGGCATTCCGGAGGACCACCGAGTGGTGCGTTGTAGTTGTTTGGCCGGGCCATCCGTGATGCTGGTGACAGCGCGTTGCTGGGACCGGAAAGTCCGTTCGTGGCTGCGTCTGGATCCGCCCAGGCGTACATACGGCGACCACCGGAGGTACCACCGGACCATGCCGGACCTTCGCCAACAACTGGAGATGGTCGACTGGCAAGGGAACCGACAGCACCGGCCGAAGGATGAGAACGACCAGCGTCTTCGATGCAAAGGATGGTATTGGAAGTTCCATCGGTAATCGCACTGAATTTACGCTTGGGGTCACAGGCGAGGAATCCCTGAACCGTCATAGCAATGCGGCGCGCTGTGGTTGTGGGGCGTGTCCCCTTTGGTTCAGTCGCACCTGCTGAGCCATCTTCAATGTCTGAAACTGCGATGAACATGTAATCCCATGTGCCGAACCCATCTGGTGCTCGTCGTCCGGT
>CAXBSH010000125.1:0-13622 GCA_963977705.1 uncultured Planctomycetaceae bacterium
TGGTCCCGGGGGAAGTTCCCCTTGGGAGGTCGCGGCTCTCGTCGAGCTGAAGGGTTGTTGCGGTGTTGTGAACGTGCGGCTCAGCGGGAGCTTCGCCCTCCCGAGGGGCGCTGCCATTTCAGTTTGGAAGGTCGCGGCTGTCGCCGAGCTGAAGGGTTGTTGCGGTGTTGTGAACGCGCGGCTCAGCGGGAGCTTCGCCCTCCCAAGGGGCGCTGCCATTCCAGTTTGGTAGGTCTCGGCTGTCGCCGAGCTGAAGGGTTGTTGCGGTGTTGTGAACGTGCGGCTCAGCGGGAGCTTCGCCCTCCCAAGGGGAGTTGTGGTTGCGCACAGGATTTTGCGTGGACCCTTATTTCTGCTGCTGCAGTCGTTGATACAGCTGCATGTGTCGGTCGATCATCTGTCGGGGAGTGAATTCGCTGTGGATACGATTGGCCGCCTGTGTGGCCATGCGAGCGGACAGCGCAGGGTCTCGGTGCATTCGCAGCAGGGTGCGGGCAATTTCGGGACCGGAGCCTACGGGGAACAGCATGCCATGTTCACCGTTTTGAATCAGTTCGCCGTTGGGGCTGATGTTGCTGGCAGCGCAGGGAATACCGGCTGCCATTGCTTCCATCAGACTGTTTGACATGCCTTCGAATTCGCTGGGCAGCACGAACGCATCCAGAGCGGGCAGCAGTGCTGTGGCATCACTGCGGTGGCCGGCGAACAGGATTTTGCTGTTGCAGTCGAATCCCGCTGCCAGTTGTTTCAGGCGTTCTTCTTCGGGGCCTGTGCCGATCAGCACCAGTCGGGAATTTTCAATGGTCTGGTGCAGCAGCTGAAAGGCCCAGATGAGATCCTGCAGGCGTTTTTGTCGGGCAAATCTGCCGATGTACCCGATGACGCAGGCAGACTCGGGCAGTCCCAGTATTTGTCGAGCGGCGGACCGTGTGAGCAGGGTGGCTGGAGTTGTTGCCGTTCCGTTGGGGATCACGGTGATCCGTTCAGCGGGGACTCCCAGATTCCGGTAGAAGGTGGCGACACTTTGGGAGTTGGCAGTGAGGCAGTGAGCGCGGTTGGCCAGCTGGCGATCAAGCCAGAGCTGCCAACCGGATTTCCAGGAATCGACGCAGCGTTCACTGACGATAATGCGGGCCTGCGGTGGGGCGATGCCTGGCAGTCGGACGAGTGTATTGGCGGAGAACAGGAATGACTGGATGATGTCTGGCTGCAGTTTCTGCAGTGCGGATCGCAGTCGGAGCATGGCGGCCGGATCAAAGCGACCTCGTTTGTGCAGGACTTGTACGGGTATGGAGGCCTGCTGCAGTTGTTGTTCGTAGGGGCCACCGCGATCGAGGGCGATGACGTGTGGATCGACGTGAGTTCCGGACAGGCCGCAGGCCAGTGTGGTCAGCTGGCGTTCAGCGCCGGACTGGTCGAGGGTAGGGATAACAAAGGCGATGCGTAACACGCCGTTCGGTCTCCGGTTGGGTCAGCAGTGCGACGTTCGCGATGGCTGAATATCGGAATTCTGGCGAATTCGGGCGGATGACGAAACCGGGTGTTGTGTCAGAATCGTGGATTTTGGTCGAACTTCGCCGATTCCGGGATCTGTTGAATGGGGTTGGTCCAGTTTCTTGATAACCACGAGATTCCTGGTACTCTGTCGCAAATTTGCGCGGATTTTTTCCGTACCCCAGCGTGGACTTCAGGCTGGCCGGGCAGCAGATGATGGTTTTTCCATTGGGCTGAATGCCGGTCAAGGCTGTTTTTGCGCGCCTCAGGGTGCGATTATCGTTAGTTCAGGAAGGACACCCTGCGGTGCCACGTCGAAACGATCTCAGGAAGATCCTGATTATTGGTTCCGGGCCGATTGTTATCGGGCAGGCCTGTGAGTTTGACTATTCGGGAACTCAGGCATGCAAAGCGCTGCGTGAGGAGGGTTATGAGGTTGTGCTGGTGAATTCGAATCCAGCGACCATCATGACGGATCCTCAGACGGCCGATCGCACCTATATCGAGCCGATTACGTGGCAGTACGTGGAAGAGATTATCCGGGCAGAGAAGCCGGATGCGTTGCTGCCAACCCTGGGTGGTCAGACCGGGCTGAACACGGCCATGGATCTGGTTCGCCATGGGGTGCTGGACAAGTACGGCGTCGAGATGATTGGTGCCAAAGAGGACGTGATTCGTCGTGCTGAGGAGCGTGAGGCTTTCAAGCAGACGATGCTGCAGATTGGGCTGGATGTGCCGCGCAGCTTCACGGTGCACAACATCGAGCAGGCTCGCGAGGCTGTGCAGCAGATTGGTCTGCCCATCATTATTCGTGCCAGTTTTACGCTTGGTGGTACGGGTGGTGGGATTGCCTACAACATTGAAGAGTTTGAGGACAAGGTTCGGCGCGGACTGGCATTGTCACCCATCACTGAAGTTCTGCTCGAGGAGTCGATTCTCGGGTGGAAAGAGTACGAGATGGAGGTGATGCGTGACAATGCGGATAACGTCGTGATCATCTGTGCGATTGAGAACTTTGATCCGATGGGCGTGCACACGGGCGACTCGATCACGGTTGCTCCTGCACAGACGCTTTCTGACCGCGAGTATCAGCGGATGCGTGATGCGACGATTGCCGTCATGCGTGCGATTGGTGTCGAGACGGGTGGTTCCAATGTGCAGTTTGCCATTAATCCGGACAATGGTCGGATGGTGGTCATTGAGATGAATCCGCGAGTCAGCCGTTCTTCAGCACTGGCCTCCAAAGCAACCGGATTTCCGATTGCCAAGATCGCTGCGAAGCTGGCTGTGGGGTATCGTCTGGATGAAATTCCGAACGACATCACGCGTGAGACGCTGGCCTGTTTTGAGCCAACGATTGACTACGTGGTAACAAAGATTCCGCGGTGGACCTTTGAGAAGTTTCCCGAAGCTGACCCAACACTGACGGTGCAGATGAAGTCCGTTGGTGAGACGATGGCGATTGGTCGCACGTTTCGTGAGTCACTGCAGAAGGCACTGCGTGGACTGGAGATCGGGCACTTTGGTCTGGGTGGTGGCAAGAAGGATCTGTGGGGAACGCCACAGCAGCCGACGGCCGATGAAATCCTCAGCAAGCTGGCGATTCCGAACGCTGAGCGTATTTTCTATCTGAGGTATGCTCTGAAACATGGCATGTCGGTGCAGGAAATCCATGAGGTCACGGATATTGATCCGTGGTTTCTGCGTAGTATTGAGCAGATTGTGCAGCTGGAGGATGAGCTGCGGAGCTATCAGCGTCTGGAGGATGTTCCTGAGGAGTTGTTGCGGCGCGCCAAGCGGAACGGTTTTTCGGATGAGCAGTTGGCGGGCTGGTGGAACTGTGGTCAGCTGGATGTCCGTGAACGGCGTCGTCAGCTGGGGATCGTGGCGACTTTCAAGCAGGTGGATACCTGCGCTGCTGAGTTTGAAGCGTTTACTCCCTATTACTATTCCACGTACGAGCAGGAAGATGAGACTCCTGCCAAGCCGGACGGTGTGCGTCGCGTGATGATTCTGGGTGGTGGTCCGAACCGTATTGGTCAGGGGATTGAGTTCGACTATTGCTGTTGTCAGGCGGCGTTTGCGCTGCGTGATCTGGGCATAGAGAGCATCATGGTGAACTCCAACCCAGAGACCGTATCGACGGACTATGACACATCAGACCATTTGTTTTTCGAGCCGTTGACGACGGAAGACGTACTGAACATCTGGGATCGGATGAATCCGGACGGTGCGATTGTGCAGTTCGGCGGTCAGACTCCCCTGAATCTGGCTCGCGGTCTTGAGGCCGCAGGCGTGAAGATTGTGGGGACCAGTCCGGACATGATTGATGCTGCGGAGGATCGCAAGCGATTTCAGGCGATTCTGGACGCGTTGCAGCTGCATCAGCCACCGAACGGCACGGCCATCAGCACGGAAGGGGCTTGTACGATAGCCAATCGAATTGGTTATCCCGTGCTGGTGCGGCCCAGCTATGTTCTGGGTGGTCGGGGTATGGAGATCTGCTATGACCAGCAGAGTCTTGAGCGGTACATGACGGCGGCGGTTGAAGCTTCAGCTGAGAAGCCGGTGCTGATCGATAAGTTTCTGGAAGACGCGATTGAAGTCGATGTGGACGCGATTTCTGATGGGGAAACTACTGTCATCGGCGGTGTGATGGAGCATATTGAGGAGGCTGGAGTACATTCCGGAGACTCCGCCTGTGCTCTGCCGCCATACTCATTGCCGGGGCATGTGGTTGATGAAATTCGCGAGGCGACTCATAAGCTGGCCACTGCACTGCAGGTGCGCGGACTGATGAATATTCAGTTCGCGGTGAAAGTGGAGGGTGAGCAGTACACGGTTTACATTCTCGAAGTGAATCCTCGAGCCAGTCGTACGTCTCCTTTCGTTTCGAAAGCGATCGGCCATTCCCTCGCAAAGATTGCGGCGAAGGTGATGGTGGGTGTGTCTTTGAAGGAGCAGGGATTCACAACGGAAGTTGTGCCATCCTACACGTCGGTCAAAGAGAGCGTATTTCCGTTCAGCCGGTTCATGGGAGTGGACATTGTGCTGGGTCCGGAGATGCGTTCCACGGGTGAAGTCATGGGGATTGACTCAGACTTCC
Source organism: uncultured Planctomycetaceae bacterium (assembly GCA_963977705.1). Classification (GTDB taxonomy): domain Bacteria; phylum Planctomycetota; class Planctomycetia; order Planctomycetales; family Planctomycetaceae; genus SXXK01. Next base: position 4,601 of record CAXBSH010000125.1, read on the forward strand.
CACTGGCGTTTGCCAAGTCGCAGCTGGCTGCAGGAACTCGATTGCCCATGCAGGGGCGTGTGTTTGTCAGTATTGCGGCCGGTCGCAAAGAACGGATGATTGAACCGGTTCGAAAACTGCAGGCTATGGGTTATCGGATTGTCAGTACCAGTGGCACCGCCAAGGTCTTTCAGGAGGCGGGGATTGCGGTGGAAGTGGTGAAGAAGCTGCATGAGGGGCGTCCGAACCTGCTGGATCAGATGGCGAATGGCGAGATCCAGTTGATTCTGAATACACCCAGTGGCAAGGGTGCCCGCACAGATGAAGGTCGGATCCGAGCTGCATCGGTGACGTACGGTGTACCGTGTGTCACCACTCTGCCTGGCTGTCTGGCAGTTGTGCAGTCACTGGAAGCTCTGCGTGAGCAGCCGATGCCACGAGTGCGAGCGATTCAGGACTGGATCAGCTGATCTGTTCCGAGTGGGCGACAGCAGTTTGCTGTCGCCCGATTCGGTTTTTGTCACGAGTGAATAGCTCGTTTGTCCACAGCCATCGCCGCCTCCTTCACGGCCTCAGAGAGTGTTGGGTGAGCGTGGCAGCAGCGAGCGATATCTTCGCTGCTGGCTCCGAACTGCATCGCTACGGCGGCTTCGTGGATCAGTTCGCCGGCGTGAGTTCCGATGATGTGCACTCCGAGCACGCGATCCGTTGCTTCGTCTGCAAGGACTTTGACAAACCCATCGGTGTGTCCACCGGCCCGAGCTCGACCATTGGCTGCAAATGTGAACTTGCCGGCTCGGTACTTGATTCCGGCAGCCTGCAGCGCGTCTTCATTGGCCCCGGCGGACGCGATTTCTGGTTCTGTATAGACCACGGCCGGGATGATTGCGTAGTTGATGTGTCCATGACCGGTGATCATTTTTTCAACGCAGGCGATGCCTTCCTCTTCTGCCTTGTGAGCCAGCATGGCACCGCCGATGACGTCACCGATAGCGAAGACACCGGGTGCGGTTGTCTGATACTGCGAATTCACCTGAATAAAGCCCCGACGATCCGTGGTGACGTTCGCAGTTTCCAGCCCGAGATTTTCCGTGCAGGGCTTGCGTCCAACGGCAACCAGCACACGGTCACAGGTCAGCGGGTCCGCTCCATCAATTGACACGGTGCACAGTTCACCCTGGGATGAGACACCTGTGACTTTTGTGCCCAGTCGGAAGACGACTCCCTGTTTTTCGAAGATCCTGCGGGCTTCAGCGGCAACCTGTTCATCAATACCCGGCAGGATTCGTGGCAGGTATTCAAGGACTGTAACTCTGGCTCCCAGACGTCTCCAGACTGTTCCCAGTTCAAGGCCGATGACGCCGCCACCGATCACGACGAGGTGCTGTGGTACGGCAGGCCAGGCAAGGGCTTCGGTGCTGGTACCGATTCGATCTCCATCCGGTTGAATTCCGGGCAGAGACGACGGGACACTGCCAGTGGCGATCAGAATGCGTTTGCCGCTGATGACCGTGGTTCCGGCGGCCGCCTGAATCTCGACGTTACCGTTACCAAGCAGGCGTCCGTGTCCGAAGATGCGTTCGACTTTGTTCTTTTTCAGCAGTCCCTGGATACCCGTATCCAGAGTTGCGACGACACCGTCCTTGTGTTTCATCATCTGTGGCAGGTCAAGTTCCAGCCCGCTGACTTTCAGGCCTCGTTCAGCAAAATGCTTTGCCGACTTTTCGTAGAGTTCACTGGATTCGAGGAGTGCTTTGCTGGGAATACAACCCACTCGCAGGCAAGTGCCTCCAAGGCGGGGTTCTCGTTCGATCACGGCCGTTTTCAGTCCCAGCTGAGCAGCACGGATCGCAGCCACGTAACCTCCGGGACCAGCGCCAATCACGATCAGATCAAATGCTTCGGACATGTTTGAATCCGTAGTGCTGAGATTTCAGGAAGACTTAAATGCAGAACCGCCCGCAGGCTTGTCACCGGGGCGGCTGCGGAATGTCAGACGAGGCGTTGCCCTATCAGATTTCGAGGATCAGACGGGTCGGATCTTCAATCATATCCTTCACAAGTTTCAGGAAGGACACTGCTTCACGTCCGTCGACGATGCGATGATCGTAGGTCAGTGCGATGTACATCATTGGCCGGATAACGACCTGACCGTTGACAGCAACGGGGCGATCGAAGATGCCGTGCATGCCCAGTACTCCGCTTTGAGGCGGATTGACGATCGGGGTTGAAAGCAGAGAGCCGTACACGCCACCGTTGGTAATGGTGAACGTGCCCCCCTCAAGTTCCTCAAGAGCGATCTGGTTGTTCTTCGCCCGATTGGCGAAGTTCACAATCGCCAGTTCGATATCAGCAAAGCTCATGTTCTCTGCGTTTCGCAGGACCGGCACAACCAATCCCTTGCCACCACCGATGGCGACGCCGATATCGCAGTAGTTGAAATATGTCAGGCTTTTGCCGTTCATCTGGGCATTCAGCTGAGGATACTGCTGGAGCCCCGCGACAACTGCTCGCACGAAGAACGACATGAAGCCCAGCTTTGCGTTGTGCTTCTTCTCGAAGGCATCCTTGTAGACTTCACGCAGCTTTTTAACGGCTGACATGTCCACTTCATTGAATGTTGTCAGCAGGGCAGCCGTGTGCTGAGCTTCGACAAGTCGTCGAGCGATAGTTTGTCGGATCGGGCTGAGCGGCACCGACCGTGTTTCGCGGGAACCGCCAACACTGACCGGTCCGGAATTGACCGTACGAATGACATCTTCCTTGAGGACTCGACCACCGGGGCCCGAGCCAGCAACGCTGCCGGCCGGCAGCTTGTTCTCTGCCATCAGACGTTCGGCCGCCGGCATGACGTGACCTGCCGCTTTGGGAGCGGCAGCGGCCGGCGCGGAAGCCGCCGGAGCAGCAGCGGCAGCAGCCGGGGCTGGCTTTGCTGCAGCGGGGGCAGCGGCAGGAGCCTCAGCGGGTTGCAGGAAGCCAATCACTTCCTCCACCTGCGCGGACTCGCCCGCCTTCTTCAGAATCCGAGTCAGGATTCCTCCGCGCGGTGCCGGTACATCAAATGTGGCTTTATCGGATTCCAGCGCAACAAGGTTGCGGTCGGCCGCCACGTACTGGCCTTCCTGAACGTACCACTCGCCGATCATGACCTCAGAGATTGACTCACCGGGTCGCGGCACCTTGATTTCGATTTCCGGAGTGCTCATTCGAGTTCAAACGCCTGTTTAAGAATGTTCTGCTGTTCAATCCTGTGACTGGTCGCGGATCCCGTTGCCGGGCTGGCCGCTTCAGGTCTGGAAATACCGCGGAATGGGAATTTATCCAGCAATCGCTCGCCAAAACGCATTCTGAGGAAGCCCCACGCACCCTGATTGCGAGGTTCTTCCTGGACCCAGAAACATGACGCTGAGGCGGGATACTTCGAGAGTTCCTCGTCCAGCGCGGCTGCCGGGAAGGGATAAAGCTGCTCAAGTCGAACAATCGCAACGTCGTCTCGCTTCAACTGCTCACGATGAGCCGCCAGCTCAAAATACAGCTTGCCGGAACAGATCAGCACACGAGTCGTTTTTTCGGGGACCACCTTCGTGTCGCCCAGTACTTCATTGAACTGGCCACTGGTCAGTTCCGTGATCGGCGACGAGGCATCCTTTGATCGCAGCAGGCTTTTGGGGGTCATCACAATCAATGGCTTCTTCCACCAGCGATTCGCCTGGCGTCGGAGCAGATGGAAGTACTGTGATGATGTACTGGGGCAGGTCACCTGAATGTTGTCGTCTGCACCCATCGCAAGGAAGCGTTCCAGTCGAGCACTGGAATGCTCGGGACCTGCACCCTCCATCCCGTGCGGCAGCAGCATCACAAGCCCGCTGAGACGCTTCCATTTGTCTTCAGCACTGGCAATGAACTGGTCAATAATTACTTGCGCGACGTTGACGAAGTCACCGAACTGGGCTTCCCAGAGCACCAGCCCATCCGGGCAGTCAAGGCTGTAGCCGTACTCAAATCCCAGCACGCCGACTTCCGACAGCGGACTGTTATAGATTTCCACCAGTTCAGGTTTGGCCGCCACATCCCGCAGACCGATCCATGATCGTCCTGTCTTTGAGTCACAGAGACCTGCATGGCGATGGCTGAATGTACCGCGACGCACGTCCTGTCCACTGAAACGCAGGCGAGTACCCTCGGAAACAAGCGTTGCCAGAGCAGCCAGTTCTGCACCGCCCCAGTCAAACAACGCCTCGCCAGCACCCATTTCCCGACGCGCCTTCAGCACCGCCTCGACTTTGGGGTGCGGAGTAAAATCCACGGGCGGCGTGGCAATGGTGGTCATCACCTGACGCAGTTTTTCAGCCGAAACAGCGGTCGGGGGCGAGTCTGCGTTGCGAGCGCTGCCGCCAAAATATCCCTTCCAGATGCCTCCGCCTGTATCTTCGAGATACTTAAACCCTTCCTTGCGTGCCTCTTCAAGCTCAGCCTCCAGAACGCGACCACGGCGAGCCACGATCTCGAGACCCTCTTCGCGAGTGACCTCGCGGAGACTGACAAGGGATTCAAGGAAGCTGCTGAAGACAGTCTGGCGAGCACGAATCACCTGATACATGGTCGGCTGAGTAAATGCCGGCTCGTCGGCTTCGTTATGACCACGGCGACGGAAACAGTACATGTCAATCACGACATCCCGCTGGAACCGCTGTCGGAAATCCATCGCCAGCTGAACCACCTGCGCCACCGCCTCCGGATCCTCGCCGTTCACATGGAAGATCGGGATCTGCAGCATGCGAGCCACATCGGTGGCATAGGTGCAGGAACGAGCTTCTGACGCTGAGGTCGTGAAACCAATCTGATTATTGACGATCACGTGCAGAGTACCACCAGTCTGATATCCTGGCAGTTCACTCAGATTCAGCGTTTCCTGAACGACACCCTCACCAGCAAATGCAGCGTCGCCGTGGATCTGGATGCAGAAGCTTTTCCTGTGTTCCGCGTCAGCCACGCGTTCCTGCTTGGCACGCAGGCGTCCAAGGGCTACCGGGTTGACAAACTCAAGATGGCTGGGATTGAAGCACAACGTCAGATGCACGCTTTGACCTGATGAGGTCATGCGGTCCGAGCTGTATCCCAGATGATACTTCACGTCGCCTCGACCCATTTTCAACTGTGGGTCCACGTCGTCGAATTCACGGAAGATCTTGGATGGGCTTTTGCCCATAATATTGGCGAGGACGTTCAGTCGACCTCGATGGGCCATCCCCAGCACGCACAGATCAATGCCCTGACTGCCGGCCCGTTCAATCGCCATGTCCAGCAGCGGAATCAGACTTTCAGCACCTTCCAGCGAGAAGCTTTTTGCCCCTACATACTTCTTCTGGACGAATTCCTCAAACACCACGGCGTCACTCAGACGCTCAAGAATTCGAATCTGCTCGGCCCGGGAAAGCTTCAGGCGATTGGCCGTTCGCTCCATGCGATCCTGCAGCCACTGACGCACCTGCAGACTGTCGATGTGCATGTACTGCACGCCGATTGACCGGCAGTAGGTCGTCTGCATCCACGTGACCATCTGACGCAGAGTTCGAACGTCCGGACCACCCGACCACTGAGTCGAAAAACGGCGATCCATGTGTTCTTCAGTGAACCCATAGAAGGCCGGGTCCAGCTCAGCCGGTCGCGGACGTTCGGCATTCAATGGGTCAATCTTCGCGACGATGTGCCCACGGACGCGAAAACTGCGAATCAACTGCTCAAGACGCTCCTGCAGAATCGCAGCATCTGATGCGCCAGGATCAACTCGACCCGAAGAACGTCGGAAAATACTTTCGGCCTGAAACGGAACTTCCATCGATTCCGCAGTTAAGCCCGAATCCACGACTTTCAACTCGTCAAAGTAATCACGCCAGTCCGGTGAAACAGAGTTGCGATCCAGCAGATAGCTGGCCAACTGTGCCTCGGCGAATTCCAGATTCGATGCGGCGAATTCAATCGGCCCACGACCGGAACGAACAAGACCTGACGATGACCCGGCATCCGCTGCAGCCGAATCAAGAAATGCGGGAGATGATGTTGGGATGGATGCGGTGTTCGACATACAGGTTTCGTTCGGAACGTGGGTAGGATCCAGCACCATGATCCAATGGACACAGACCAGAAGTGACAGACACAGGAGATGGTCGAATAGACCACCAACCGGAATGCATCTCGGTTTTCAGAACCAGTCTGCTACCATGCCTCGATGCGCAATCGGTGCATCATAGACGGACTATGATCATTGGGAAACAAAATCAGGCGTTCTTCAGACCAATTCCTTCGCAGAAACAGTTTTCAGGACCGCTTTCTGAAAGTCAGAACTCAGTATGTCCCAGCCAGTCATCATCGGAATCCTTACCGTTTCCGACCGGGCCAGTCGAGGCGATTACGAAGACCGCGGTGGCCCAGCAATTCAGACGTATTTATCTGAACTTTTGAGCAGTCCCTGGGCGCCCGAAGCTCGAATCGTCTCTGATGATCGGCATCTGATCGCTCAGGAACTAAGGAAGTTGGCTGACGAATTTCACTGTAGTCTGATAGTGACGACCGGCGGCACCGGTCCGGCAGTTCGAGACGTGACGCCCGAAGCGACCGGCGATGTGTGCGAGAAAATGTTGCCGGGTTTTGGGGAACTGATGCGCAAAGTCTCGCTGGAAAAGGTCCCCACAGCGATTCTGAGTCGCCAGACGGCCGGAATTCGAGATAAATCGTTGATTATCAACCTGCCGGGGCAGCCACGGGCCATTCGTGAGTGTCTGGGGGCTGTGATGCCGGCGGTCCCATGGTGCATTGAGCTGATCGGGGGACCACGCATCGAGACGGTTCCTGAAGTCTGTCACAGTTATCGACCCCCAGGCGCATAGAAAAGCCCCGCGACTTTGGATCGCGGGGCGAGTTGGTTTCTGAATGGCAGCCTGTGTCGCTTACTTGCTGGGAGTAGCGGGGTCGCCTTGAGTGATAATTGCACCGCCGATTCCCCCGATTGCACCACCGACGAGCAGTGGCCCCAGCAGTCCGCCACCGCCAGTTCCGCCACCTGCGGCACCACCGGTTCCTGCGACACCAGGTCCAGCGGCGGGGGCAGCAGCGGCAGCAGCTGCCGTTGGTCCCATGGGCTCGGCTAACTCGGCGATGGTCGCATCAAAGAAATCACCGAAATTTTCCGCATTAATGTTCGCAGCGCCCACAGGAGCGACAGCAATTTCCGTGGAAAGCATCAGCCGTACAGGCACAAAGCCTGCCGTACCATTCATCGCCGCCGCTTTGAACGGTAGGACTTCAACGCCGATTGCAAAAACGCCGTCACGACCGACGCCCACAAGTGCGTGGATTCCGGGCTGCAACCCCGGCACGTTAAATGCGCCGTTCGGGGCGACTCGTGCCGAGCCCACTTCCACGCCATCTCGCAGGAAATACACTCGCATCGACAGCACTTCGCGGATTCGGCCGGTACGTTCATCCAGCAGGTTCACCTGCCCATAAACTTTTCCGTCGGCCGCAATCTGCACGCTGTCATGAGCAATGCTGGTTGCGATCGGGCCTTCGCCGTAGGGGAATTTCTCGTCCAGTGCGGTTACCGGGCCGTTGAAACGCAGGTCTCGAGTACCGATTCCACCGCGAATCAACTGCTGGGCCAAGGGAGAGTCCACGACCTGAACCACAGCAGATTCCACGTCGATCTCACGATCAGCCGGAAATTCCGCAGAGGCGGGCACCATGCGTACCCCATAAACAACAATCCCGGACGGTCCGGAGGCGAAGATACCACCTACATCGGCCTGCTGTGGCAGGCCGGAAACCTTGAACAGCCCCGTTTCGTCTGTCGTAGTTTCTGCTGCTGTGCCACCATCGGTCAGCAGTCGAACATTCATACCGCGAGCGGGCAGAAGCCCATCGGGTGTGATTGAATACATGCGCCCAACAAAGGCACCGTCAGCATCGAGGATGATATCGTGGGAGCGATTCTTCAGAATTTCTTCCGGCGGCAGCAGCTTGACACCAGATGGTGGCTGTAACCGTCGTGGGATGGCCCGCACCGGACGTGGTTGCCCAAGTCGTGCAGTCAGTCCTGCATCAGCAGATATCCCAGTTTCGTCAGGATTCGCCGGCGGTGGCAGTTCCCCTGTTTCGCTGAGCGTCGTGGCCAGTCGTGGTCCGGCAGGTTCGTCTGCCAGAACACCCGAACAGGCAATTGCCAAGCCAGCGAGGCCTGAGAGACAGGCGGTTCCGAATGGCGAACGGAAAGTCATGTTCATTTCCCATCGAAAAAAGTCGGGGTTACAGGGGTCACCTGTGACTCCATCCATCGGCCCGGTGACGTTTGTCTGCCGGGGGGGTCTCATTCTTGGCGGGATTCGCCGTTTAGATCAATACGAACTCTGTTAAGCACCTGAAACAGTGTGCAATACCCATTGTTTCAGTACTTCCTGTATTGCCTATTGCGCCCAGGCTGCCTTTAGTGAGGGTGAGTCAGCGTGGAGGAAATGCAACATCCAGTGCAGTCGCCGTGTAACGAATCCTTCGAGTTGGCCGGTTTAGTGGGCGCAACGTCAGCGGGGATCTGTTCAAGGGACTGAACATCGAATCTGGCACGTGACTTGGACGGCGCCGGTTTTTTTCGGAGCACTTTGGACAGAATCGGCCTGTCGCGGGCAGGTTTTCGGACCTTTAACGGATGTGCCGATTATCGCAGCGAGGTCGAGGGCTTAGCGCAAGTGGCGTTGAAGCTGCTGATTGCAGGCTCCTGGCCAGGCCCACCGGCTGTGAGCCGGTTTCGCGTGCAGGAATACCGCCGAGGACAAGAATGGGTCGTCCGGCCTAAAGCCCAGACTACGACTTTTGTCCCTCGCGTTATTCCTGCCCGGCCGCCTTATGCCCGCACAAAGCCGCGACGCGGCGCACGTTGGCCCGTCGCTCAGCCATTCCGTGGGCTGATAACCACCTGGCAAAAGGACAGCCTCGGCATCATCCCCGAGCTGGTGCTCGGTAGTCGTAGCATGGGGTTCAGCCCGTGTCGTCC
>CAXBSH010000126.1:0-13558 GCA_963977705.1 uncultured Planctomycetaceae bacterium
GCCAGTTGACCTGTGGGAATCGGCGGGCTGTGTTTCGGGCGGGCCGAAGCCTGATGCGGTAAAAACGGGAGACAGCCCACAGCAGTAGACCGGGCATTCCTGCCCGGCCACACCTTGAAAACTACTGCGTTGGTCCGTGAATTGAAGTTGGTTTGACGCCGCGGACAAGAACCGTAGTCTGGGCTTTAGCCCGGGCACGAAATTCGCGTCACCCTTGAAATCCCCAGTGTTTTTCAAGGGGATGGGGCCGAGCAGGAATGCTCGGGCTACGTGTTTGGGGGGGACGCGGGCTGAAGCCCACGGTACGGGTGGGTGCGCGGGTTGAGGGGGCGGGTGCGATTTCAGCGGACCGACGTGACTTCGATCTGGCAGCCGATGGGGACTGCGGGCCATAGTCGGCCGGTTGGTTCGATGCGGACGAGTGAAGTGGTTTCGGTGCGTCCGTCGTGTTCGTCGGCCATCAGCGGCAGCTCGGCGACTTTGCCGTGGTATGTCTGATTGCCGGGGAACTTCAGTTCGACTTCTTCGCCCATCGACAGCTCGTGGACTCGCGGCGTTGGAACCTGAACCAGTACGCAGCGGCGGTCGGTGTGCAGAATTTTCAGGATGACATCGCGGGCGGCGACCTGAGTTCCGGCGCGGCCGCGCACCTGTCCGACGATTCCATACACGGGTGATGCAACTCGGATCTCGGGGCTGGTGGTTTTCAGGGACTGCAGTTCGTTCAGCAGGCTGTCCCGACGGGCTCGAGCTGCGGTGACTCCGGTTGCCGCATCGACTCGCGCCGGCAGTTCGCTGCGTACAGATTGCAGGCGAGCGATTTCTGCAGCGGCTTCTGTGAGTGCTGTGGGAGTGTGCGTTGCCGTGGCGGCGGTGGTTTCGGGTGGTGCGGCTGTCTGGCTGAGATCATCAGCGGGAGTGGCGGGGGCTGCAACGGTCTGGACGACGATAGTTGCTGCAACTGGTGCAGCTGCTGGTGCGGTAGTCGCCGGGGGTGCTGAGGGTGCCGAGGGCGTCGTGGCGGCTGGATTGCTTTGAGTGTCAGCACTGACCGGTGGCTGAGTATTCTGGGGTTCGTGCAGGCCTGAAGCTGTCTTTTGTCCATCGAAGAACAGGATTTTCCCTGCGGCGTTGCGGCGTTTGCTGAGCAGTGCGACGGCTGCTGCCGGCATGGGTGCGGGCTGGGATGCTGAAGCTGTCATGGCAGAGACGCTGCGGCTGCGAGCGGCAGATCTGTAAGCTGCGGCAGCCTGCGGCAGATCGGCGACAGCGAATCGCAGCCGGGCAAGATCGGCATCAACGTCGCGACGTCGCCATTCCAGTTCGATGGCGGCCTGCGCTTCCAGCCGCAGCAGTTCCTGTTCGGTGGTCTGCAGCTGCTGCATGATGCCGGCGATGCGACTGGTGATCTCGGTGTTTTCCAGCTGCAGCAGCGGTTGTCCGGTGAAGACTTCATCACCGGGTCTGACGTGGACTTCGTCGAGTCGAGCATCGGCCGGAGCTTGTACGGTCGTGATGTCGGCCGTCAGGATTCCGGTCAGTGGAGTATTGTAGTGTGTGCCGATAATCCAGACGGTCAGCACACCGGCCAGCAGGGCGCACACCACAACGGTGAGCATGCGAAAGAAGCTGGATGGGTAGCTTTCGACAATGGCTTTGCGATGAGCACACAGTTCGCGTGCCTGGGCGACCCAGTTTTCATCGATGATGCGAGCGAGAGTGATTTCCAGAATGGGTGCGAAGGCATTCATTTCCCGGGAATGCCAGAGCGCAATCTGAGACAGGAAAAACACGCCGTTCTGATTCAGCAGGATCTGTTCGCGCGACTGAATATTGTTGATCTGTGTGAGGTCATCGGGATTGGGCGGGGTGACGTCATAGACGATACCCAGCTGCCGATCCATGCGATGGCCTTCAGGGAGCATGGCAATTAGCGGTGAGGTCATGATTCCGTCCGATCGCGGCACAGTGAATTCGCGGGCTCAGCGAACGCTGTCAGCTGTGACTGCGTCAATGACGTGGGCGCAGCGTGGCCGACAGAATCCACCGTGGTCTGTTTCGGCCGTAGACTTCCTGCAGCATGATGGATTTGCGGAATCGTCATTAGTTGCGCGAACTACGCAGGGCCCCCTGATTGCCCTTTTTGTTGTTTGGCTGTCGCAGAACGGCGGGAAATGCAGGAATGGGTGCCTGGGGCATGGTTGTGGCGTGGTCTGGTGGGTCAGGGGGTGGTGGGGCGTGTCTGCGGGATTCCGAGTTTTCCTGCTTTGCCTATGCTGCGTGTGCTTCGCCAGTGGGCCGTGCGGACAGTAGACTGCGTTGGGTTCATCAATTTTCCGCGAACAGGGCTCAACGTGGCCGAACTGTCAGTGAAGAATGACGGTGGCAGTGGTGTGGATTGTTTGAGAGTCGGTCGGTCAGGCGGTAGTGAGTGAGGCGCGATCATGAGTCGATCTTTTGTGTGGTTATCGTCGCGATGTCTGGCGCTGCTGGTGTGTGGCGTGTCGGCTGTGCTGCTGCTGTCGGCTGGGTATGCGGGGGCTGACGAGTCTGTGGGGTCGCAGGGCGGGTCAGGGCAGGAGGGTGGTCAGGTGCAGCATCCGGCGAATCGGTTGGCTCGGGAATCCAGTCCATACCTGCTGATGCATGCTCACAATCCCATCAACTGGTATCCGTGGGGACCAGAGGCCTTCGAGAAGGCTCGCAAGGAAGACAAGCCCGTATTTCTGTCGGTGGGCTACAGCAGCTGTTACTGGTGTCATGTGATGGAGCGGGAAGTTTTTTCGAACGAGAAGATTGCCAGATGGATGAATGAGAAGTTTGTCTGTATCAAGGTGGATCGTGAAGAGCGTCCGGATGTGGACGACATTTATATGACCAGTCTGATTGTGTATCAGCAGGCGGCGGGCAGTCGTGCGGGTGGTGGCTGGCCGTTGTCCATGTTTCTGGACACTGAGGGCAATCCGATTGCGGGTGCGACGTATCTGCCACCCGAGGATACTCCGGATGGTCGCACCGGGTTTCTGACGGCGGCCGAGCGGATTCATGATTTGTGGACGGGCAAGCGTGAGGCTGTCAACCAGACGTCCTCGATGATTGCTCGCGAAGTCCGCCGACTGTCAGGGCCGGGTGTGCAGGCCGAGCCGGTGCCGCTGGACGCGGCGTTGTTGCAGACAATCGCGACGGGCATTCAGCAGCAGTACGATGCAACGTGGGGCGGAGTGGATTTCAATCCACGTCGACCGGACGGGCCGCGATTTCCGAACGTACCGCGACTGCGCTATCTGCTGGGTTTGTATCGTCAGACGGGTGAGCAGCGCTGGTGGGACATCGTCAGGAACTCGCTGACTTCCATGGCGAAGGGTGGCATCCGTGATCATCTGGGTGGCGGATTTCATCGGTACAGTACAGAGCGGACGTGGACGGTGCCGCATTTTGAAAAGATGCTGTATGACCAGGCGCAATTGCTGGAGGTGTATGCAGAGGCGTTGCAGGTGGAGGCCAACCCGCTGTATCAGCAGGTGGTGGACGAACTGGTCGGCTTCCTGACTCGGGAGATGACACTCCCGGACGGCGGTTTCTGTTCGGCGCTTGACGCCGAGACAAATGCGATTGAGGGTCAGTTTTATGTCTGGACTGAAGCGGAGATTCGGGAGGTTGTGGGGGCTGAAGCGGACGAGTTTCTGCGGGTGTATGGGTTTTCTGAGCCGCAGGATTTTGAGCATGGTCGGATTCTGTATCTGCCGCGTGGGCAGGCGGGGATTGGCGAGGGTCTGGGTGCGGCCCGTCAGCGTTTGTTGCAGCGGCGTGATAAGCGACCGCGTCCATTTCTGGACGACAAGGTGCTGACGGAATGGAATGCGCTGATGATCCAGGCACTGGCCACCAGCGGTCGTCTGCCGGATCGAGCGGGTGATCTGCAGCTGGCCGAGCGAGCGGCCGGGTTTTTGCTGGACAAGCTGCAGGACGAGCAGGGTCAGCTGGTGCGATCATGGCGGCAGGGAGTTCGGGGACCGCTGGCGTATCTGGATGACTATGCGTGTCTGGCATCGGCCCTGCGTACGCTGCATGCAGCGACGGGTCAGCAGCGCTGGCAGGATGAGGCCAAACGCCTGACGGCGAAGCAGATGGAGCTGTTTTACGATGCCGGTCAGAAGGCCTTCTTCTTTACATCGAACGATCATGAGCAGTTATTTGCGCGGACCAGTTCACCGTTTGATTCGGTCACACCAGCGGGCAATAGTGTGGCCGCATTGAATCTGCTGGCGCTGCGATCTGAGCGGGCGGAGTATGGCGAGGTGGCGAAGTCACTGCTGCAGCGATTCAGTGATCGGATGGCTCAATCACCGGCCAGCTGTGCGGGTCTGGGTCTGGCGCTGCTGCAGCATCTGGGAGACGGCAAGGGGCAGGTCGGGCAGTTGCGGGATGGTGTGGAGTGGCATCGTTCGGCGGGAGCTGTCATTCCGGTTTCGCTGCTGCTGGAACCGACAGCGAACGATGAGTCGGTTGGTGGTCAGTCCAGTGAGAAGAAGAAGGAATCGCGTCCGATCAAAGCGAAGATTTATCCATATTTCAACAAGCTGCCGCGTGGTGGCAGGTGTCCGGTGGCGATTGAGCTGACGGTGGCGGAGGGCTGGCATGTGAACGCCAATCCGGCCAGCGAGGATTATCTGATTGCGACCGAGGTGAAGGTGAGCAGCGGGCAGAAAGTGAAGCTGACTCGGATCCGCTATCCCGAGGGTCAGAAGTTACCGGCAGAGCAGGGCGAGGTGGCTCAGGCGGTTTACAGTGGCAAGGTGATGATTTACGGGGTCCTGGAAACGGATGCGAGTGAATTGTCAGAGCAGGCTGAGGTGACCGTGGAGATTCATTATCAGGCGTGTCGTGACAAGGTGTGTGAGCGACCTGACAAGCTGCGTCTGGTGGGGAAGTTGCAGATCGCGGACGCGGACAGCGGGATTCAGAAGATCAACGAAACGCAGTTTCCGAAATCGGCTCAATGACCTGAGCAGGCGCCATTCGCCCTCCCAGGACGATTCACGCTCCCAAGGTGATTCGTGCCCCTGGGGTGATCCGCCGGCGCAGTCAGTCAGCGGCCGCTTCGATGATCATTTCCACCTTACAGCCATTGCCGAGGCCGGCTTGCAGGCAGGCGCGGATGGGAGGCTGTCCGATGGGGACCCAGAGATCCCATTGGCGGTTCAGTTCAGGGGCATCTGCGAGGTCTGCAAGGTAGATGATGATCTGCAGTAAGCGATCGCGACTGCTGCCGATCTGGTCCAGTGTGGCGTCGATCTGCTGCAGTACCTGGCGAATCTGAGTTTCTGCCGGCGTCTGCAGATCGGTGGCGACTTCCACCCAGCGAGCGATGCCGCGGTGGATCACGATGTCGGCCCAGCGGCGTGAGTCCCCGATGCGGCGGATTTCCTCAGCGGACATGAAATTTTTCCCGTTCAACACTGCAGACAGCACACCGTGCACAGGGGCTTTTTCCCCGGCAGGATTGTAGAATTCCCCTGCAGGATCGCGAGTCTGCTCGCGGATTTCCTCGCCATACGTCCATTTCCTGATCCCGTGGATTCCCTGCCGTGACTCAGAAGCTGCTGATAGACGCTGATCCTGGCATCGGTGATGCACTGGCCATCCTTGTCGCTTTGGCTGACCCGGCCCTGGACGTCCTGGCGCTCACGGCCTGCGGTGGGACGGTGACCGGCCAGCAGGCGACTCGAAATCTGCACTATCTGACAGACCTGATGGATCCGCTGCGGCATCCGCGAATCGGACAGGCTCCGCATTCCGAAAAATACTCGGTCGATCTGCCGGCCGGATTGCCTCCACTGTCCGCTCTGCACGGTCGTTGCGGACTGGGTGAGGTTGAGCCCCTGGTGCCGGACCTGCACAACCGTCGCGAATCTGCTCGATTGATTGTTGACGTAGTCCGGGAACATCCGGGTGAGGTGCGAATTCTGACCTGTGGTCCGCTGACGAATGTGGCGATGGCGTTTGAGATGGATCCGGAGCTTCCGGTGCTGTTGAACGGCCTGATCTGTCTGGGTGGTTCTCTGCATGGTATCGGCGATGTGACGGCGATGGCGGAATTCAATTTCTGGTCGGACCCGCAGGCTGCCGGGACGGTGATGCGATCTCCGGTTGGCAAGCTGGTGGTGCCTTTGGAAGTGGGTCACAGTGTGGGTTTGACATTTGCGGACATCGAGCGTTTGAGTGGCTTGATTCCATCGACACCTGTGGGTGAGTTAGCGACGGGGTTGCTGCAGTATTCTGCGCGGGCCTGTCGTCAGTTGTTGCCTTTTGAGGAGGTGACGTTGCCGGCTGCTGCGGTGCTGGCAATCGCTGCTCGGGAGGCTCGTTTCGATACCGCGCAGGTCGTGGCTGACGTTGAAACAACGGGCGAGCTGACTCGCGGAACACTGGTGCTGGATCGTCGTCGGTTTCAGCATCGGCAGCCTAATGTGGAAATCGTGGCAACGGTGGAGCGGGATGCCGCGGTGGATTATTTCTGTCGTGGGTTGCGCCGCGCTGCGACTCGCCGTGGCTGAAGTGGAACCACCGTGGGACGGGGGCGGTTTGTGACCACGGAGGGTGCGGAGTATTGATGGGTTGGTTTGATTGAACCACGAATCACACGAATCACACGAATGAGGATGCGGTGCGGGTAAGGGGGCGGTTTTTCACCACGGAGGCACAGAGGACACGGAGGAATGACGGGTGGGTTGGTGGATTGTTTTAGTGGAACCACGGAAGACGCGGAAAACACGGAAGAGGACTGGGTTTGAGTTGGTTGCGGTTTTTTACCTTGGGGAGCACGGAGGAATCGCGGGTGAGGTGGTTTGTTTGTTTGAACCACGAATCACACGAATGAGGATGCGGTGCGGGTAAGGGGGCGGTTTTTCACCACGGAGGCACGGAGGACACGGAGGAATGACCCGTGGGTTGGTGGGTTGAACCACGAAAGACACGAAAGACACGGAAGAGGGCCTGGTGCGGTTTGGTGGCGGTTTGTTACCGTGGAGGGTGCGGAGGGCACGGAGGAATTGTGGGTGGGTGGTGTGGTTGAAGTACGAGTATGCGAATCACACGAAAGGTGTTTGCTGATGCGATTGTTGCTGGTGTGGCTGTTGTGTGGAGTGTGGCTGTGCGGGACGGTGGCTGATGCTCAGGTGCTTGATAAGCGGGTGCTGTTGCAGCGTGAGACATTCTGGCAGAACAGGGACTGGGACTGGTATCAGCAGAATATTCCGATGTTCGAGTGTCCGGATGCGGATATTACGACGACGTGGTATTACCGCTGGGAGCTGTTGACTC
Source organism: uncultured Planctomycetaceae bacterium (assembly GCA_963977705.1). GTDB lineage: Bacteria > Planctomycetota > Planctomycetia > Planctomycetales > Planctomycetaceae > SXXK01. The sequence goes on from CAXBSH010000126.1 coordinate 7,324, forward strand.
GGCATCTGACCTATGGCTCACCGAACAGCGGGTATTCATTTACGGAGTTCACGGACCGGCCTTTCTGGTCGGGTGCTTACGGGGCGATCAGCTGCCCGGCCGGTCATCAATTGTACGAGGCGCGCTGGCTGCTGTCTCCACAGGTAGCCAATGATTATTCGCGTTACTGGTTCAGGACTCCGGGTGCTCAGCCGCGGAACTACAGTACGTGGCTGGCGGATGCGATCTGGGCGGTGCACGAGGTACATCCGGACGAAGCTTTTGTGCGGGATCTGCTGCCGGACCTGATTCGCAATTACGAAGCGTGGGCCCAGCGTCATTATGCGCCTGAGGTGGGGCTGTTCTGGCAGACCGGGCATGATGACGGGATGGAGTTCAACATCAACAGTCGGCAGACAAAGGATATTCTCCGAGGAGCGCCGGGTTTTCGTCCGACGATTAACGCCTACATGTTCGCGGATGCTCGCGCCATCGCGCGTGTGGCCCGTCTGGCAGGTGACGTGTCACTGGCTGAGCAGTGGGAGCGGCGGGCGGAAGGTCTGCGACAGAAGCTGCAGGAGTTGTTATGGGATTCCCGCCGCGGATTTTTTCTGCAGATGTATCGGGACGACGAAGAGCGTGAGGGGCAGCAGGTGCGACGCCTGACGCGAACTTACGAATCCGGGCAGTTTGCGGGCAGCGAACATGGTCGTGAACTGATCGGTTATGTGCCGTGGCAGTTTGGTCTGCCGGCGACGGATCGTGGTTATGAGCAGGCGTGGAAGTATCTGATGGATCCGCAGTATTTTGCTGCTCCCTTCGGCCCAGTGACGGTAGAGCGTCGGGATCCGCAGTTTCAATTGCAGACCTGGTGCTGCTGGTGGAGTGGTCAGTCGTGGCCTTATGCCACGACGCAGACTCTGAAGGCACTGGCGAATGTGCTGCAGCATCCGGATTACGGTCCGGGTGGTCGTTCGCTGCCGGTGACGGCTGGAGATTATGTGTCACTGCTGCAGACGTATGCAAAGTCGCATCGGAAGGACGGCCGGCCATATCTTGCGGAGGCATTGCATCCGGAGACGGGTTCGTTTGCTGGTCACGACGGGTACAACCATTCCGAGCATTATTTTCATTCGGGGTTCTGTGATCTGGTGGTAACCGGCCTGGTGGGTGTGCAGCCGTTCGTTGGGGACATGCTGCAGCTGCACCCGCTGGCTCCGGAGAGCTGGCCGTGGTTCGCGCTGGATGACGTTTCTTATCATGGACATCGGCTGACGGTGTTGTGGGATCGGGACGGCAGTCGCTATGGGCGTGGAAAGGGCCTGACGGTGCTGGTGGATGGTCGTGAGGCGGCCCGCAGTGACCGCCTGCAGCCGCTGCAGGTACCGATTGGTCCGGCTGTCCTGCCGACAGGTTCTGCCGCATCCGGCGGACCAGTGGATGTGAATTTCGCCGTGAACAATGACGGTGACTATTACCCGCGGATCACGGCTACGGCGGTGGGCTCGGGGACATCTCCGGCGAAGCTGATTGATGGCAATGCGTGGTATGATGTGCATCCTCCGAATCGCTGGACGGCTGTCGGTTCAAAGAATGCTCAGGACGAGCTGCAACTGGATCTGGGGATGTCGCGGCCGGTGCATACGGTGAAGTTGTTGTTTCTGGATGACGGTGGCCCTGTGGCGGCTCCTGAGCGGTGTCAGGTGTTTGTGCGGGAAGGCGTGGATGGTGAATGGTGGCCGCTGCCGAATGGTGCGGGGCCGGAGCAACCGGAGGGGCATCGCGCCAGCGTGTGGAAGTTCTCGCAGCAGTCAGTGCGTCAATTGAAGATCGTGATGACTCATGCGGGTGATCAGCGTTCCGGACTGACGGAGCTGGAGGTGTGGGGGCCGGCCGAGCGTCCGGTGGTGTTGCCAACAGCTCCTGAAGGCAATCTGGCTGCGCGACGAGCGGGAGCCGAGTATCCGAAGATAGCGGCTTCGCACACATCACGGTACGACCGGGTCGAGATGGCGAATGACGGGCGCGCGGTCTTTGCGGCCAGTCCGCATAATCGCTGGACCAGTTATGAGTCACCGAATGCGGAGGACTGGCTGGAGCTGGATTTTGGCAGTCCGCAGACACTGGGTCGAGTTGAAGTGCTGTTGTATGACGATGGCGGTGGTGTGCAGGCGCCGGAATCTTATCGGATTGAGGTATGGGACGGCAGTGCGTGGCAGCCGGTGCGTGAGACTGGTCGATTGCCTGAGCAGCCGCAGGGTGGCGTGGCGAACAGTGTGACATTTGCGTCTGTGCGAGCAGTGAAGCTGAGGGTGTTGTTCCGTCATCGGGGTGCTGCGCGTTCGGGTGTGACTGAGCTGGAAGTGTGGGAGCGGTGATGGGATTTTCGGAGTGCAGACAGCGTTGTGGGAGAAATCTGATGTTAGGTCGTGTGTGTGTTTGGCTGTGTTTGGCCGTAGTGTGTGGCAGTGGTGCATTTGGGGGTGCGGTGATGGGTGCTGAGCCGGAATTTCGGCTGTTGTGGCCCGCGGGTGCTCCGGGGGCAATGGGTTCGGCGGATGCAGACAAGCCAGGTTTCTGGGTCTATCCGGCGGGTGCGGGTGCGAACGGTGCGGCAGTGGTGATCTGTCCGGGTGGCGGTTATGCGATTCATGCGACCGATCACGAAGGAGTGCAGCCGGCGAAGTATTTCAACAGCATCGGTGTAACAGCGTTCGTACTGCGATATCGGTTGTCGCCGTATCGTCATCCGATTCCGCTGGGTGATGCGCAGCGGGCTCTGCGTTACGTCAGGGCGCATGCCGGCGAGTTTGGTGTGGATCCGCAGCGAGTGGGGATTATGGGGTTTTCGGCGGGCGGTCATCTGACATCAACAGCAGTGACTCATTTTGATGCTGGCCGTGCAGACGCCTCGGATCCGATTGAGCGTCAGAGCAGTCGGCCGAGTTTTGGTGTGCTGGGATATCCGGTTGTCAGTTTTGTGGCGGACTATGCGCACCGAGGTTCGGCGAAGAATCTGCTGGGTGAGGGAGCGACGGAGGATCAGCTGCAATCGCTTTCGAATGATCAGCATGTCACAAAGGAAACTCCACCGGTATTCCTGTTTCACACATCAGAGGACACCGGGGTACCGCCGCAGAACAGTCTGGCGTTTTATGCGGCCTGTCATAAGGCGGGAGTTCCGGCGGAGCTGCATGTGTACCAGCAGGGGCCGCATGGAGTGGGACTGGCGTTTGAGCATCCGGCGCTGCAGAACTGGATTGGGGCGGTCGGTGTGTGGTTGCGTCAGAATGCCTTGCTGGCGACGGGTGAGCGTCAGCAGGTGCAGGGTCAGGTGCTGAAGAATGGTCAGCCACTGGCGTGGGGTACAGTGGCGTTGAAGCCCGTGCAGGGCAATCAGCCGACGGGTTGGGGGTTGGTGCGGGGTGGCAAGTTTGTGATAGCGAAGTCAGGGGGTGTGTTGCCGGGCGAGTATGACGTGGTCGTAACGGACATGGGAGCGGTCGCACCGGGTCCGACTGTGGACGGAGCGAAGCTCTTATCGGGGGCTCAGCGGGTAACGGTGCATACCGGCGAGAATTCGTTGGAACTGAAGTTCGCCGAGTGAGTTGTGACCCTCCGGCTCGCACCCGTAGCCCGGGCATTCCTGCCCGGCCCTCCCTTCAAGATTCATCACAGCATTGTCTCCCGGGCTAAAGCCCAGGCTACGGTTCGATCGTCCCTGCTGGCACCATGGACAAGATTGGTTCATCGCTTGCAACACAGAGTGTTCTTTGAAGACTTCCGCCGGGCAGGAATGATGTGAGGGACAAAATGTAGCCCGAGCATTCCTGCTCGGCCCCATCCTTTAAAAAACACTGGGGATTTGAAGGCTGACAAGGATTACGTGCCCGGGCTAAAGCCCAGACTACGACATTTTGTCCCCGCCGTCAGAATGCTCGGGCTACGGCTACGCTTCACGTCCCACGGTTTTTTGTCTTTGGAAGTCACTGATGTGTGGTGAACGCGAACCGATCACGAACGGTCACGATGTCGAGTCAGCAGGGGAGTCTGCTGTTGAGCCAGCGGGCGGTTCGGGGTCCGGGCCGAGTGTTCTGGGTGGTTGGTTGGGGCTGCCTGGTCGGTTGCTGGTGTTATTGGTGCGAGGTTATCAGCTGGGGATCAGTCCGTGGCTGGGCCGGCACTGTCGATTTCATCCGTCGTGCAGTCAGTATTTTATCCTGAGTGTGCAGCGGTATGGTGCGATTCGGGGTGGTTTGAAAGGAATGTGGCGGATCTGCCGCTGTCATCCGTGGAACGCGGGTGGCTATGATCCGCCGTGAAAACGCGGTGAAAAGCGTGTTTGGCAGGCTTTTGGGTGTGGTGGTGGCGGGTTTAAGTGTCTTCCTTGCCTCACTTTACGGCAATCGCAGCAGCGGTTCCGGATTCTGTTTGACCCCGGGAAGAATGTGCCTTAGACTTTCCGGCATGTCACATCTGACGTCCTCAATTATCGGCATTCGAATTATTGGCGGCATTTGCATCCGCCCGTGTTCGCGTCTTGCCTGAGGAAACCGAACAACAGCTACAGAACCCTCAGGTGTCCCCTGAGGGTTTTTTTGTTGGCATTTGCAGTCTCTGAAAGCGGTTCCGTCCATGGCTCGTATTCAGCTCTACGACACAACGCTCCGTGATGGTTCTCAGGGTGAGGGCGTGAACTTCTCGCTGCAGGACAAGCTGATGATTACTCAGCGACTGGACGAGCTGGGTTTTGACTACATCGAGGGTGGCTATCCGCTGTCGAATCCGAAGGACGAGGAGTTTTTTCAGCGAGTGGCCGAGCTGCCGTTGAAGCATGCTCGAGTGTGTGCTTTCGGGATGACTCGGCGGAAGGGAGTCGCGGCCTCTGAAGACATTGGGATGCAGGCGCTGATCAATTCCAAGGCGCCGGTCTGCACGATTGTGGGCAAGACGTGGGACCTGCATGTGACTGAGGTGTTGCGGGTATCGCTGGAAGAGAATCTGGCGATGATTCGTGATTCGATCAGTTATGTGAAGTCGCAGGGTCGTGAGGCGATTTATGACGCTGAGCATTGCTTTGATGGCTGGAAGGCGAATCCGGACTACGCGCTGCAGACTTTGAAGGCAGCGGCAGAGGCTGGTGCCGACATGATTGTGATGTGTGACACCAATGGCGGGACGTTGCCTGAGCAGATAGCCGAGTTTGTATCGCGACTGCGTCAGGAGGTCTCGGTACCGATCGGAATTCACTGTCACAACGACTGCGAGCTGGCGGTCGCCAATTCTCTGGTGGCGATCCAGTCGGGAGCGATTCAGGTGCAGGGGACGATCAACGGGATTGGCGAGCGTTGTGGCAATGTGGATCTGATTTCGGTGGCGGCCAATCTGTCGCTGAAGCTGGGACATGACGTGCTGCAGCCTGGCGGCATTCAGCGGCTGACAGAGCTGTCGCGTTATGTGTATGAGCTGGCGAATATGAATTTTCGCCCGGGTCAGCCGTTTGTGGGCAGCAGCGCTTTTGCTCATAAGGGCGGGATGCATGTGCATGCGGTCAACCGGTTGGCGCGCAGTTACGAGCACATACCGCCTGAGCAGGTCGGGAATGAGCGTCGGATTCTGGTCAGCGAATTGTCCGGTCGTTCGAACATTGTGGCCAAGACCAGCAAGTTTCGGATCAGCGAAGACAACGAGCTGATGGTGAAGATTCTGAACGCGGTGCAGGATCTGGAGGCTGAGGGTTATCAGTTCGAGGCGGCGGAGGCGTCGTTTGATCTGCTGGTGATGAAGCAGATCGGGGTGTTTGTGTCATCGTTCGAGCTGGATCATTACCGTGTCCACGTGCAGAACCAGCTGCTTGAGCCGATGACGGAGGCGGTGTTGAAGCTGAAAACGGGCGGGACGGTGCAGCATGTTGTGGGCGAGGGTGACGGCCCCGTGAATGCTCTGGACAGTGCCCTGCGCAAGGCGTTGATGCCGGTCTATCCGGGCATCGCAGAAATGTCACTGGTGGACTACAAGGTGCGAGTGATTAACAGTGCGGAGGGTACAGCGGCGAAAGTGCGAGTGGTGATTGAGAGCCGTGACCGTCAGGCGGTGTGGAGTACAGTGGGGGTGAGTGAGAACATCATTGAGGCCAGCTGGATCGCGCTGGTGGATGCCTTTGAGTATCGGATACAGCGGGAGCGTGGCCGCGGCCCGGTCTGAGTTCGTGCGTACGACGACAACTTGAGCCCTCCCCGCCAGGGCACACCCCCCC
>CAXBSH010000127.1:0-13408 GCA_963977705.1 uncultured Planctomycetaceae bacterium
GATCTTTTATTATGTACTGGAGGGTCCGGCGGAGTGGGATCTGGCGGAGCTACGATCGAAGCAGGATTTTTTGGTGCGTTATGCGCTGCAGTCAGTGGATGGTGTGGCGGAAGTGGCGTCGGTGGGAGGTTATGTCCGGCAGTATCAGGTTGAGGCGGATCCGGCTGCCCTGCGATTTCACGGGGTGTCATTGAATCGTCTGATTGCAGCCGTTGGAGATTCCGGGGCGGACGTTGGTGCGCGGACGGTGGAATCGGGTGGGATGGAGTTTCTGGTGCGTGGGCGTGGTTTTCTGGGTTCGGGTCTGACCGAGCAGCAGACGATTGACCAGCTGGAAGAGACGGTGGTGGTAGTTCGTGGCGGTATCCCGGTGCGTGTTCGTGATGTGGCGCGTGTGCAGACGGGTCCGGCCTATCGTGATGGCGCACTGGATTTCAATGGGCGTGAAGCGGTGGGTGGTATTGTGGTGATGCGGTATCGTGAGAATCCGCGCGCGGTGATTCAGCGAGTGCAGGCGAAGATTGCCGAACTGGAGCGCGATCTTGAGGGCATTCGGATCCGTCCGGTTTATGATCGAACTCTGCTGATCGACGAAACCGTGCAGACTCTGACCCAGTCCATTGCTCAGGAGACGCTGATCACGATTGTGGTGACGGTCTTATTTCTGCTGCATTTTCGGGCCAGTCTGGTGATTGCTCTGACACTGCCACTGGCGGTTCTGATGGCGTGGATCGGGATGCGAGTGTTTGGGGTTGATGCGAACATTATGTCGCTGGCCGGGATTGCGATTGCGGTGGGCACGATGGTGGACATGGCCATCATTATTCTGGAGAACATTTACGCGGGCCTGTCGGACTGGGAGCAGCGGGGATCTCCGGGTGGTTCTCGGCAGCGTCTGGTGGTGATTCGTGAGTCGGCGGAAGAGGTGGCTCCGGCTGTGATCACGGCAGTAGGGACCACGATTGTCAGTTTCCTGCCTGTGTTTTTCCTGACGGGGCGTGACTATCGTCTGTTTGCTCCGCTGGCGTGGACCAAGACGTATGCGTTGATTGCCAGTCTGATCGTGGCGGTGGTCGTTGTACCGATGTTGTGTCGTGTGCTGTTGCGCAGTGCAGGGATTTCGTGGCGTGTGAGTCTTGTACTGAGTGTGCTGTTCGGGCTGCTGGGTGCTGTCGGAGGAATGTCCGCACCGGCAGAATCATTGCGCGGTGGTACCGGGTTGAGTCGTCCGTTGTTTGTCGGTTGTTGCGGTGTGATTTCGGCAGTGCTGGTGCTGTTGCTGTGTCGCGAGCGAATTCGGCCGATTGAACAGAATCCGGTGAGCTGGCTGTTGCGCTGGATTTATGGTGGTCGTCTGCGTCTGGCTCTGCGGTACAAGCTGCTGGTGCTGACGTTGCCGACCCTTGTCATTTTTTTCGGTGCCGGATCTTACTATGGTCTGAGTCGGGTTCTGCGGCCTCTGGAGCAGGCCGCATCACTGCTGGGTGCTGATCTGCGTGGTCTGCCGGGTTATCAGCGGGCCTGCGAGCTGTTGCCGGGTCTGGAATCGGATGACTGGATTGCGCTGGATGAGGGTTCGTGGTTCTACATGCCCAGTCTGTATCCGGCGGCCAGTTTCAATCAGGCGATGGAGGTGTTGCAGGCGCAGGATGCACTGATCCGTGAGATTCCGGAGGTGGAGAATGTGCTGGGGAAGATCGGTCGTGCTCAGTCGGCACTGGACCCGGCTCCGGCTTCGATGATTGAGACGTATGTGATGCTGAAGCCGCGGCAGGACTGGCGTCCAGGGATGACGGAGCGAGGAATCTGGGATGCTGTGAATGCCGCTGCTGCTCTGCCCGGTGTGACTCCTGCTGCACCGCTGCAGCCGATTGAGGGGCGGGTCGTGATGCTGCAGGCAGGCATCAAAGCAGCGATGGCTGTGCGAATCTATGGTGACAGTCTGGAGGGTTTGTCGCAGGCGGCGGTGGCAGTCTCTGAGCGATTGAAGCGGCATCCACTGGTCAACAGTCAGACGGTGGCTCCGGACATTGTGCTGGGCAAACCCTATCTGGAATTTGACGTGGATCGGACCGAGGCAGCGCGGTATGGGATGACGACTGCGATGGTGAACGAGATTGTATCCGCCGGTTTGGGTGGTGTGGATGCGGCGGTGACTGTGGAGGGCCGTGAACGTTATCCGGTGCAGGTGCGATTCAGCCGGGATATTCGGGAGAACATCAGTGAGCTGTCACAGATTCCGGTTGTGACCGAGACCGGTGATGTGGTGCCATTGCAGCGTCTGGCAAGTGTGCGAACAAGCTGGGGTCCGGGGATGATCAGCAGCGAAGATTCGCGACTGGTGGCACATGTTATGTTTTCGCCAACAGGACAGACGGGCGATCTGGAAACAGTGCAGTCGGTGATGACGGCCTTATCTGCAGCCCGTCGCAGCGGGGAACTGCAGATGCCAACGGGCGATTTTGAGCTTGAGCCGGTGGGGTCTTTTCAGAGTCAGCTGGAGGCGAATCAGCGTCTGATGTGGATTATTCCGCTTGTCGCGCTGATCAATTTTCTGTTGATCTATCTGGAGTTCCGGGATCTGCCGGTGACGTTGGCAGTGTTTACGGGGCTGCCGGTTTCGTTTGCTGGCGGGATGCTGATGGTGGGTCTTGCGGGCGTGCAGTTGAACACAGCGGTGTGGATCGGATTTATCGCCACGCTGGGTCTGGCGGAGGACGATGGGGTTGTGATGGCGACTTTCATTCGTCAGTTGCTGAGGCGTCGCCGAGTGACGACGATCGAGCAGCTGCGGCAAACGGTGCTGGAGGCCGGTCTGAAGCGCATTCGTCCGTGCATGATGACGACTGCCACGACCCTGATTGCCTTGATTCCGGTGCTGACGGCGACAGGGCGTGGTGCGGAGGTGGCGCGGGCGATGGCGTGGCCGGTGCTGGGGGGTATGCTGGTGGAGCCGTTTGCTTCGTTCGTGGTTCCGGTGATGTATTGCGCGTTTCTGGAATTTCGTCTGTGGCTGGGGCTGGGTGTACTGGAGTCGGATTCGGAAGCGGACAGCTGTGGTGGGATCAGTGAGTTGAGCGTAACGGGCCGGGACTGTGCGGTGCCCGTGTTTCCGGTGTGAAGCTGCGAAGGATGTGTGGACTGTGTCGAGTGAGCCGGTCGGATCGGCTGGCAGCATTCAATTGATTTCAACTGTCCTGCCGGCGCGGGATAGTGCGTTTCGCCGAAGAGGGCTCGCCGATCGTTTCAGCGGGTGGATTTTCTGCTTTGGAGTGGCCACGGATGGTCCGGGAAGCTGGGTTGATTCTGCTGATTGTGCTGGCGTCCGGCTGTCAGGCTGCGCGGACGGCGGTGGAGCCACAGTCACTGGTGATCAGTGAACCGGCAGAAACTGCCGGTGTGCGTCCGGCGTCGGTTTCGCAAGTGGTTGCTCCGGTGCGGCCCGAGCTTGCGGGACCGGTTTCCCTTGATGTGGTGGTGGCAGAGGTGCTGCGTCAGCATGGTGGAGTGCAGGCGGCGCAGAAGCGAATGGAGAGTGCATCGCGGCGGGTGACGGTGGCCGGCAGTCTGCAGGATCCCATGCTGGAGATCGACAATTATCCTCAGGTTGCGCGTTCGCCGCAGTATCAGATGGGGCGAATGACGAATGAAGTGATGTTGTCACAGCAGGTGCCCTGGTATGGGAAGCGAGACCGTCAGGCGTGTGCAGCACAGGCTGAGGTGCAGGCGGCGCGAGCAGAGTTACAGGCTCTGCAGCTGCAGGTGAAGGAAGAAGCTGAGCGGGCGTGGTATGAGCTGTTTTATGCACAACAGATGCTGAATGTGGTGCGTGAGGATCAGCAGGTTCTTGAGAATCTGCTGCAGGTTGCAGAAGCGCGGTACGAGACGGGTCGAGCGGGGCAGCAGGAAGTGCTGCGTCTGCAGGCTGAACAGGCGACGGTGTCGGCCGAGCTGCTGCGACTGCAGCAGGTGCAACAGTCTGCGCGGGCCGAACTGGCGCGGCTGATGCAGATTTCTCCGGAGACGCCGTTGATGCCTACAGAGACACTGGACGCTGCCGGAACTCCACTGGAGCTGGAGGATCTGTACGAGCGTGCGATCCAGCAGCGACCTGAGCTGCAGGTCGTGCTGGCAGAGATCAATCGGGAGCAGCAGCTGGCGGAGCGAGCGAGGCTGGATTATTACCCGGATGTCTCGATGCGTCTTGGCTGGGGACGGATGACGGACGACAATGCGATGGCGCATCATGCGTCGGGGCGTGACAATGTGAGTGTGGGTTTCGGGGTGAATGTGCCGGTGAATCACAAGCGACTGCGAGCGTCAGTGCATGCTGCTGAGGCCAGTGTTGTCGCAGCGACTCGGGATTATGATCGTCTGAAAGCGGAGACACAGCGGGATGTGAAGCAGCTGTTTTCGCAGGCTGTGAGTCAGCGGGATTCGGCAGAGTTGCTGCGGGATTCGGTGATCCCGAAAACGGAGCAGGCGCTGCGGGCAGCATTGCGCGGTTATCAGGTGGATGCGACGGCGTTTTCGGATCTGATTTCGACATGGCGTGAGCTGCTGAAGTTTCACGTGGCTCAGCTGCAGATGGAACTGCAGTACCGGCAGACTCTGGCGACACTGGAGCGAGTTGTTGGTGGCGGGAGTGTTGTGCAGCCGGTCGCTGAAACTGAGGACGGTGCGGCGATTGAATTTCCGAGTGACGCGGCAGTTGAGGCTGGTGGGGCGGCTGGTGGTCGTCTGCGATCTGTCAGTACGAGCAGTGAGTCGGCGATCCGGGAAGTTTCTGCGTTGAATCGTCTGAAAGCGAATTATCGTCGTCGTGAGTGATTTATGCTGAGTGAGAACAATCTGGCAGCGGTGATTGGCGTTGAAGGAATTGCTCGGCTGGTGGCGGCGTTCTATCGGCAGATACCGGCTGATGATCTGCTGGGGCCGATGTATCCGGCGGAAGATCTGGCGGGTGCGGAAGAGCGATTACGTTTGTTTCTGGTATTTCGATTTGGTGGTCCGCAGGACTATCTGCAGCGTCGTGGCCACCCTGCTCTGCGGATGCGGCACGCGCCGTTTGCGATTACTGAGTTGGCTCGTGATCGCTGGATGCTGTTGATGGAAAAAGCGATTGGGGAGTGTGGTTTTTCTGAGGATGTGCAGGGTGTGTTGCGGGGCTTTTTGGGGAATGTTGCGACGTTTCTGATCAATCGGGCGTCGTGAGGCTGGGCGGCGTGGCTACGGAATGCTGAGTGGCATCGCGGGTGGAACGGAACCCGTTGCCTGGGCTTCAGCCCGGGTCATGACTCTGCGAAGCGCATTCGTGAGAGACAACGGACCGGGGCCAGTGCTTTTTCCCTGGGCGATGCGCAAGGCTACGTTGTTTATGGCCGGATCCTGCGGGAGGGGAATGTGCTTGTCGATCGCAGAAAGGGCGCTGGAGGGGGGGGGAAGGCTGGTTATGCGATCAAAAACAGGGCTGCGGATTGAACACGGATTCAGTACGGGTAAACTCTGGTGTCATTTTGCCTTGATATTTCCCGGGGACTGCGAGGCGTCTGTGGAACTGAGTGGAAGTTGCTGAGTTGATTGGCTCAGAGGGACTGTTATCCACGGGGATTCAGTATCAGGCCAGGTGTCAATATTTTTGCGGATCAGTGACGTTTCTGCAGAAGGGTTCCCATGCTGCCTTCTCGATTGGCTTTCTGGCCGTTGTTTATGGGGTGCCGGAATCGTACGGCTGTGATGGCCGGGGACTTGTGGTGTGCCCATGTTTATGAGCGTGTGGTCTTTCGACTGCTGCTGGTACTGCTGACATTCCGTTGTGGTCTGTTACCTGTTCAGAGAGTCAGTGCTGAGGACCTGACGTCGTGGCGAGCTTTTCTGCCGGCGTCGCCACAGTCTGTGTTGCAGCCGGAAGCTGGGCGAGTGGTTTTGCAGGGAGCTGAATGGACGTGGCTGGCAGCACCTCGACCGCAGGCGGACGTGCTGTTTGACGCAACTGTGCAGTTGGAGACAGCGGCAACGCAGTTCAGTTTTTTTGGTTCGAGCTGGTCGGCATGGCCGGATCCGAAATTCGAAGATCGGGGATTTGAAGCGGGTCTGTTGCTGCGTTGTGCGGAGGATGGTTCGAGCGGGTATCGGGTGCAGTTGTCGTCGAAGTATCAGGAATGTGCGGTCGTGCGGTTTCCGGACGGTGGCTACGTGCGTTCGGTACCCTGTGAGATTTCACTGGGTCGACCCTTGCGACTGACAGTGACGTTATCGGGTGGTTTACTGCGGCTGGTGGTGGATGGTCGGGAACTTCTGACCTGGGTGGATCGTCTGGGGGGTGGCCCGGTGTCGGGTATCGTGGCGGTGGGCGCTTCGAGTGGTGGGAGAGTGACATTTTCGGATGTGAGTCTGCAGGATCCCGGGCCGCAACCGCATCCCGCGGCTGTTCCGCATGTCCTGCGTCTGAGCAGTCGTCGCTGGCTGGGTGGACGGCAATTTGTATTTGACGACAACGAACCGATCCTGCAGTTGCATGATGTGGGCGACCCATCGATGTTTGCGAAGCTGCGTCCGGGGTTAAAGCCCCTGCTGACATTTGATTCACACTGGGGTCTGGAGAATCAGGGTGCGTATCGGGAGGCGTCTGTGGAGTGGACGGAGGCTCGTGTGACGGGCGGCGGTGAATCACTGCGTGCGGAGTGGTCAGCGAAGCATGTGCAGGGGCGATTCACGACGGGCAGTCTTCTGCAGGTGGGTTTTGATCATCAGCGGCAGGTGTACACGTATGAAATAGAGAGTGAGTTGCAGGTTTTGCCGGGCGATCCATTTGTCTTCAGGTATGGTTTTGATTTCGAACATCACACACCACTGGATCCTTTTCGCTGGCGTTATCTGCTGATTCGAGGTGGCGACGGTGATCTGACGTATCGTCCTCTGGCACCCTTTGATCCGGGGCCACTGGATGATATTCAGAGTGTTTATGGGCTGCGTGCGTGGCATGGTCGCACTGGTGAGCAGCAGATAGTGGCACCGGCGGTGGAGTATCTGATTCAGCCGGAGTGGCTGGAATCGAAAGACGAACAGGGTCAACCGCGCCGACGGCAGCTGAATACGGCTGTGTGTGCGGCATTTTATGACACGGGTGTCTCGTTTGCTCCAACGACAGGTCGTGCGGGGGATCGAGTTCGCGTGCGTTATCGATACACGGGATATCCGGCGGAAGAGACGGAGCGTCTGTTTGGTGCGGCGAAGGTGCAGAACAATCCGCGGATAGATCCGCGGCACCATTTTGTGTTTGCAGGAGAGCAGTGGCCGGTGATTCGGTTCGGCACGAAGGTCTCGCTGGATCAGCCGTGGTGGGGTGGTCGCCCATTTCTGTCGGGGCATAATCAGCGACCGTCGTATGATGTCGTGGAAGCCGATGGTGGGCAGTTGCGACTGGGGCCGGTATCCTGGGCTGTGGCACCGATTGGTCCTGAGCATCCGTCTGCGGGGCGGTGGCTGATGACAGTGCGGGTGAAGTCTGTGAATACAGTGGGACCAGGGGGCAGGGTTGAGTTGTTGTGTCTGAAGAAGGCTGATGCTGCGGGGAATGGTTATGTACTGATGGATAGTGGCAATGTGATCAGTCGGCAGACCGGCTGGTTTGGTGCGGGCAGTGCGGAGTGGCGTGACTTGCAGTTGGTGGTGGATGTTCCGGAGGGGACAGGTGGCCTGGCGCTGGGTTTGGGGAATGCGGGGACTGGTGAAGTGCTGATTTCGGAAGTGCGATTTGCAGCATTGGCGGACGGTCAATCTCCATCATCGACGATGCTGGTCAGTGTTCCGGAGACTGCAGCAGTCCCTGGTGCCATCTGGGATCTGCGACTGTCGGAGCAGTCCGGTCTGTATGCGTTTAACGCGGGCGCTGGCGAGCATCGGGTGCTGGAGCTGGCGAACGTGGATTGGGTGCAGGAGGGTGGTCGGCGTGCCATTCGATTTTCGGAAAATCCGAAGCAGCGAGCGGACTATCCGGCTCTGGGATTGCTGGACACGTGGCTGCGTCATCCGCAGCAGAGATTGAATTATGAGCCGCACCGGCATGGGGCATTCGGTCTTGGAGGTTTTCATGGTGGTGGTCGACCATTGCGGGCACTGACGCTGTTGACGTGGATTCGACCATCGCGAGAGATGGGTGCGGGGCCTCATCCTGGCCGTGCTGATCTGATCGGGTATGGTGCGAGGCGATTTATTCTGGGTCTTGAGGGTCAGACAGCGCCGTACCGTCTGGGTGCGTGGCTGAATGTGAATGATCATATTTCCAGTGAGGTGATGCTGGAGGCTGAGCGCTGGGCGCAGGTGGCGATGACATGTGAGCCAGTTGGTGAGAACTGGCGAGTGCGGTTATACGTGGATGGTCAGCAGGTGGGCGAGGGGATGACTGAGAAGCTGCGGGTGAGCGATTCGGTGCCTGACTCGTTGATTCTGGGAGCGGAGTATTTTTACCTGCACTGTCATTATTATCGGGGTCTGATGGGACCTGTGCAGGTGATTGAGCGTTGTCTGACGTCTGCTGAGTTGGTGCGGGTAGGTGGTTGACGGGTTCCTGAGTTAAGCCGGGTGGCTGAATATTCGGGAGGCTGCAATTTATGTGGGCATCCAATTCCCGATGTTGTGGGGCTGTGGCGGTGAGTCGTGGACTCTGCGCTGCATGTGTGAGGCGAAAAGTGGTTTCGACATGATCTCTTGATGCGAGTGACAGAGTGGCGGGGATACTGGTTCTGCTGACGGCAGGGTTTGTGGCATTTACGAACGGTGCGAATGCCAACTGCAAGGGGGTGGCTTCACTGTATGGCAGTGGTACGACATCATTGCGGCTGGCATTATGGTGGGGCACTTTCTGTACGTTTGGCGGGGCAGTTTGTGCTGTATTTTTATCGCGTGGAATTTTACAGGCGTTCAGTGGTCAGGGTCTTGTTGATACTGCCCTGTTGCAGCGATCTCAGTTTTTGATCTCAGTGGGTGCAGGTGCGGCTGGTACCAGTTTTCTGGGGACAAGATTCAGTTTTCCGGTGTCGACAACTCATGCACTGGTGGGAGCTTTGCTGGGCGCAGGTATGGCGGCGGGTGGCTATGGTGGTGTTCAATGGCCAGGGTTGTTCGAGCGATTTCTGTTTCCGCTGCTGGTCAGTCCGCTTTTAGCGATGATTTGCGGGGCAGTGATTTATTGTGGTCTGCGACAAACAGGCCTTGCACCGCAGCAGAGGACTGGCTGGCTGGACTGGTGTCATTTTTTGAGTACCGGTGCTGCAAGCTTTGCGCGTGGTCTGAATGATGCTCCGAAGATGGCTGCATTACTGACTGTGCTGCCATGGCTGTCAGCGTATGGAGCGATCGCGCTGGTCGCGATTGTGATGGCTGCAGGTGGTCTGCTGGATTCGAAAAATGTGGCTGAGACAATGGCTCGCAGGGTGACTGGTATGGATCCTGGGCAGGGTTTTTCAGCCAGTCTGGTGACGGCGGTTCTGGTGGGGACAGCCAGTCTGCATGGCCTGCCTGCCAGTACGACTCATGTCAGTGTGGGTGCACTGACGGGGATGGGTTTGGTTTCTGGCAGAACTTACTGGCGTAAGGTTCTGGAGATTCTTGTGGTGTGGATTACAACAGTGCCCTGCGGTGCGATTCTTGCGGCAGTAGTGTTCCAGGTATCTGATGTTTTTTAACGCAGTGTGTTTTCGATGGTTTCAGCTGGCAGATTCTTTTTTGAGACGTATTCTTTCCATGAGCCTTCGTAGAGGCGAACATCCGGATATCCGGCAACATGTTTCAGATAGAATCTGAGAAGGCTGCCTTCGCGTGAGGTCCCACAATAGACAATGATTTGTTTGTCGGGTGTCAGTCCGGCAGCCTGCAGGCGTGGCAATGTTGTGGCTGTGGGCAGAAATTGGTGTGTATTGCTGCTGTCCATCAGTCGAGCCCAATGAAAGCTGACAGCTCCGGGGATGTGTCCTTTTCGCCACCAGACATCATCTTTACCGAGATACTCGTTATGTGGACGTGCATCGACCAGTACGACGCCGGGTTGTTGTTTGAGTTGCAGCAGTTCAGAGAGTGTCAGGCCGATCTGCGGTTTGCGCAGCGTGGGCAGGTTGCCTGGGGGATTGCCGAAGTATTCCTGAACCACGGGCAAGCCGGTCTGCTGCCATGCGGGAAGACCACCGTCAATGATCCGGATGTCATTGACGCCGAATTTTTCGAGCACATAGGCCACCATTGTTGCGCTGAGGATTTCGTCGTTGGGCAGTTGTGAACCGGTGGCATAGATCAGATGTGTACGTGTTTTGTCTACGCCCGCTCGAGTGAGCAGCAGTGCGGTGAGATCATCCGGTAGATACTGTACGGGGATCCCATCAGCTGTTCCTCGCAGTGTGTCAAAATTGATGTGGTGGGCCGTTGGCAGGTGTCCGCGGAAATAGTCCTTATAGCCACCTCGAGTATCGAGGACGATTGGCCGTTCTGCTGGATCCGGATGGTCAATAAGTTGCTGAGCATCTGCGGGTGAGATGATTCCGATGTCCATGGCAATCACTGAATCGAGTGGTGCGCTGAGGACGACTATTGTGAGGGCGAGCGACAGAAGTCGGAGCATTGTTGTGACTGCCGGAGAATCAGAGTAACACTGGATGGTATTCGCACAATCTTATGTTTGTTTGAGTGTTGTGTCAAATCATGGCTGCGACCAGCGGGTTCTGCAGATGTTTTCACAGTGCGGGAAAGGTTGATGGCCTCGACGTGTCCCGGGATCCCGACTGTGGTGATCAGGGCTGGCGATGCAGTACGAGGGCGAGGGCACCTGCCGTTCCGGACTCGGCCAGCAGAGCGGCTGTGACATTCAGGGTCCACATCGTGCGGGCTGTTGCGGCGCAGAGCAGGATTGGGCCGGCTGGCAGCTGCGTGGCGGGCTGCAGGCGGATACAGCGTTCCAGGTGCTGGACGTGCGGGGCACTGGGCAGGTTTTCGGGACAGGCTGGTCCGTTCCATGTCAGACAATCCAGCAGTGGAAGTTTGCCGACCGTGGCGATGTGCTGAGCCAGCTGGCGATTGGCGACCATGTCGTGTGCTGGTGCGGGAGCCGGGATGACTGCTACGGGGCGTTGATGCCACGTCGCTTTCCAGCGTTTCAGCAGCTGGACGGCACCGTCCAGCAATTCCTGAGGAATGCTGCGATCCTGGCTGCGTTCGAACCTTGCCAGTTCTTCGGTCCAGCCGGGATCGTCGGCGAAGGCGACCGAGCGGATCGAAAGATCTGTCTGAATTTTGCCTCGGCGACTGCAGCCTTTGGGCCATTGGAGGCGGGGTTCTACCGGCACATCCACGCCTCGTAAAAACTGTTGCGCCTGTTGCACAAGCTGCGGGTCGACCTGCAGTCCGGGTTCAGGCAGGCGTCCGCTGCAGACTGAGCATTTTCCGCAGGGGGCGGGATTGGGATCACTGAGTGCCTGCTGCAGCCATGCCATGAGGCAGCCACGACCATGGGCGTAATTCCGCATGATTGTGGCTTCCTGTTGACGTGCGTTGATAAGGGCGTCCCATTTGCGGTTGTCGTAGATCCATGGTTTGCCGGTAGCGACCCATTTACTGCCGTCTTTGCGAACGGCGTCATCGACGGCGAGGATTCTGAGAAGAGCTTCCAGTCTGCCGCGGCGGATGGAGGTACTGGCTTCCAGATCGATGACACTGAGTGGTTGTCTGGAAAGCGCGTCGAGTGTGCGATCGGCGATGTCCTGATTCGGGACATTGGCGGTGGCGAAGTATTCCCAGATGCGTTCATCGGAGCTGGCGGGCAGCAAAATGGCTTCGGCGTGTTCGAGTGCACGCCCGGCTCGACCAATCTGCTGGTAGTAGGCAACGGGTGTGGAGGGAGATCCGACATGCAGGCAGAAACCAAGATCCGGTTTGTCGTAGCCCATACCCAGAGCGGAGGTGGCGACGACGGCTTTAAGCTGATTGCTGCGCAGTTGCTGTTCGATCAGCAGTCGATCGGCCGTTTCCATCTGTCCGGTATAGGCGGGAACGTTGTAGCCACAGCTTTGCAGAAAGTTGGCCAGTCGTTCGGCTTCCTGCACCGTGAGTGTGTAGATGATGCCTGACCCGGGCAGTGTCGCGAGGGCGGCTGCGACCCACGCAAAGCGTTCGGTGGCGGACAGGCCGGAGATTACGGAGAGTGTGAGTGACGTGCGGGCAAGAGTTCCGCGGAAGACAGCCGTGCTGGGCCCCAGCTGCTGCCGCACATCCTCTGTGACCCGGTCATTGGCGGTGGCGGTGGTGGCGAGTACGGCCGCATTCGGGGCGGCGAGCAATGAGCGGGCGAGCCGTTGATAGTCCGGGCGAAAATCAAATCCCCAGTCGCTGATGCAGTGGGCTTCGTCGATCACGATGAGTGCGGTGCGTTCGAGCAGTTGCGGCAGTCTGGCGGCAAAGGCGGGGTTGCCCAGTCTTTCGGGTGAGACGAGCAGGACGTCCAGCTGATCGTGTTCGAGTGCGTAGAAGATGGGATCCCAGTCATCGATATTGGTGCTGTTAACGCTGGCGGCTTTGAGTCCGGCTTTTTCAGCGGCGGCCACCTGATCGCGCATCAGAGCCAGCAAGGGTGAGATGACCAGTGTGGTGCCCTTGTGGGCCCGTCGGAGCGCAGTGGTAGCGGCCCAGTAAACGGCGCTTTTGCCCCAGCCAGTGGCCTGCACCACCAGGACGCGAGCAGCGGGTTGCAGGATGGCGGTGACGGCATCGAGCTGATCGCTGCGGGGAGTAGCGGTAGGACCGGCCAGTTTGTGCAGAACGGCGGTCAGGTGTGTTTCAGCGGAAGATGCAGTCATGGCGTTGGTTGAGCCTGTGTGACGTGAGTCAGCGGGTGGGTGGGGAGTAAGTCTTGTGATGTGACATCAGAAATACTGGAGCAATCTGCGGAGTCACAAGTGAATTGAGGCTGGAATCTGGTGAAAGCCGACAGCCGTGTGGATCTTACCTGTCGTAAGGGTAGTATGGTATGACATATTGGGGGTTGTGTAATGTCACATGTTGATTTCTGTGAACGGTTTGCCGTTGGGACCACAAAAAGGGATCAACGAAAAGGCATGTGCGCACCTGCAGGTGGCGGTTTGATGGGGTTGGGGAAAACGCACAGGATACTGGTTCCGAACCCGGAAAAACACAACCGCTCAGGCGCAAACGACAACACTCGTCAGCTACCGCTAACGGCTCGCCTGTACGGCAGCAGCCACCTGGTTTGTGTGGGCAACAGGCAGCCGGGCAGGAATGACGCGAGAGACAAAAGCCGTAGTCTGGGCTTCAGCCCGGGCGCGCACTTTTCGTCACCCTTGAAATCCCAGTGTTTTTTAAAGGATGGGGCCGAGCAGGAATGCTCGGGCTACATTTTGTTTGACCA
>CAXBSH010000128.1:0-13389 GCA_963977705.1 uncultured Planctomycetaceae bacterium
CTGAAGACAGTGCGAGCATGGCTGTCACGGGAAGACTTCCAGCGATTCTGGGAATACAGTTCTCCTGCGTGGGCGGGGAAGTTCCTTGATGAGTGGACAGATCGCACGATGCGTACGCGGCTTCAACCATTGATGTCAGTGGCCGCAATGCTGCGTCGTCACAAGCCACTTTTGCTGAATTGGTTCCGAGCGCGTGGAGAGTTTTCAGCCGGCTGTGTGGAAGGCATGAATGGCAAGGCGAATTTGACGATGAAAAAGCCTATGGATTTAAGTCGTTCAATGTGGCGGATGTCGCACTGCTGCGTACACCTGGGAAGTTGCCGACCCCAGAAGTCACCCACACATTCTGGTGAAGAGGCTCAAAGGAGAACGGAGGGGGCTTAATCTCGAATGCAATCAGACCAGCGACTTCCGAACCTCTGCTTCCTGTTCGCGTGGTTGCGTTTTCGAAATACGTCCCCACTGACTCATGCACTGTATACCGGATACGATATACGGTCCATTCAGAAAAGCTGAGTGCTGGAATAAAAGTTGACTGCGGAACTCTCCGTTGCAGTGTTTCAGAAGGGTCCTGTCCAGTGATCTGAAAGTTCAGGAATCCTGGGATCGACGGTAAAAACGGGCATGCAACGACCGTTACGTTTCACCGACACATCCACGGAGGCCCTTACGCCGGTGGTGGCATAGATTCTGGGGGAGTTGAGATGTTCGCGATGAAGAGACAACGAACCGATGCTGACGATGTCGATTCAGCCCGTGGTCCCCACTCTTCACGGATATGCTGCTCACCGACCATCGTAACGCGAGCACCGGGCCGTCATTAAATCACGTCGAGCGCACAGCTCGCCGAACTGGTAGTCCGTGGTCAGTGCTCAGCTCAAAAACGCAGCCCGGGCATTCCTGACGCTGAGGACAAAAGGTAGCCCGCGCATTCCTGCTCGGCCCCGTCTCCTGGAAAACACTGCGGATTGCAAGGGTGACGAGAATTTCGTGCTTGGGCTAAAGCCAGGACTACGGGTTTTGTGCCTCGAGTCTTTCCTGCCCGGCCGTCCTTAAGCCCACACAAACCCACTCACAGTTGCACAAGCTCAGCCTTTCCGCGTGCCGATGCCCATGGGACAAAAGGAGTGCGCCGATCTTCGTCACCGAGTTGGAGTTCGGTGGTTTCAGGGGCGAGCCGTTGGCGGAAGCTGACACGTGTTGTTCCAACACAGCGTCAACCACTCGCAACGCGAATCGTGAAATGGCTAACGCCTGCCTTTGACCGCACCTCAGTCGGACTCGGCGCGGACATTGCTCGCGGTTCCGGATCGGTAAACCTCAAAAGGCATCGACGGTGGCAGGATCACGGCGAACGCTTCCGAATCGCCAACCATGACATGAGGAGATGGTTGCCGCATGTACATCCGGCCGTCCGACCTTGCAAAATTTTCACGGCACGTCCATACTTCCATTGTGTAACCGTGGTTACAAAACGTCTGCTCTGGAGTTGTTCAATGGAAGACAAACTCCCTGTCACCCAGGGTGCCATCGCAATACCCTATCGATTGAGTCAAATAATCAACTATTTCCTGAAGCTCGGAACCACCGGTTTCGGGGGGCCGGTTGCACTGGTCGGATACATGCACCGCGATCTTGTTGAACAGCGGAAGTGGATCAGCGAGGCAGAGTACAAGGAAGGCCTGACACTCGCGCAACTGATGCCCGGTCCCCTCGCAGCACAGCTGGCGATTTACCTCGGCTATGTCCACTACGGCGTGCTGGGAGCCTCGCTGGTGGGAATCGCGTTTGTCCTGCCATCGTTTCTGATGGTGCTCGCGTTGGGGTGGGCATACGTGGAATACGGGGGCATCAGCTGGATGCAGGCTGTTTTCTACGGCGTCGGAGCGGCCGTTATCGGTATCATCACGATCAGCGCGTACAAGCTCACACTGAAGACCATTGGCAAAAGTGGTCTGTTGTGGGTGATCTACCTTGCAAGCGCAGCCGTGACCATTATCACTGAGTCAGAAAGTGTCTGGCTCTTTATCGGAGCGGGAATCGTGGTCTGGGCCATCCGCACGCCACCGTACAGAAAACCATCGACCACGGCTGCCAGTTTCGCACCGCCGTTTCTTCTTGCCGCAGCTCCCGTAGCCAAAGTAACTTTTCAGGAACTGCTCACACAGATTGCTCTGTTCTTCACCAAAGCAGGTGCCTTCGTGTTTGGCAGTGGACTGGCGATTGTCCCTTTTTTGTATGGTGGCGTAGTTAAGGAATATGGCTGGCTGAATGATCAGGAATTCCTCGACGCGGTTGCTGTAGCGATGATTACTCCCGGGCCAGTTGTCATTACAGTGGGATTCATTGGATACATTGTAACAGGACGGGGAGCGGATTTCGGCACCGGATTCATCGGCGCGGCCGTTGCAGCGCTGGCGACGTTTCTCCCGTGCTATCTGTTCACGATCATTCCGGCCCCCTACTTCAAAAAACACGGCAAGCGTCCGGGCATCGTTGCCTTTGTTGATGGAGTCACGGCAGCGGCTGTCGGGGCGATCGCAGGAGCCTGCATCGTTCTGGGACGACGAACAATCTTCGAGAACGACTGGACTCCAGAGGTGCCGAAGATTGTGATCCTCCTGATCACGATCGGATTGCTGTTGAAGTTCAGGAAACTATCGGAACCCATCATCGTCATCGGGGCGGCCATAACAGGTCTGATCATTTTCCCCTTCGTGCGAGGATGATATGGGAGATGGGACGACGAAATCCTGGCTGCTGCTCGTCTACCGCATTCCGCGTGAACCAACGGCGGGCCGAGTTTTCGTATGGCGAAAGCTCAAACAATTGGGTGCGATTGCATTGCAGGATGCTGTCTGGGTACTGCCACTCACGCCGCGCACTCAGGAGCAGTTTCAGTGGCTCGCCGCTGAAATCACAGAACTCGATGGCGAAGCGATTCTGTGGCAGGCAGACCAGTTGTATGCCACAGATACCAAAGCACTGCTGAAACAATTCGTCGAGACCGTCGAAGTGGAATATCGCGAGATCATTGCGGCCCTCAGGAAAAAGGACCCAGACCTTTCTGCATTATCCAGGCGATACCAGGAAGCACAGTCGCGGGATTACTTCGGATCACTGCTCGGACAGAAGGCAAGAGAAAAGCTACTTGCCGCAGGAGAACGCTGAACATCATGAAGTGGGTAACCTGGGAAAACGTCGGCATTGATCGCATCGGCTGTGCGTGGCTTATCCTGCGCGAGATTGATCCGGAAGCGGAATTCGTGTTCGTTCCGCGAGGAGCATCATTGCCACCGAATGCTGAACCTTTTGACGTACCTGGCGTAAGATTCACGCATCACAATGGGCATTGCTCCTTCCACTCGCTGCTGGAATATCACAAATTGACAGACCCCGTCCTTATCCGGATCGCTCGAATTATCGATGAGGCCGATACCACCCAGCCAGTCAGCATCGAACCCGCATCTGCAGGGCTGGATCTTATCTGCGAAGGACTGCGACTCATCAGTGGCAGCGATCACGAGGCAATCAGGCATGGCCAGACGATCTACGACGCGCTGTATGCCCGCTTGTCGGCCAATCAGGGGATCCAACGGTGAAGTAGACCACTCGTAATCGCCAACAACTGGGATCAATCAGCTCGGGCACTACACAGAATCAAGCACGCGTCCCTTTCCCATCATTCGAATGTCGGTGCATTTTTCGCCACGGACGGCCACGAAAGGTGCAGCGGTGGGGGCAACAGGACAGCCGTTTTCATCGTTAAGCGTGTAATGCACGCATGGTCCCTCTCGAAAGGGTGAGGCTCCCGCCGAACCAAATGTACTGTTCAGTGGTCACCCAACACCGTAGCCCTGGCATTCCTGCTCGGCCCCTTCCCTTAAAAAAAACTGCGGCTTTCAGGGGTGACGAGAAGTTCGTGCCCGGGCTAAAGCCCAGACTACCTGTTTTGTCTTCAGCGTCAGGAATGCCCGGCCGTCCTTCGGCTCTTACAAACCCACCCAAGGTTGCCCGAACTCAGCCTGTCCGCGTGCCGATGCCCACGGGACAAATGGGGTGCGTGAGCAATGTCACCGAGCTGGTGGTCGGTGGTCCCAGGGCGCAGCCATGGTCTGTGATCAGTGCGCACAGTGCACAAAGCCCGCTTCGGGCGGGTGAAGTCAGCGATGGCCTCAAACCCTCACTCTGCGACGTCTTGCGAATGCTCGATAACTCACGCAAGGGGAATCGGCCGCAACTGGGCTCTACTCACAACAAGGCCCCGCCGCCCTGAAGGGCATCTGCCCATGCTGCACGGTCATTCTGAAGCCGAGGCTACCCTTTTTCTCTCTGCCGTCTTTTCTCTCTGCCGTCAGTACAGGCCCGCGATCACGGGGTCAGTGCCGGCATCCGGTCGTCCCATTTCAGATCGGCCGGTTGGTTGGCCTTCAGCCACTCAGCCAGCGGCAGGACTTCCTCGCGAGTCAACGGTTCGGCATTCTTCAGCAGTCCCAGACCAACAATTTTCACAAGGGCCGCAGATTCCGAGATGACTTTGGAGGGAGCAGCACCACCTGAGCGGTTCAGCAGGCCCTTCCTGTCAGCCGGAGGTGCAGTGGATTCTTCTGCCGATGCATGTCGGTAAGCAAACACCAAAGACGCGCCACAGGCCGGCCAACGAGCATCGCCCGGACTACGATTGAACTCAACCGCAGCTTCACCCGCCAGCTGAGCAATCTTCCATGCCAGCGGATCCAGACGCATCTGACCGTCGTAAGCACCGCGACCAATGCCCATCGCCGCCAGACAACGCACCTCAATCGGACGCTGACGGTCATCCATCACCGCCGCAAAGATCTTCATCACCGTCGGATCACTGGATCCTACCGTCCTGCGAGGCCGACGGATTTCAAATAAGGCCTCAAGCAAAGTCTGCTGATAAGCACTCTCACTGCAACGCTCGGCCAACTGACCACCAATGCTGTCCACTATGCGGAACTGATCGGTTTCCAGCACATCACAGTTACGCAGCACATTCCGAATCGCGTCGGCGGCAAACACCTTCACTGCATCAGGCTGCTCGGCAGAATCCAGAACCGACAGCAATGTCGACAGTGCCTCAGCATGAATCCGAGCTGCCACACCGCCCGATACAGACTTGATCTCGTGCAGATGCTTCATCACGGAAATTGCCGTGACCCGCGAATCAAAACTGTTGCTCAACAACTGCTTCGCAGTCGCCAGAACATCCGCACAGTACTTCTTTCGAGCATTCTGCTGGGTGGCAGGATTGCCAATGCTGTCGCCAGCACGCTGCAGATCCGACTCAACGTCCTTCAACAGATTCTGCAGATTGGAAGGAGTCCCCGAGAATTCAGGATCCGTGACCCGCATCAGCATGAACTGCAGATAGTCCTTAACCTTCTTGCTGTCAGCCTCGCTGGTGTACCCGTCCGCCAGCAGCTTCGTGTAGTCACGTCGCAGTTTGGCAGCTTCATTCTTGTCCATCACCGCGATCGGTTCACGCAGGTTCTGTACAGCACGCGCCTGTTGCTGCTGCTGCAGAATTCGCTGCTGACAGGCATCCACTGCTGCTGGTGCCGCAGCAGGCGCCGGAGCAGGCGCAGCCGGGGCCGCAGCCGCGGGCGGATCCTGAGCCGGTGCTGCAGGAGCTGCGTCCTGCGCACGAACAGCTGCGTCCAGCAAACCCGCAAGACCAAAGCACAAGGCAGAAACCCAGTACCCGGACTTTCTGCAGCCAGATCCCCGGGTGTTGCGGTCAACAACAGGCATAAGACTCACCAGATCGGGAAAATTTCTATCGCTTTTCCAATCGAACGCAGCTTCGCGCGCAATCAGAACGCTGATTCATTCTTCGGAAGCTACCCAACGACTTCAGCACCACGAATTCAGTACACTGTTCCAGAACAAACTCTCTTCGAGCCTGAATCGGTCCCTCAGACCCCCCGAAACCGATCAGAATCTGCTCAACATGACAGTTTACCTGGTTCACGTCCAGAATCAGAACCTCAGAAGTGCTACAAATCAACAGTTTTGGCCAGGAACTGCAGATTCAGACCCCGGTTTTCATGAAAACCGACGGTCCTGAGCCCCAAATGTCCTCGTACACCCGCCCCAGAACGCCCTGATCCTTACAGCAGGCCCAGCCGGAAAAACCGGAAAAATCCTTAGCCACCCCCCGGACGCCCGAGGAAATACCCCATCAGGTCCCAGCCCTCAGGAAATGCCAGCTCCGAATTCGCTGCCGTCATTTCACTGTACTCCACACAACCTGATGACTGTACGCCTGTCCCACAGACCGCAAACGGACAGTCCCCGTGACTGTGAGTCCTCGTACGCAGAAATGTCGGATGGTCCGGACAGACCAGCAAACGATACTCACCCTGACTCTTCAACCACCCATGCAGCGGACCCACAATCTGCTCGTCAATCCGCTCCACCGCCCGCACCTTCTCCTCCACACTGCCCTCGTGCGAAGCCTCGTCAGTCGCTTCCACATGCACCACCACAAAATCCACATCTGGCCGCTGCAAGGCCGCAATCGCAGCCCGCCCCTTGGCCCCGTAATCCGTATCCAGATATCCGGTCGCACCAGGCACCTGCAACACCTGCCAGCCCAGCAGCCGCCCGATCCCACGCAGCAGGTCCACCGCCGTAATCACCGCACCTCGCACACCAAACCGCTGTTCAAACGGCTGCAGAGCAGGGCGCTGGCCTAGTCCCCAGAGCCACGTTTGAGTCGCTGCGGGGAAGCCGGCAGCCAGTCGCCGCTGATTCACCTCCGCCCCCGCAAAAATCTCCCGACTCTCTTCCATTAACGCACACAACTGGTCCGCTCCCGGCCCCGTCGGCAGATAAGACTGCACCAGCTGGTCCGTGATGTCGTGCGGCGGAGTACTGCACGTCTCTCGGGAAAATGGCGCCGCTGCTTCCCGCGCCCGGTAAATCAGCAGGTTCCGATAACTGACGCCCGCAAAGTACTTCCAGTGCGAATCACCACAGCGCGACTTCTGCAACAACTGCAGCAACTCGACGCCCGCTTCACTCGGATACTGACCAGCCGTAAAACTGGCCATCCGACCGTCAGCAATCGTCACCAGATTGCATCGCACTGCCCAGTCTCCCGGCTGCAGCTCGATCCCCTGAGCCGCTGCCTCCAGCGGAGCTCGCCCGGTGTGAAACTGCAGCGGGCTGTAACCAAACAGACTCATCGTGCCCACATCACTGCCCGAAGGCAGACTCAATGGAACATTGTTGGTCCGTCCAACCTGACCCTCACAGGCCACTGCGTGCATGTGAGGAATCCTGGCAGCCTGCAGCGGTGTCCGACCACCCAACTCAGGCTGCGGCTCATCCGCCACACCATCCGGTATCACCAGTGCAAACTTCATCTGTGTGCCGCCTTCAGCCGCCCGCAGTCTTTTCCAGTGCCAGCTGTTTCACGCCCCGCAGATCCAGCTTGCCGGTTCCCAGCAACGGAATCCTGTCGACCTCAATAAACGAGTCGTTCGATGGTATAAACAGATTCGGCAGCCCGGCCGCCTGCAGTCGGTCGGTGATTTCGCGAGCCGTCTTCTGCATGGGTTTGTGCAGCACAATCAAACGCTCACCCTTCTTCGGATCAGCAACCGAAGTGACGGCACACATAATCTCCGTCTCTTCCGTCGCATCTTCCTCCAGCACCTTCGCAATGGCCTGCTCAACCAGAATGTGCGGCACCATCTCGCCGCCAATCTTCGAAAATCGACTCATTCGACCCGTAATGCGAATAAAGCCGTCGTCGTCAATCACCGCCATGTCGCCGCTGTTATACCAGCCGTCCGTGATCAGCTCGGCCGTCTTCTGCGGCTGATTCAGATAGCCCAGCATAATGTTGGGCCCCTTGATCTTCAGCAAGCCCTCACGATTGGCCCCCAGACGCGCACCAGTGTCCGGATCAAAGACCGCCGCAGCCACTCCCGGAATCGCTCGACCCACCGTTCCATGACGCAGCCCTGATGTCGGGTCCGCATCCCGCCCCATTCGCGAAGCCGGAATGTTGAAGGATGCCACCGGGGACATCTCGGTCGTCCCATAACCCTCAATCGGTTCAAATCCAAACTTCTCCCGGAATGCATCCCGCAGATCGTCAGGCATCTTTTCAGCACCCACGATCACCAGATTCATCGTCTTCATCTCTTCCACTGTGCAGCGCTTGAGATAGCTGCGGAGGAACGTGGGAGTAGCAGCCAGAATCGTGCAGCCATGCTTTTCCGTCAGCGAACCGACAGTCCTGGCATCCAGTGGGTTGAAGTGATACACGGCCGCCGGATCAGCACACAATGGCAGCCACATCGTCACCGTGTAACCAAAGGAATGAAAAAACGGCAACACTCCCAGCAGCACGTCACCCGCATGCAGCCGCAGCAGCTGATTCACCGCATCCAGATTCGAACCGATGTTGTTCTGCGACAGCACAACACCCTTCGGTTCACCCGTGGATCCCGATGTGAAAATCACCGTCAGAGGATCGTCAGAACGCTGCCGATTCAGGCCCAGCAGACGACTGAGCATCCGCAGCGGTACCAGCTTCGCCTGGATCGCCGCCACAATCCGATCCACAGATGTAATCTGCGTCTTAAGATCCTCAAGAAAAATCAACTCCGCATTCAGCTGCACCGGCTTCTTTTCGATAAATGCCCGGCTGGTAAGCACCTGAGTAATCCCGGCCTCACGCAGACAGAAATTCATCAGCTCATCACTGAGCGTGTAATTCAGGTTGACCGAAACTTTGCCACCCAGCGCGAGCGCCGTATTTGCCAGCACACCACCGACAGAGGGTGGCAGAAGCACCCCGACATACTGCCGATCCGCTGCCAGCACTCGCCCCGACAACAGCCGCCGAAAGGCCAGTCCACCCATCAGCAGACGACCACCCGTCAGCTTCGTGCCACTGGAATCCGCTGCCTTCATCCGCCCCCAGGACAAACGACACTGACGAATAAATCGAAGCGCCGGAATCATGCTGCGTTCCTTTCGCAGTAACATCGACTGAGCATTCAGTTCAAGAACCGCCGATCGCACCAACTCAACATCATCCACCTCCGGCAACGCCCGACCAAACAGGATGGACACCGGATACGGCCAGTGACGCGGACGCTTCCAGAGAAATTTCCCCTGATCATAGCTGAAAATACTGCCCCACAGCTCGTCCAGACAGACGGGAACCACCGGAGCATTCGTGCCTTTCAGAATCCGCAGCAAGCCACGCTCAAACTTCATCAGCTGACCGGTGCGAGTAATCGAGCCTTCTGCAAAAATACACACCAGCTCGCCCCGCAGCAATGCTTCACTGGCCGTATTCAGCGAAGCAATCAACGCCCGCGGACCGTCACCACTGCGAATCGGGATGATCCCGAACAGCCGCGCCAGACGACTCAGGACACGACCCTGCACGTAATCCGCATAAGCCACCATCCGGATCGGACGCGAACTGGCCAGCAGAATCAGAACCCCATCAATCCACGTCACATGATTCGCCACCAGCAGAGCCGGCCCGGACTCTGGAATGTTCTCGATCCCATAAGTTCGCACGCGATAGACAAAACGACTGAGCAACCAGACAAAGAATCGAATGGTGGCCTGCGGCAGCACCCACACCACATACACCACAATCGGTATGATACTTAAACCACTCACCAGAAAGATCTGTGACGCACTCAGCTCAAGTGGCCCTCGCAGCAGCCAGAATAACCCCGAAACAAACAGCATGCCAATGGCTGTCAGCTGCTGACAGGCCGCCAGAATTGCACCCAGCTTGTCATGCGGACTTCGCTCCTGCAGCCAGGCCTGCAACGGCACATTAAACAAACCACCACCCAGACCAATCACCATCAGCAGCCAGCGAGCCATCCACGGAGCATCACTGGTGAAGTACAACAACGTACAGGCCACTCCCATCAGCAAAGTCCCGAAGGGCACCATCCCCAGCTCAACTCGACCACTGGACCACCAGCCCGCCAGCAGACTGCCCGCACCAACCCCCAGCACCAACGCCGCATTAAACGTACTGGGATTCGCCTTTATCAGATTGTCGGCCAGCTCCATCCGCACAAACACGTCGATGGACATCTGAGCCATCGCGGCCAGACACCAGAAAAAGACAATCCCCAGAGTCACTCGGAGAATAGCGCGATCCGAGATAATCAGACGAATGTCACGCCACGAATCCGACACCAGATTCCACTGAAATCGCAGCTGAGGACTGGCTGCCGAAACTCGACCTGTCATCACCGATCCCAGCAGACCCGCAAGGGCCGTGCCCACCAGAGCAATCGTGGCAGCCCATAACCCCGTCGTTCGCTCCGCCTGAATTCGATCGGCCAGTCCGTAACCCGCTACCGTACCAATAATCACGCCCGCCAGAGTCGCCAGACCCGACCAGCCGTTCGCTGCGGAAATGTCAGACCGACGCACAATCTCGGGGATAATCCCCAGCTTCGCCGTGCCAATCAATGCCGCCTGCACACCAATCAGAAACAAAATCAGAAACATCAGCGGAACACTGGACGCCTGAATCGCCCACGCACCCAGGGCCACCAGAATGACTTCCGCTGCCTTCAACCACAGAATCGATGTCCGCTTGCTGAACCGATCCGCCATCCAGCCGGCCCACGGAGCAAACACCACGAAGGGCAACATGAAAACACCCAGACCCAGAGACAACACAAAGGCCTCGGAATCTTCACCGCTCCAGCCATACAGCCGCCGAAATTCTTCCCGACCGACAGGCACGACCAACCAGCGAAACATGCTGTCGTTGACCGCCGTCAGGAAGGTCATCAGCAGGTAACCCGTGAAGGACGCCGAGAGCAAACGGGGAGTTGCTGCAGGACCCGACGCTATGTGTGTCTCTGTAGAAATGAGAAACCTCTTCGGATGCCGGATGAAATCCCCTGCCGCTGACAGGATCAGGAATGACGCCGAGGACAAAAGGTGGCCCGAGCATTCCTGCTCGGCCCCAACCCCTGAAAATCACGAGGGATTTCAAGGACGACAGGAATTTCGTGCCCAGGCTAATGCCCGGACTACGACTTTTGCCACTGGCGTCAGTATTGGAAAATCTTAGCGATTCCCGTGAGGGAAAGCAGGACCAGAGCACCAGCGACGTTCACAATGTCTGACTCTCTCTACTTCGGCATTTCCGGCAATTCTGAAGATGCACCCTGCAACACCATGGTGATTATCAACAACAACCGCCCGCACAACCGTTGCCAGCCATGCACCGCAGAGACAAACCGGCAATTCCTGCCGATTCCCAATCCCTGACCGTTTTGCTTTCCACACCCGGACTCCGCTATCCTGACGCACGTCCTGATACCGCCGAATCCCTACTATTAAGAGATAGCCACGGATCCCAACCAATGCTCGAACTGTGCGTGGGCGGAATTGACGACGTACTGCTCGCCCAACAGGCAGCCGTCCCTCGTATCGAACTGAACTCGGCGATCGCACTGGGAGGACTCACGCCGTCACTGCAGCTGATGCAGCACGCCCGCAAAGCCTACGACGGCACCATCATCGCCATGGTCCGACCACGCGAAGGTGACTTCCACTACTCCAACGCCGAAATTCGGCTCATGCTGCAGGAAGCCGAAACACTGCTGCAGGCCGGAGCTGACGGAATCGCCATCGGATTCCTGAACCCCGATCGCACCATCAATACCACCGCCTGCCAACAACTCCGCCAACTGCTGCCCGCCGCTCACCTAGTCTTCCACCGCGCCTTCGATGTCGCAAGCGACCTAACGCTCGCGCTCACACAACTCATCGACCTCGGCTTCCAGACCGTACTGACCAGCGGCGGCTGCCAGACCGCCCTTGCCGGAGCTTCCGTGCTGCGGGCTCTGCGGCAACAGGCCGAAGGCAGAATCCAGATTCTGCCCGGCGGAGGAATTCGGGCCGCAAATGTCCACGAAGTCCGGCAACTCACCGGCTGCCACGAAGTCCACGCCGCTGTTCGGGAAATCTGCGAACCCCCACCGTCGCCATACGACCGCAATCTGCACTTTGGGATCCCCGGACACGGCCCGCTCAGCTACGGCCGCACCTCACACGCCTCACTCACAGAACTCCTCAAAGCACTCCACAACAGCCCACCGAACACCCCCGGTAACTCCAGCGGCTGATCACCATGACCCACCTGCAACTGCTCGTCGATTCCTGCGATCACTGCGCCGCCTGCTGCCGTCGCACACCCATTCCGCCGTTTCAGCCCGGAGAAGAAGCGGCCCTGAATGTCCCCGCGGAACTGCTGCAACCCATTCAGCTCAGAATTGCCGCCGATCAGCACTTCGACCTGCTCCCCTGCGTCTGGCTCGATACACAAACACTCAAATGCCGCCACTACGACCTCCGACCACAGGCCTGCCGCGATTTCGCCATCGGCAGCCAGCTGTGCCTGCTCTGCCGAGATGACGAGGGCATCCGCAATCCCCCCCGTTAATCCCACCACACCAATGGCGGTTCCTGTTCACACAGCAACACGACCACTATCATGAAACGACAGCAAAACACTGCTGGCCCCTGAAAATCGCTTCTCGAGATCCCCATGCCCGTCGACAAATCCGGTTCCCGCATCCGCCAGATGTTCGGCGAAATTGCCGGCCGCTATGACTTCATGAACCACTTCCTGTCCATGGGCACGGACATCTACTGGCGCTGGAAAGCCGTCCGGCTGGCGGGAAAACTGGGGCCGGCACCCATCCTTGACGTCTGCACTGGTACCGGTGACCTGGCCTTCGCCTTCCGCAAAAAACTACACCCCGACTCGCACGTCTACGCCACCGACTTCACTCTCGGTATGCTCCAACTGGCCGAACAGAAACGCGACAGTCGCGCCGTCACCTTCCTCGAAGCGGATACACTCGCACTCCCCTTCCCCGACAACTCGTTCCAGGTCGTCTCGGTTGCCTTCGGACTCAGAAACGTCGCCAGCACCATCGCCGGACTGCGAGAAATGACACGCGTCTGCCAACCCGGTGGAAAAGTGCTGGTCCTCGAATTCTCACTCCCCTCCAACAAATTGCTCAGCCGCACCTACCAGTGGTACTTCCGCAACATCCTGCCCCGCATTGGCCAACTGCTGGTCCGCAACCGACAGGCCGCCTATGAGTACCTGCCGCAGTCCGTGTCGGAATTCCCCAGCGGATCCGAACTCACCGGACTCATGGAAGAAGCCGGACTCAGTCAAACCGCCTTCCACCCACTGACCGGAGGCATTGCCACAGTGTACCTCGGCCAGAAACCCCTGTAGTTGCCCACCCAACCCCTGACCGGTCACTCAGTTTTCAGTGATCAGTTTTCAGTGATCAGTGATCAGTCTTGAGGCGTCTGAAGCCCCCCTTG
>CAXBSH010000129.1:0-13348 GCA_963977705.1 uncultured Planctomycetaceae bacterium
CAGTTGGTCCAGTGATCACGTCCCGCGTTGCCATTGATCTTCGGAGTCCGCCCCATTTCGCTGGTCACTACAATCAGCGTCTCAGACAACAAGCCACGCTCGGAAAGGTCCGTCATCAGAGCTTCCATGGTCTGGTCAAAGCCCGGCAGCTTGTTGTTCTTCAGGATCCTGAAGTTGTTGGTGTGAGTATCCCAGGCGTCATAGTCGACGTTGACCGGCCCCCAGAACAGGTCCCAGGTCACATTCACAAACCGTACTCCCGCCTCGATCAGTCGGCGCGCGATCAGCGTGGAATTCCCAAACAGCGTATCGCCGTAGCGCTGCACCATCTGCGGACTTTCCTGCGTCAGGTCAAAGGCGCGACGCAGCTCTGAGGATGTCAACAGGTCAAATGCCTGCTGCTGTTGCCGCTGATACGATGCCAGTCCGGCTGCGGCCGCTTCATCCACCCGACGTCGCTCGTCATCAATCTGTGACAGCAGTGTCCTGCGACTGTTCAGCCGGTCAATCGTAATGCCGTCTTCCAGCGATGTGCTGGGCAATAACGGCATGCCGCGGACTGTCTGAGGATTGCCGGGGGCTGGTGCGAACGAATCTTTGTCGTAATACGGAGAACATTCGGTCGTCAATGCGTCAAATCGGCGGCCAAGAAAGCCACCGTAGGGACCCGCTCGGCGGAATGACTGGCCCCAGCCCAGCCAGTTCGGCATGTAAACATACTGCGGGTTACCCGCAGGAGTTCCCTGCAGATACTGCAGTACAGAGCCGATGCTGGGCGCATCCGTGGGACGCGGATGCTGATCGGGAGGCATCAGGTCGTAGCCGGTATAACATGGCAGACAGTTGTGACAGCCAGCTGCATGATTCACCGAGCGAATAAAGGCGAATTGGTCGGCCATGCGAGCCAGTCGTGGCAGATGTTCGCACACCTGAATGCCAGGCACCGTCGTGGCAATCGGTTGAAATTCACCACGTACCTCGGCCGGCGCTGCAGGTTTCAGGTCATACATATCCTGCGTGGCTGCACCGCCCAGCAGAAAGATGAAGATGACGTTCTTTGCTTTTGCATCCTGAATCAGGCCCGCGTCCTGGGCCGACAGAACCTGCCCCAGCCCCAGTCCCGGCAGACCGCCAAGTCCGCCCAGTAGACCCGCCTGCAGCGTCTGCCTGCGAGTGCGTCCATCACAACAACGCCGCGGAGATCCCAGCATGGTCAGCATTTCTGGTACTCCTGCAAAGACAGATCGACGGAATTCCCCGGAACATAATACGGACTGACTGATCGGAACGCAAGATGCCAGTGTTCGGCGGGCACGCAATCACTCGGGCATCTGCATCTCGCGCAGTCGCTTCAGCATTGCTCCAATGGGTGGCCGTAGCCGACCATTACTGTTCTCTGTGATCGCTACTTGCTCCAGTTCTGTCACTGCCTGCTGCAGGACCTCACGAGCCAGCTGCGGGCGATTGGTTCGGAAGTACAACCCGGCCAGCTGCTGTTGAGCACGCGCTAAAGCGATCTGATACGTCACGGTTTCGGGATGCTGAGTCACCAGTTTTCGCAGCAGACTCAGAGACTCCTGCAAACTGGCGTCAGCAGATCCAAACTGGCCCTGAGCCGCATAAGTGCCGGCGATGCGAGCCAGTGTTGCTGCCAGCAGACTGCTGTATTCGGCAACGTCCGGATAGCGAGCAACCAGTTCACGACTGAGTGGCAGGGAACGTTTCAACAGTGTCAGGTCATCTGGTCTGATACCCGCCACCGTCCCCAGCACATTCGCCAGTTCGAATTGAAAAACCACTGAACCGGGGTGTTCTGCCTGCAGCCCTTCCAGAATTGGAATTGCTTCTCGCAACGCTGTATCAGCAGCCGTCCATTCCTGCCGCAACTGGGCAATTCGTGCGGTGTCCCGTAATGCCCGCGCCAGGTCCAGTTGCCATGCCGCCTGTCGCGGATCTTCGGAATGCAGCTGCCTCAGGATTCGCAGAGCTTCGGCATTGGATTCTGTTGCTCGCCTTAATCTCTGCTCCATAGCTGTCTCCGCTGGCGTTTTTGCGGCACCTGGTCCCGACAAGTTGCGGCCGGATCCCGTGGGAAGGTCGCGTGGCAAAGTCCCGGCCGCGGCATTGGGGAAGGGGGCCAGCGGGCCTGCACGCAGCCGCAAGCGTGGATCAAAGCCCTGTCGCAGGCCCATCGCTGTCAGACCATTCAGCGAGGCGGCCAGCAGATGGCGTCCCTCCGGTGACTGCCCGGCAGCGCTTTGTGGATCCAGCAGTGACCTCAGTTGCTGCAACGCCTGCAGGGCTGATGGCAGATTGCCTCGCCGCAGTTCCAGTCGCTGCTGCTCATACAGTATCCGTGCTTCCTCCAGATTCAGCAGCAGTAATGGTTGCTCAGCCCGGTCCGGAGTGCTCTGTTGCGCCTGCCGACACACGTCAAGGGCCTGCTGGTAAGACTGACCGGCATCTTCCAGACGACCCAGTTGCTGCTGGATCACCCCCACGCGTCGTCTGGCTGCTGCAGCCGTCACTCCAAGGTTTCGGGAATTCTCCGCGGCAAGCCGATCAAAGAATCCCAGCAGCGTCTCCAGCAGTGTGACATCGGCCGAGCTTAATGGAACATCAGGCTCCGCCAGCGTTTCATCGTCCCCCAGCTCCTCCAGCAGCACTTCAGAACGCCCTCGCGCTGCAATATTGGCAAAGACTTCTTCGAAGGCAGTAATCGCCAGCTGCAGATTGTTCTCGGCACGATCACGTTCTCGCCCTGCGGTCTCCAGTGCTGCCGCCTTCTCGTCAAGAGATCGCTCGGCACGCTGAAACTGCAGGTCCCGCGAAGTCAGCAGCCGCTGAATTCGGCGGTGGCTGATCCCAAGGATCACAACGATTGACAACAACAGCAGCAGCGATGCCGCCGAGGCAGAGGCCAGCTGCGGATTGCGGCGTGCCCACCGCCAGAGACGTTCGATCACGCCGGCCGGCCGAGCCATGATCGGGCGATCTTCCAGATAGCGCTGCAGGTCGGCTTCAAGCTCAGCTGCGGTCTGATATCGCCGCTCCGGCTCGGATTGGCAGGCTTTCACTGCGATCGTTTCCAGATCTCGGGGAATCTCCGGACGTTGAGCCCGCAGTAACACGGCCGTTCGCTGACCATCATTGGACAGTACGGGAAGTTGCGGAGGTTCCAGTGTCAGCAGCTCCTGCAGCGTCAGACCCAGAGCATAGACGTCCGTCCGTGGGTCCGCTTCCCCACGCAATTGTTCCGGGGCCATATAACGCAGCGTGCCGACAATATCGCCGGTCTGAGTCTGTGCATCAGGTTCTACGGCTCGGGCAAGGCCAAAGTCGGCGATCCGCAATGTGCCATCGGTGTCCAGCAGCAGGTTCGCTGGCTTGATGTCACGATGCAGGATGCCCTGACCATGAGCATAATGCAGACCGCTGGCTGCCGCTGCAGCCAGTCGGGCCACGTTACGAAAATAGTCCACCGGCAGCTGCCGACCGCTTCCACTACGCGGGTTACGCACTGCCTGTGTGACCGGCTGAACGTTGGCTGAAAACTCCGCTTGAGTTCGCTGAAAGTCCCCGCCCACCACCTCACCCGGAACACTTACCAGCGTTCTTTCAGGATCCGATTGCCCGGTGGATTCTGCGGGAAGTTCATGCGTCAGATCCGCTGTGCTGACCACCCGGCAAGCGGAGTGACGATCGATCAGCAGTCTGCGAGCTGCGGCCAGAGCACGCAGCGTCCTGCTTCCCTGCCCCGAGGACTCTGTAGAGATCTGCCGCGGTATGGCAGTCTGAACTGCCGATGAGTCGACTGCCGATTCCTGCAGTGCTCGCAGACCGTCCAGCACCTCCGCCAGTGTTGAGCCCTCAATCAACTGCATCGCATAGAACTGCAGACCCTGATCCTCACCAAATCCATACACCGGAACAATATGACTGTGATGCAGGCGAGCGGCTGATTCAGCTTCCCGACGAAATCGTCGCAGCTGTTTTTCTGACCCGGCAATCAACTGATTGACGACCTTCAACGCAACTCGACGCTTCAACGACTTCTGCAGTGCCTCATAGACAATTCCCATACCTCCGCGACCGATTTCCCGCAGCAGCTGAAAATCACCGGCGGTTCGAGGCATGATCGGCGATCGTACAGCCGTCGCGTCACGTGTGCTGGATTCTGTCTGACCGCTGATGCGTTCCGCCGTCAGCACCGTGGACAGTACAGTCCGCAGCAGGTCGGCATGTTCCGGCAGTCGCTGACAATATTCGTCCACTGTTGGAACTTCGCCCGCACGCAGTCGTGCCGCAAACTCTTCTGCCAGTACCTCCACCGGATGTCGCTGCTCGGTGGCCTGCCCGTCATCGTGCTCGTCTGGTCGCTCATCTGATGTTGCCATCTTCCGGATTCCTCGTACAGATTGAAGATCAGTTCCGGTTCGTCGATGTGCTTTGCGTCAGTTGTCTGTGTATGACGTTTGTCTGTGCTTACCGCTGATCACGATTCAGCCCTGCCCGCTGCAGGATTTCGGCCAGTCGCGCAGCGGCACGGACATACCTGTTACTGGCCGCTGTCACAGTCAGTTGCAGTACCTCGGCTGTCTGCAGATTGCTGAGCTGCTCAAAATGACGCAGTGCCAGAACTTCTCGATCCACTTCCGGCAACTCATTCAGTGCAGACTGCAGCTGCTGCAGTTCTTCTTCACGAACCAGCTGACCGCTGGGGCTGGTGAGTCCCGCCAGCAGAACCTCAGCCATCGACAGACTGGTGTCCCCCACAGGCGCTGCCCCTGCCAGATGCAGCTCCCGACCGGCGTCCCGTCGTTGCCGGAATTCATGACGATGCAGATCCACCAGCGTCTGCAGTACCAGCTGCCTGAGCCAGATAAACGGTGAGACAGTGGGTGACTGCAGATAGTCGGACAGGCGTCGCGCGGCGGTAAGCCACGCTTCCTGCAGCACGTCAGCAGAATCCACTCGACCACGAATTCGCGGATCGATGCGAAAACGCAGAATTCTCTGCAGCCGAGCGTGACTGGTGGCGAACAGCTGTGCGAGCGCTGGTTCGCCGCCCTGACGCAGCTGTTGCAGATCGTCGCTGGAGTCTGCAGTTGACATGAATCAGCTCGGTCAAAGTTCTGGATCCCGATGTTCCCACAAACACCGCATGCACCTGTTCCTGTATCGCCAATTCGCTGCAGCAGAGCAAAAATTATCAAAAGTTGTGTGGATTCCGTCCAGTGCTGAACGGAATGCCCTCAGGGGCTGACTGCTGCCGGGCACCTGCTGCGGCGGACTGTGGTGGCAGGCTGCTGATGTTGTCTTCCGATTTTCGCCGCGTATTTGGCTGCCTCTGACTAAGGAACGAAACCATGTCTTTCACTCACCATCTGACGGCCGGTCTGACGCTGGTCGCCTGCTCGATTCCCGCTCTGGCTCAGGATGCTCCGGAAGGTGCTCGCGGGGCAGGTCGCCAGCGCATGGTCGCTCCTCTGATGCAGGCCCTGGACGCCGATCAGGATGGGGCTCTGTCGCCGGCAGAGATTGAAAATGCGGCCAAAGCGCTGGCCAAACTGGATAAAAATGGTGACGGGACACTTTCCAATGACGAGCTGCGGCCGGCCGGGTTGCCAAATGCCGGCGGACGCCCAACCGGCGAAGCCGGAGCGGCTGGTCAGCCGCGACGCCCCGGTCAACCGGCGGGCAGTGGCCAGGTCAGTGGCGAAATGCTCAGTCGCCTGTTCGAGACTCGCGATGCAGATAAGGACGGTAAGCTGTCGGGTGACGAGATTCCTGAACGAATGCGGCAGAATCTGGAGCGTGTCGATGCCAACAAGGACGGCTCTGTCGACCGGACAGAGATGCAGCAGGCCATGTCTCGCCTGCAGCAGGCAGGTGGACGCCCCGGCGGGCGTCCGGGCGCCGAACGGCGTGCTCCGGGCAGTGAAGGCGGCGAGGGACGTCGCCCTGCCAGACCGGACGGCGAATAATCGGCATATCAGGATTCCGAGGTAGCCCCGTTTCTGACAGACTGTAGCTGCCTCTGTTCTCATTGTCGTGGCTTCCCGGTATGCTTTACCGACCTGCCAGTGCCCACAATTGCTGTTGTTCTCAGGACTTACGCTTATGCTCAGATCGCAGATGCTGCTGTCCATCGTTCGAATGGGGCTGCTGCTGGCTTTGGTCGTGCAGGCTCCGTTCTGCACGGCTTCACGGGCTGATGAGTCACCTGATTCTGCGCAGGCACCCCTGTCGCCCGAACAGGTGAAATTCTTCGAGGCGAAGATTCGTCCGGTGTTGCTGGAAAGTTGTGCTCGCTGTCATTCGACCGATGGTGGGCAGGGCATTCGTGGCGGACTGTCCATTTCCAGTCGCGAATCGCTGCGGATCGGCGGTGAATCCGGTCCGGCCGTCGTGCCCGGCGATCTGGACGCCAGTGTGTTGTGGGAAGCCATCAATTATCGCGGGCTGCGGATGCCGCCCAACCAACAGCTGCCACCACAGGTGATTTCTGACTTTCGTCAGTGGATCGAAATGGGAGCACCGGACCCGCGTGTCCCGACCGAGCAAGTGGTGCAGTCAAAAGTGACGCCCGAGAAGATTGCTGAAGGCCGCAGTTTCTGGGCGTTCCAGGTTCCGCGGCGGCCCGCAATTCCACCGGCAGCACCGTGGTCGGCCGCTCCGATTGATCGACTGCTTGCTCAGCAGTATACGGCTCACGGACTGCAACCGGCTCCTGATGCTGATCCGTTGACTCTGCTGCGAAGGCTCAGTCTGGATCTGATCGGTCTGCCACCGACTTCAGCGCAGCAGCACGAATTCGCTGACGCATGGCAGCATGATCCGCAGCAGGCGGTGCAGGTAACGGCCGATCGACTGCTGGCCATGCCACAGTTTGGTGAACGCTGGGGGCGACACTGGCTGGATGTCGTGCGGTTTGCCGAATCGTCCGGCAAGGAAGTTGATGTTTCCGCACCGAACGCGTGGCGTTACCGCGACTACGTCATTGACTCGTTCAATGCCGATAAGCCTTATGATCAGTTTGTTCGTGAACAGGTTGCGGGGGATCTGTTGCCGGCAGCGACCGACGCGCAGTGGGCCAGCCAGTTGATCGCCACTGGTTTTCTGGCGCTGGGCCCCAAGGCTTTGATTGAGCAGAATCCGCGACAGTTTCAGGCCGATCTGATTGACGAGCAGATTGATGTCACCACGCGTGTGTTTCTTGGCGTATCGGTGGCCTGTGCTCGCTGCCACGATCACAAATTCGATCCGATTCCACAATCAGACTATTATGCTCTGGCCGGCATCTTTCAAAGTACAGAGACCTGTTACGGAGGAGTGCGCAGCCAGCGAAATCGGCATCCGGCCAATCTGCTGATTCTGCCCGTCGACGATCCCAATCCCTCGGATACTCCCATGACGCCCGAGGAGCTGGCCGATCTCAGAACACGCCGTGATGAAGTGCAGCGTCAGGCGGCGGAAGCTCGGCGAACTGCTCTGCGACCGAACCCTGCCGGTACCAATCCGCAGCAGAATCAGGCCAATCAGTTTCTGCTTGACCAGCAGGCCACACAGCTGACAACTCGCATCAACAGCGTGGATGAAGCAGGTCGACCGTTGACAGTCTGCATGGGGGTACAGGATCGCGATCGACCACAGGACGCGCGATTACTGATTCGCGGTGAGATTGATCAGCAGGCTCAGATTGTGCCTCGCGGTTTTGTGCAGGTGCTGGCAGGTCCGCAGCTGTCTTTACCGCAGAACGGATCGGGGCGACTGCAGCTGGCCCGCTGGCTGACGGCCGAGCAGAATCCGCTGACGGCTCGAGTCATGGTGAATCGTATCTGGCTGCATCTGTTTGGTGCGGGGATTGTCCGTGAGACAGAAAACTTCGGCGCATCCGGACCGGGGCCCACAGACCAGCAACTGCTCGATTATCTGGCTGTGCAGTTCGTCGAAGGTGGCTGGTCAATCAAGCAGCTGATTCGCGAAATCGTAACAACTCGCGCCTATCGGCTCAGCAGTGCCTGGGATCAGCAGCGATTTGAGCAGGATCCGGACAACCTGTACTTTGCTCGGGCCGAGCCGCGGCGACTGGAGGCGGAAGTGCTGCGAGACTGTATGCTGGCAGCCAGTGGGCGACTGGATCTGCAGCGTCCGCGTGGTTCCATGATCAGCGGTTTTCCATCGGCGATTCTGGGACCCAATGGGCCGGTGGGTACGGTCATGGCTCCCCAGCAGATGCAGTCTGCCGGTATGCGGGCGACAGCAGCACCGGGGCTGGAAGGTGCACCCGGAGATGCTGCGCCGGCTGCCGGACCGCCGGCCCGACGAATGCTGCAACAGGGGCGATTCGGCGGGCGATTTCGACAGGGTCAGGGCGAGGGGAATTTGTTTGATGCCAGCGTCAACTATCGTTCGGTCTACCTGCCGGTGGCTCGCGGGTTGCTGCCTCGCTCGCTGGAAGTGTTTGACTTTGCGGAACCCAGCATGGTGATTGGTCAGCGTGAAACCTCCAACACTCCGGCCCAGGCTTTGTATCTGCTGAACAACAGTTTTGTGATTGAGCAGTCTGAGGTCCTGTCCAGTCGCTTATTGCAGGATGTGAAGACTTCAGAAGACCGAATCAAGCTGGCGTTTCAGCTGGTTTGCAGTCGCTCGCCGACTGCCGATGAGCTGCAGGCCAGTCTGCAGTATCTGCAATCCGATCAGTCAGGTCAGACCGACGATTCCGCGGCTGTTCTGGCGCGTTTCTGTCAGGCGTTGTTTGCCACTGCCGAATTTCGCTTCGTGAATTGAGCTGCGGGAGTTGAGTATGGCTGCTGAAATCGGGGCCTCGCGTCGCGAATTACTGCGTACGGCATCAGCGGGATTTGGTTACCTGGCACTGGCCGGGCTGGTGGCTCGCGCTGCGGATGAAGCGAACACGGCCGGTGATCCTGCCGTGCCAGCCAGTACTCAGCCCCTCGCTCCAAGGGCCTCTCATTTTCCACCGCGGGCAAAGCGCGTGATTTTCCTGTGTATGCAGGGAGGTCCATCGCATGTGGATACGTTTGATTACAAACCGCAGCTGATTGCGGATGCTGGGAAATCGCTGGGTGCCGGACGTCGGACTCTGATGGCACCGGTCTCAGGCTTTCAGCAGCGTGGTGACAGTGGCCTGTGGATTTCTGATCTGTTTCCGGCGTTGTCAGAACATGCGGACCGGTTATGTCTGCTGCGGTCAATGCACTGTGATCAGCCAACTCATCCGCGAGCGGTCACGCAGATGCATACCGGAAATGCTCAGTTTGTGCGTCCGTCACTGGGTGCGTGGACGCTGTACGGGTTGGGGACAGAGAACGACAGTCTGCCGGGATTTGTGGCCCTGAATGCTCCGCCAGCATCTGCTCAGAACTATGGCAGCGCCTTTCTTCCGGCGGTGTATGCTGGCAGTCGTGTGGGACCATCGGTTCAGCGAGGACCGCTGCAGGGACGCATGGCCGGAAACACCGCCCCGCTGCCCGATATTCGCAATCCGCGGTTATCACGGACGGAACAGCGACGACAGCTGGATTTTATTCAGGAGTTGAATCGCCAGAAGCTGGCTCGCGAGCAGGTCCAGCCCGGAGTTGAAGGGGTGATTGAATCGTATGAGCTGGCGTTCCGCATGCAGGATACTCTGCCTGATCTGATGGATCTGTCAGCGGAAAGTCAGGCCACGCTGGATTTGTACGGAGTGACAGGTGGACCGACCGCAGGCTTTGGACGCCAGTGCCTGCTGGCTCGCCGTTTTGTCGAAGCCGGCGTGCGATTTGTGGAGATCAATCACGGCAACTGGGATCATCACACGCGGCTGCAAACGGACCTGCAGGCGCGCACTGCCGAGATTGATCAGCCGATCGCCGCACTGCTGACGGACCTTGCTCAGCGAGATCTGCTGCGGGATACGCTGGTCATGTGGGGCGGTGAATTCGGCCGTACGCCGGATGCTCAGAACGGCAGCGGACGTGACCACAATCATCGCGGCTACACCTACTGGATGGCTGGTGGCGGTGTCAAAGGTGGCTTCAGTTATGGGTCTACGGATGAGCACGGTGGGGTGGCGGTTGAAGACAAATGCCATGTGCATGACTGGCATGCGACGATTCTGCACCTGCTGGGACTGGACCATACTCGGCTGACCTATCGTTATGCTGGTCGCAATTTTCGACTGACGGATGTTTATGGGAATGTCGTGCACGACATTCTGGCCTGAAGTGGACTCGTCAGAGGCTCGTGGTCGCGATATCCTGCGCAGACACGTGT
This sequence comes from uncultured Planctomycetaceae bacterium, assembly GCA_963977705.1. Lineage (GTDB taxonomy): Bacteria > Planctomycetota > Planctomycetia > Planctomycetales > Planctomycetaceae > SXXK01. The sequence continues at coordinate 10,285 of CAXBSH010000129.1, forward strand.
AACAGGATTGACTTCGGGTTCCTGCAGGTAAGTTTCGATGCCGCATCTGATCGAAGTGATTGATAATGCCATCAGTCCGGAACTCTGCCAGCAGTGGCTTCAGGCGTTCGACGAATCTCCGCATCTGACAGCCGGTCAGACTGGTGGTGGGGTGGATGCTGCGAAGAAACGCAGCCTTGATCTGAATGTGTCCAATCGGCCTGAGTTTCGTGCCTTGCTGAAGCCGGTGATCCAGGCTACGACTCAGGGTATGCTGCAGTATTTCAGCAAACACCCCCTGGCTATGATCAGTGGGCTGGGGCTGAAACTGGCGCATCCACAGACAGGTGAACTGGTCAGTGTGACCGTCGACAATTTTGCGGAAGTCGCTCAGCCCGCGCTGCCGATGCTGATGCAGCGCCTGTTTCGTGTGGGTGCGATCAATGCTCAACGGTATGAGAAAAGTTCGGGCGGGTACCCGTATGTGCACAGCGAAGTATACCCTGATCTCCCGGATAATGAGGCTCTGCACCGCGTGCTGCTGTTCATGTTTTACCTCAATGATGTGGAAGTCGGCGGGGAGACGGAGTTTTATTACCAGCAGGTCAGAATTTCGCCGCGGGCCGGGCGGATGGTGATCGCACCGGCTTACTTCACCCATTCGCATTGTGGTCACGTTCCGCAGTCTGGCCACAAATACATCCTGACGTCATGGATTCTGTTCAGCCGTGCTCAGCAGCTGTTTCAGCAGGCACCCGTGGCTGGGGGCACTCACAACCGGTAAGTTTCCGCCCAACCTGCGGAAAATTGCCCGGTTAACGACTGCTTTGACCAATTGTCTGGATCTGTAACCACCAGCCCGTTAGATTCCAGAGCTGGCCAGTTCGAGGCAGGCGGTTGCTGCTGGTCGCATCAGAAGCGGATCTCAGTGCGCAGCGATCAGGTTGCGGATTTCTCAAGGCAAGCGTTCTCGTGATGGATTCTGCACTGCATGCTCAGCTGAAACAGATCGTCCGTCGAGGCCGTGTGCTGACGGCACCTGCGCAGCTGGCCGGTTACGACACAGATGCCATTGGATATCGGTCGTTCAGACCTCAGGCGGTGGTGCTGCCGGCAGATGCCGCTGAACTGGCCGATCTGATGAAAGCGGCTCCGCAATTGCGCGTGCCGGTCACACTTCGTGGTGCCGGAACATCGTTGTCCGGCGGTCCCGTGGCGGCGGAAGGTGGAGTCCTGGTTCACACGTCCGGGTTGCGTGCTATTCGCAGCATCGACCGGGCGAATTTCTGCTGCGAAGTGGAATCCGGAGTCGTACTGAATCAGCTGGACGCAGCACTGGCACCACACGGTTTATTTTATCCCCCTGATCCCAGTAGCGGACCGGTCTGCACACTGGGTGGCAATGTGGCCATGAATGCCGGTGGGGCTCACTGCTTTCGCTATGGAGTGACCAGCAACTATGTGCTGGGTGTGGAAGCTGTGTTTCTGGACGGCTCTGTGCAGCAGTTCGGTGGACCGGCTGGTGGACGTGGTGCGTGGCGTGACGACTGGAAACGACTGCTGGTGGGGTCGGAAGGCACGCTGGCCGCATTCACCAGATTCTGGCTGCGAGTAGTGCCCCGTCCGCGGAAATGCTGGACCTATCGAGCCACGTTTCGTGACCTGAAGACTGCCGAAAAAGCGGTGCAGGCCCTGGCGCTGCATTCTTCCTTTCCTGTGGCCATCGAACTCATGGATCCACGCTATGTCGCAATGGTTGAGAACAGTCCGCTGGCTGTGGGACTGCCACAGGACTGTTTTCTGATTGTGACTGAGATTGATGGTCCACCGCAGCTGGTGGATCAGCGGGCCGAGGCTGTGGCAGATGTGCTGCGGAGTTCCGGAGCGGCTGCTGTCGAATACAGCGATGACGCGGCCACTCGCCAGAGTCTCTGGAAGGCGCGGAAAGTGGCTGGCGGTCTGATGGGGCAGCTGAGTCCCGATTTCCTTGTTCAGGATGCGGTCATTCCCCGTCGTGCTCTGGCTGAGATTCTGCAGTTGGTCTATGACGAGGCGGATGCCGCTGGTCTGCCGGTGATCAACGTGTTTCATGCGGGTGATGGCAATCTGCACCCGAACTTTCTGTTTGATTCCCGTCAGCCTGCCCAGATTGAGCATGTGGAAGCGATCAGTGCTCGTTTGATGCAGCGTGTCGTGGCGGTTGGTGGGACGCTGTCCGGCGAGCATGGAATCGGGAACGACAAGACGGCTTATATGCCATTGATTTTCGGTGAACGGGCTTTGCGATTGCAGCTGGCAGTTCCGCGGATCTTCAATCCAGGTCATCAGTTGAATCCTCTGAAGGTGTTCCGCAGCCGCAGTTTTCGGCAGCCCACTGCTGTTTCATCGGACGGCAAAGCTCAGAAGTTCGGCTCGCGGGATGATGCCTTGTTTCAGGCGTATTTCGATGAGGTTGATGGAACGGCCTGCGTGCCGGCCACAACAACGTGGCGGCAGCTGCACGATCTGGTGTCAGCGGCTGGCTTCAGGTTTCCGCTGCTGTTGTCGTCGGAACACAGTCTGGCCGCACAGCTGCAGGCCAGTGGCTATGCTCCGATGTCCTCACGATTCGGAGCATTGTGCGACAATCTCTGCGGGATGAACTGGCGTTTGCCGAGTGGTCGCGTCGTTCGCATTGGTGAACGAGTGGTGAAGTCCACGACCGGCTATGACCTGTTTCGGTTTCTGCTGCATGCTGAGCAGGACTTTGGGCAGCCCGTGGACTTTGTTGTGCGGTTAAGGCCTCACTGTGGAGTCTCGCGGATTCAGCTCTTTGAGGGTGCTGCTGCCGACGTGCAGCGGGCAGCCCAGCAGCTGGTGGCCTCAGACTGGGTGCATTGGTTTGACTCGATCGATGTCATCTGGCAGGCCGGTCAGCAGCAGACGGTACTGCGAGTTTCCTGGAATTGTCCCGCGGATGAGGTTGCTGTGTTCGAACAGACTCTGCAGGAGGTCGCCGATCAACACGCTCTGCAGGCCGTCTCGAATACTGCCTCATCGTTATTGGATGGGCTTCCGGATCTGACATTGAAGGTTCTTCCTGGTC
>CAXBSH010000130.1:0-13321 GCA_963977705.1 uncultured Planctomycetaceae bacterium
CGATCACAGCCCCCCACACCGCCGTGAAACAGAAACTCCACGACGCAATAACACAGCCATCTTCCGCAGAGACGCGGAGACGCTGAGAACACCCCACACACAAAGCCAAACTCTCTGCGCCTCAGCGTCTCTGCGGAAAACTCACCCCACTCACACCTCTCGGATCGCGTCCCCCACGCCGCGGTGAAACAGGAAGTCCACCACGCAGTAACGAACGCCAAGTCCCGGGTAGCGTAAACTGACGGGTGTTGTCGTTTGCGTCTGAGCTGTTATGTGTTCCCTGACGCGGAAGCAGTATCCAGTGCGTTTCTCGCCAACACCATCAAACGCAACCCGCAGGTGCGCACATGATGCACGTAAGGGACAGCAGTCGTAGTCTGGGCTTTAGCCCGGGCACGAACTTCGTGTCACCCTTGAAATCCCCAGTGTTTTTTAAAGGATTGGGCCGAGCAGGAATGCTCGGGCTACCTTTTGTCCTCGGCGTACATGATTTTTCACTGATCCGGACTTCGTTGTCTTCAGATGACATACTCAGGCTCCGGCATGAAGACTCTTGCGGTGCGCGGCCGCACAGAGACTCGCTCTCCAATCTGCAGTGCCAGCTGATCGGCCCGCTCGCGAACCAGATCAACATTCAATTCCACGCCAAAGCCATCCGCCAGCAAACGCGCACGCATAATGGCTCCGGCAGGAGTCAACTGCAGTACTGTCGCCGTTAAAACTCCGGGCCCCGGCTGACGATCCAGCTCGAGCTCGTGAGGTCGAACATATGCAGTCGCATTCCGTGGTTCAGTATGGGAATAGCCCGCATACTCCATGTTCAATGGACCGGCTTCCAGACGCCCGGACGTCACACGACCATGAAACACATTGACGTTGCCCAGAAAATCCATCACGAAGCTGGTAGCCGGATGATCAAAGACCTCCTGCGGCGACCCGGTTTGCTCAATCTTTCCCTGATTCATGACCACGACCTGGTCGGCCATTTCAAAGGCTTCTTCCTGATCATGAGTCACGAATACGGTGGTCACATGCATTTCCTGGTGCAGTCGCCGCAGCCAGCCACGCAGTTCCTGACGTACACGAGCATCCAGTGCTCCAAAGGGTTCGTCCAGCAGCAGCATCTGAGGACGCACTGCCAGCGCTCGGGCCAGAGCGACTCGTTGACGCTGCCCGCCCGACAGTTCGGACGGCAGACGATTTCCCAGCCCCTCCAGTCGCACAAGCCGCAGCAGTTCTGTGACGCGAAGTTTGACTTCCGCCCCAGGAACACGACGAACACGCAACCCAAAGGCTATGTTTTCAGCCACCGACATATGGCGAAACAAAGCGTAATGCTGAAAGACAAAACCGACGCCGCGGTCCCGCGCTGCCAGAGACGTCACATCACGGTTGTCAAACTGCACCTGCCCCGTATCCGCAGACTCAAGTCCCGCAATGATCCGCAACAGTGTCGTCTTGCCCGAACCAGAGGGCCCAAGCAGTGCCGTCAGACTGCCCGATGGTACGTGCAGGTCTACCTGAGACAGAGCCTGAAAGTTTCCGAACGCACGACTGACCCCCAGAATCCTGATCGACATCACGCACCTCCCTGTTCGGCAGACCCTGCTGAACGCCCTGTCCAGGATTCCAGAAACCAACCGGCCATCAGTGTCATAAGCGCAACCAGTGTCAGCACCGACGCCACGGCATACGACCCCTGGTTATTGTATTCCTGAAACAGCTTCTCAACTCGCAGAGGCATCGTATCCGTCTGTCCCGAGATTCCTCCCGAGACCACCTTGACGGCACCAAATTCGCCGATAGCGCGAGCATGACACTGAATCACCCCGAATAACAGCCCCCAGCGTATATTCGGCAGCGTGATCCGCAGAAACATGTCCCACGCACTCGCCCCCAGACTTACCGCGGCCAACTCCTCATCTGCCCCCAGAGACTCCATCAACGGTATCAACTCGCGAGCCACAAACGGCAGCGTCACAAACGTTGTCGCCAGCACCAGACCGGGCCATGCAAAAACCACCTGCACTCCAGCAGATTTCAATAGTGGACCCAGCCACCCGTTCGAACCATAGATCAGCAGGATTGCCAGTCCCGCAACCACCGGTGAAACGGCAAACGGAAGATCCAGCAGCGTCAGCAGCAACAGCCGTCCGCGAAACTCAAAACGAGTCAGAGTCCAGGCAGCCGCAATCCCGAAGATCGTGTTGCCAACCACCGCTACAGGTACAACTGAGAGCGTCAGCAGCATGGCGTGACGAGTATCCGGATCAGCCGTGAGCTCGGCCCACCATGCACTCACACCACCGGAAAATGCCTGCACAAACACATAAACCAGCGGCACAAAAATCAATACCACAGTGATCAGCACCGCGGTACCGATCAGCAGTATCCGCAGCCATAACGGATCTGCGTTCACAGACACTCCCGCAGCACTCGATGACTGCGACCGGCCACTAACGTGCATGTCTGAGCCTCCTGCTCTCCAGCCAGCTGATCAGTCCGAGTGATGCCATCGAAAAACCCAGCAGCACCACTGCGATCGCCGTCGCCTCCGCGGTCGCAAATTCTTCAAGTTTCTGCACGATCAGCACCGGTGCAATTTCCGTCCGAAAGGGCATATTGCCGGAGACAAAGACGACCGAACCATACTCCCCCAAACCTCGAGCAAATGCCAGAACTCCGCCCGTCACCATGGCCGGACGCAGAGCCGGTAAGAGCACCCGCACAAACGTCGCCCAACGACTGGCGCCCAAAGATTCAGCCGCCTCCTCCAGCTCCGGCTCCAGACTGGCCAGCAACGGCTGTACCGTTCGCACAACAAACGGCAGGCCCAGAAATGTCAGCACCAGCACAATCGCCAGCCTCGAATAGGCCCCCTCGATCCCCAATGGAACCAGATACTGACCCAGCCAGCCCGTTTTGACATACAAACCCGAATACACCAGACCCGCAACCGCTGTCGGCAAAGCTAAAGGCAGATCAATCACCGCATCCATCAGTCGACGACCCGGAAAACGATACCGTACCAGCACCCAGGCAAGCAGCGTGCCCAGCACCAGATCCAGTACTGCCGAAATCGCTGATAAACCAAATGTCAGCAGACAGGCTGCACGAGCCCGAGCAGACCACACCACACCAGCAAATTCCGACCAGCTCAGAGTCCCTGCTTTCAACAGACAGGCCAGCACCGGGAACACCAGCAGTACTCCCAGCCAGGCAATCGTTAATGACACACCTGCCCCGAAACCGGGCAACGGATTGCTTTTCGCACCTCGGATACCTGCGCCCATAAAACTACTCCCGACGGATGCTCGGATTGCCCCCACGACCGCGATTCAGACGCCGACGCTCAAGGCGATCAATCTGAACCACCTCGCCATCATGCACAATCACAGTCACCTGACCGTATCGCAGACTGCGAATCGCCTCTCCCACCTGCAGCAACAGTTCCGATTCGTCACGGCCACTGTCAGCACCCTGCTCAGTCGATTCACTCATAATTGCCCCCCCCAACCACTCCGCTCCGCCCAAACTCAATCATCACTGCTCATAAATCCGATCAAATTCCCCACCATCCGCAAAGAACTTACCCTGCAGTTCAGCCCAGCTACCCGCCACCTCCTCAACGCGGAACAGCTGCAACTCAGGAAACTCCGCTCGATGCCGCGCTAACACCTCCGTGTTCGTTGGACGATAGCCATGCTTCGCGATCAATTCCTGCCCCTCTGCCGTGTAGAGAAACTCCAGATAACGCCGGGCAACCTCACGTGTCCCACGCTGATCCACGACTCGATCCACCACTGCGACATGCGGCTCTGCCAGAATACTGCGAGATGGATAGATCAGTTCCAGTTCACCACCCGACTCACGCAGTTCCAGCCACGCCTCACTCTCCCACGTCAAATGCACATCGCCCAACCCCTTCTGCGCAAACGTTGTCGTCGCTCCACGGGCGCCGGTGTCCAGCACCGGCACGTGACTGTACAATCGACGCACGAACTCACGCGCATCCGACTCGCTCCCACCACTCAGAATCACACTCCCCCACGCCGCCAGAAATGACAGCCGTCCGTTCCCTGAGGTCTTCGGATTCGGTGTGATCACCTCAATCCCATCACGAACCAGATCCGACCATTCCCGGATCCCCTTCGGATTGCCCTTTCGCACGACAAACACAATTGTTGATGTGTACGGCAGACTGCGGTCCGGCAACGCACGCTCCCAACCCTCCGCCAGCAATCCCGCCTGTCGCAACTGGTCCGTATCCGACCATAACGCCAGCGATACAACGTCCGCCTCCAGACCATCAATCACGGCCCGCGCCTGACTGCCTGAGGCACCATGCGACTGTCGAATCACAACCCCACGCCCGGCAGCCTCCTCAGTTCGCTGAAACGCGGCGTTCACGTCTTTCCAAAGTTCGCGGGTAGGATCGTAGGAGACGTTCAGCAGACTGACTTCCTCTGCTGCACCACCGCTCCCGGAACCACCGCACCCCACGATCAGTGCACACAGCAGCGAACACAGAATGATTCCGCCAAAACTCGACACCAAACCCGGCAATCGGCCAGAGATCATATTATACACTACCTTGTTTGTGATATTTTCAAAGGCAAAAAAGGGGGATCTCAGATCCCATCACCATAAGTCATTTCCGGCGAGAACACTTCTTCCCGACGAACCACACTCCCGGAAAACACTCGCGCCAAGGTCGCTGTATCCATCATCCGCGCCACATAGTTACGAATGTCCAGCATCACTCGACGAAAACGACAGCTGCCTTCCTGAGTACACGGCTCATAATGAGACGTGGAGACACAGGGAATTGGCGCCAGAACACCGTCAAAATGCCGCACGACCTGCCCCAGCGTGATATCGCCGGGATCCTTCGCCAACTCAAATCCACCATCACGACCAGGAATGCTTAGTACCCAGCCGCGCGCCTTCAGATCGAGCATGATCTGTTCGAGAAACCGCCGTGGGATATCATTTCGCTCTGCGATCTCCCGAATCGAAAGCGGGCCCTGCCCTCGAGACTCCACCAGCGTGAATAAAGCCCGTAAAGCATAATCCGACTTCCGCGACAGCTTCATCGAAAAATCCCTGACCAACAGACACATCAAACACCATGCTGGTCGTGATTTACCGAGTCCTCCCAAAGGTGTCAACCGGAACTACGGCCAAAACCACCGCTTCAGGCGACTGTCAGAGCGAAATCGCCGGCAAGCGGTTCTCACCCTCCGAAATCGTCACCTGCAGATCTGTCGACTCCAGCCTTTCATATTTCGAGGGCAGATCATTCGGCTTTGCCACCACAGCCCCTTTTGACAGGCCAACGGCGTTTCTCACCAGTGTGACTTTGTATCGTCCGGCAGGGGCTCCATCGCCAGGTTCATACGTCCATACAACAAACCGTCCGTCCGGCCCGGTTCGTCCCCGCGGACGCACCGTCTCAGGCCACTCCTGACCCTCAGGAAACAGGACCAGATCGGCGTCTGCAACAGCCTGCCCTCGCAACGTCACGGTGCCCTCAACCGGATACACGATCTCCCATACCGGCTGCTGATTGCAGCCGGCAAAAATCACACACGCCAGCCACACACCCGCACCCTGAATCCACCTGCGAATTCCAATCATCATCAACTCCTTGCTGTCCACAGCAACCAGATACGTCCTGCCTCAGAATTCACCCACCACTTCGCCACCGGCTGGAGTCGCGAGTGCGATGAAAACGGAAAAGCTGATGTTCTCGGTCACGAATCGGACCGAGCCATCACCCAACGCAAACTGCGCACCTCCCGTGTGAAACGAATACGGAGCAGCCGTTCCGTGAATCCCGATAGGCAACCCCAGAATTGCCTGCGACACTCCGGCCGTTGGACTGTAATTCAGTCCTCGCAGGTTATGACCGTTTGTCGCGTTGATCGGAAATGTCCCGCCGAGGACACCATTCGATGCGGTCGTGCCCCCGAACAGCATGATGTCACTGGCCGGACGCGACCAGCCGCCGGAGTTCAGTCGATCCGTATTCGTCGATGCGGGATCCGTATCAGTCAGAGCATTCCCGCCTCCCAACCGACGACCTCGCACGTACACAAACGGACGACCGGCAGATTCAGCAATGGCCAGAGTATTCGAGAGACCATCAAGGACGTCGCGAAACTGAGCCCCCTTCACCGACTGCAGACCAGTCCCTGAGCTGATCGTCGCATTCTTTGGAAAGAAACCACGCACGTATGTGTACGGCGGATTCTCGCCCGCAAAGACCGAGGACGGATCACGGAACAGATCCGGTGCATTGCGGCCCAGCAACTGAGTAAACACGCCGGGAGCAATTCCATAGATCGGTGAATAGGCTGTTGTGGCGGCAATACCCGGCACATACTGCCCGCTGCTTCCCGGAGGAGCCGTATCGAGGACTCCCGACTGCGGATCTGATGGACATTGAAACGCCGGAATTCGTGTCTGCGACAACGGGATGTTCGTCCCCTGATTCCAGTTGATCGTTTTGTTGTACTGTCGATAAATATTGTCCTGCTCCAGATAAGGCAACAGTTCCGTGAGCACGGACACTCGACTCTGTTCTGTCGATCCGGCCACGTTCGACGGTGGACGCAGACTGGTCGGCAGAAAGCCATAACTGCCTTCGAAGTTGTGAAACGCCAAAGCAACCTGCTTCAGATTGTTTTTGCACTGCGTTCGCCGTGCGGCTTCACGAGCCTGCTGGACCGCTGGCAACAGGAGTGCCACCAGAATCGCAATGATCGCGATGACCACCAGCAACTCGATCAACGTAAATCCGCCACGCCCCCGGTGCTCAACTTCGAAATTCCTGTTCACTCGACGCATAAAAACCTGCCCTTCTGCTGCATTTCCAGTGCAGCCAAAAACCTGGTAAATCACCCCATCATCACTCACCCATCAATCCAGCCGGAAATCAATCGTGTTACTACCCGGCTGTACCTCAGCTGACAGTGCCCCTGGCAACTGATAGGACTTCGGAACAACAGTGGCCGGCGGCCCCACAACCTTCCCGGCATCATCGTATTCCGGTTCCAGAGCCTGAATTTCAACCCGCTGCTTCCCCGGCATCGCACCCGATCGATCGGCACTGAACATCAGCGTGTAATGGCCCTCAGCATCCGTAGCACCTATGGAAGGTGAACCTCCCTCAACCTCAGGATAGAACATCACAGAGACTCGCGCTGCCGGTTGCCCCTGAATCGTGACAGTCCCCGAAACCTCTGCCAGTTCCGGACCAGTACTGCCACCACACCCCAGCAACAGACCGCACAGCATCAGCAGTCCAGTATCCCCGATCCTCTTCATGCCCACTCCTTTACCCTTCGCCTTCCAATACACGACCAGCCGCTGCAGGCCCGGACAATACAGTGCAGTCATTGCTCAGAACTCCCCCAGCACCTGACCATCATTCATGCCGGCCAGACGCTGATAGGTGCCGTAGGGACCATTCACAACGGCGGCCGAATAATTGGTTCCCGAATGGTCAACGTTTTCGCTGAGAAACCGAACTGAACCATCAGCCAGCAGAAACTGAGCACCCCCGGTGTGCAGACTGTGAAACGCCCGATGCAGCGTTGAACCACCAATCAACGGCCCATTCAGCTTATGGCGAGTCGAGCGAATGTGGTTGTGTGCACCATTGTTGTTGTACGCATTGTTGCTGCACTGCGGACCACCACCGGTCGTCACATTCCCGTAGACGTACTGCCGTGATGAACCGACCGTATTCCCAGCCACATCCGTCACATTCGGAATGTAGCGGACCTCACCAATCATGATCACATTCGAGGTTCCGTCAGTGACGTCCCGAAATGACACCGAACCATTCACCACGAGAATTCCATTATTCCGCGAATCCAGCGTGACTTCCGTGCCGCTTGTATTGCAGGGTGCACCATCAAATGCCCCCAGGCACCCCTGGTAACTGGTCAGTGCCGTCAGTGCTGTCCCGGCCCCGGAACCCGCACTACCCGCATTGTTGGCGGCGGCGGCCGGACGAGCATCCGTTGGGCAGTTGTAAACAGGCAACGGGGTAGCGGTCAGCAACTGATTCTGAACCGCCTGCCCACCCACAGTGGTCAAAGCATACGGCGTCGTACGGAAATCCAGCTGCTGCCACAGATTGCCCTGCTCCAGATACGGCAGCAAATAGGCAGACCACGCCCAACCACCGGAAATTCGCTCTGAGTTGCCAACGACGGGGTCAGAAAATCCCATCGGGAATCGATTGAACACGTCATGGTAGTTATGCATGGCAATCCCCAGTTGCTTGAGATTGTTTTTGCACTGGGTTCTGCGCGCCGCCTCACGAGCCTGCTGCACCGCCGGAAGCAGCAATGCAACCAGAATCGCAATAATCGCAATCACCACCAACAACTCAATGAGAGTAAACCCGCGCACCCGCCGCGACACACCAACCAGACACCGGTCACTGAACTGCATTTGGAACCGCTCCTTTTATTCCACGACTGACTTGTGTTTTTATTGCAACCACAGAACGCCCAAAACACCAAAAAATCGGCAAACACAGCAAAAAACAAACCACGACCTAGAAGGTGCTATTTTATATTTTCGGCATTTTGTGTCAAGATCATCCAGAGAAGCACGACCAAAATTGTCGTTGTTTTCGCAGAATTCAGAATTAACAGCCCCCCACACTTGCGTATTCCCCCTGCTCTGGCAGACTGCCGGGTCACGGAAGTCGTCACACGGCGATCGCCGCACTCGTGCCAGCCAGCCATGGCAGCATTTCTCACGACGGGCATCTCCACACTCGCCCGCAGGCTTTCACGCATTCCCCCGGTTTAACACCGTCGCGTGTCTCGAAATGCCGCACCATGTCTGCTCCTCAAGCCGACACACCGCAGCAGCAACATGGAATTCGCGATTCCATTATTGACTGCATCGGCCACACTCCGCTTGTCAGACTGCGTCGACTGGCCCCCGAGCTGCCGGCTGAAATCATCGCTAAAGTTGAAAACCTGAACCCACTGTGGAGCGTGAAAGACCGCATTGCACGCGCAATGATCAGTGCAGCGGAAGCTTCAGGGGACCTGCAACCGGGTATGACAGTGCTCGAAGCTTCCAGTGGTAACACCGGAATCGGACTGGCCTGCGTTTGCGCCGCACGTGGATACCACCTGCAGATTGCCATGCCCGAGACTGCGACCACTGAACGAAGACGGCTCATACTCGCCTTCGGTGCCGAATTGATTCTCACACCAGCGATTGAAGGAATGGCCGGAGCGATCCGCAGGGCCGAACAGATCCTCGCCTATTCCGCCGGACGCTGCTTCATGCCTCGACAATTTCAGAATCCCGCAAACCCGGAAGTTCACCGTCGCACAACAGCCGAGGAAATCTGGCAGGACACCGCCGGTCAGATCGACGTTTTTGTCGCAGGTGTTGGCACCGGTGGCACGATCACCGGTGTTGGCGAAGTACTCCGCAGCAGAAACCCCGATGTCCACATCGTCGCCGTAGAACCTGCCGCCAGCCCCATCATCTCCCAAACACTCGCAGGACTTCCCATCAAACCCGGACGACACTCGATTCAGGGAATCGGACCCGGATTCCTGCCACCCAATCTCAACCTCAACATTATCAATGAAGTGGTAACCGTCACTGACGAAGCCGCAGCCGAAACCACTCGTCGACTTGCACGCACGGAAGGCCTGCTCTGCGGTATCAGCTGCGGAGCTGCAGCATACGCCGCACTGCAGCTTGCCGCTCGATCCGAATACGCCGGCAAACGAATCGTTGTCATGCTCCCGGACCTCGGCGAACGTTATCTATCTACAAACCTTTTCCCAGGAGCTGCCAGTGTCTGACAATCTTCTGCAGCGCAGTGTCACTACCGCCGTTGCCCGCAATCTGGCCAGTACTACAAAAACTGCACCGCGGATGATGTCCATCACGCCACGGTTCCTGCTCACCATGCTGCCGTGGGTGCAGGTCGACGGTGGCACATACAGAGTCAACAGAACAAAGGTCGAACTCAGCAAAGCCGAAAGAATCCCCGTCGATCTGCTCGACGGAAACTGCTCATTCGCACCCGAATCACTCCGCAGCGTACCGCTCTTCTCAGGACTCTCAACCGCAATCATCAGCAGAATGGCAAACAGGTTCCGTTCGGAAACTGTCTCGCTCGGAAACAAACTGATCGGAGAAGGCGAAGACGGAAATAAATTCTTCATCATCGCACAGGGACAGGTGGAAGTCCTCAGCAAAGGAATCCACGGCACAAATCTCAGACTCGCTCTCCTGACAGAAGGCGAGTTCTTCGGCGAATCTGATCTCGTCTCAGACAGCCTCTCGGATGTCACCGTCAGAACGATCACTCCCTGCACACTCCTCACGCTCTCAAGACGAGATCTGGATGCCGTTCTGACCGAAAACCCGTCCCAAAGATCCGAATTCGAACAGGCCATTCGCACCCATCTGGAACTCCGATCCACCGTCAATCGCTATGGTGAACGAAACATCGACCTCGTCTCTGGATTCGCTGAAAACGTCGAAATTCCAGAAACCTTCGTCGACTACTCCGCAACCCCACGCGAATACTCGCTCTCTGCCGTCCAGACCGTCGTCCGTGTCCATACCCGAGTCTCTGACCTCTACAACGGACCTTTGAATCAGCTGGAGGAACAGATCAGGCTGACCATCGAAGGAATCCGCGAGCGACAGGAATGGGAACTCATCAACAATAAAAAATTCGGTCTCATCCACTCCGTCGACCCAGCCATGCGCATCAGCACACGGTATGGTGCTCCCACACCGGATGACCTCGACGAACTGCTCGCACTCGTCTGGAAAAAACCAGCCTTCTTCCTCGCTCACCCCAAAGCCATCGCCGCCTTCGAACGGGAATGCACATGGCGCGGTGTGCCACCGGTCACAACAACACTCTGCGGATCACCCGTACTGCTCTGGCGCGGTGTGCCCATCATCCCCTGCGATAAACTCGAAATGAAAAGTCGCAGCCAGTCAAATCAGACACTCGGCACAACCAGCATTCTTCTGCTCCGCGTTGGCGAAGCAGATCAGGGCGTCGTCGGACTGCACCAGACTGGAATTCCGGGCGAGATCATGCCCAGTCTCTCGGCAAGACTCATGGGACTTGACGGCCTCGGAGTAGCATCCTACCTGCTCACACTCTACTGCTCCTGCGCTGTGCTCACAGATGACGCCCTCGCTGTTCTCGAAAATGTCGAAGTCGGTTACTACCACGACTACGAAAATCGCTCTCCCAAAATCAAATAGCTGAGCAGCCTCCATGAACCACAATCTGCCTGAAGTGTCCACGGACAGACTTACCATCGATGTTCAGAAGATCGCTGCGCAACTGCTGCAGCAGGCTGGCCTTAGCGCACCGCAATCACACGACTCGACTCTGCCGCTGCCAGACGCGTCCGGTCCTGATTTCACCATCAGCGATCAAATTCCGGCGCCGCTCCACTTTTCCCCCCAGCCCTCGAGCGCCATGGGGGCTGCTCAGTTCGTCAGCCTGCTGCACAACAATTCACGGCCTGCAGCCAACCATGGTCTGCCATCCCACAGCCTTGAAACGCTGCTGCCCCAGCTGCTGCGAAAAGCAGCGCACACCGCGCCCGCGAATCTTAACTTCCGTCCCTTCAACCCCACCGACATCCGCCGCGACTTTCCTATCCTGCAGCAGCAGGTGCACGGTAAGCCACTCGTCTGGCTGGATAATGCCGCAACAACTCAAAAACCCCGCAGCGTTATCGACGCCGTCTCCCACTTTTACCTGCACGATAATTCCAACATTCATCGAGCCGCGCATTCGCTTGCTGCAAGGGCCACCGATGCGTGGGAGGCTGCCAGAGATCGAGTAAAGCAGTTCCTTGGTGCTGCTTCATCCGAGGAGATTGTTTTTGTCCGTGGCACAACCGAAGCAATCAACCTTGTTGCCCGGACTGCCGGCAGTATCTCTCTTCGCCCAGGTGATGAAATCGTTCTCACAGTCCTCGAACACCACGCCAATATCGTTCCGTGGCAGATGGTCGCAAGAGAAACCGGGGCCGTCATCAAAGTGGCACCTGTTGATGATCGTGGCGAAATTCAGTTGGACGCCTACGAAGCACTGCTTGGGCCACGTACGAAATTTGTCGCACTTACGCACGCCTCAAACAGTCTTGGCACTATCCTGCCAGTCGAACGGATGACTGCTGCAGCGAAGCGACACAATGCTCTTGTCCTGATCGATGGAGCACAATCTGTTTCACACATGCCCGTCAACGTACAGCAGATTGGCTGCGACTTCTACGTATTTTCAGGACATAAATTATACGCCCCCACCGGCATCGGCGCCGTCTACATGCGACGCGAAATTCAGCAGACGCTGCCGCCATGGCAGGGCGGAGGTAATATGATCAGGACCGTCAGTTTCGACCACACAACGTATAATGACCCTCCCGCCAGGTTTGAAGCCGGTACCCCCAGTATCGCTGATGCCGTGGGTCTGCACGCCGCCATTGATTACATCTCTGCGGTCGGCTGGCCAGCAATCCAGCACCATGAACACCAACTGCTTGAATACGCCATCATGCGACTCCGTTCAGTCCCCGGACTCCGGATGATCGGAAATCCTCGACATCGCGTCGGAGTCCTGTCACTCGTACTTCCCGGACTCGAGCCTGAAAAAACTGGTCAGTTGCTCGATCAGCAGGGAATTGCCGTCAGGGCCGGACACCACTGTGCTCAGCCCTCTCTACAGCGATTCAACCTCACCGCAACCGTTCGGCCGTCATTCGGGCTGTACAATACCCACAACGACATCGATCGCCTGACTGACGCACTCATCCAGATCACTGCCCAGCACACTCGACTCCGATAAAACAGTTTTCCGTTTTCCGTGCTCAGCGTGCAACGCACTCCAAGCCCCCATGGGAGGGCGAGGCTCCTGCCGAGCCGGATCCAGTGGTCAGTGGTCAGTATCCAGTAAACCCACAGCCCACTCGGGAGGGCCAGGCTCCCGCCGAGCCGAAATCAATTGTCACTGTTCCGCTGTCGTCGTTCACCCTCCCCCGTAGCCCGAGCATTCCTGCTCGGCCCCATCCTTTCAAAAACACTGGGGATTTCAACGCTGACGAGGTTTTCGTGCCCGGGCTAAAGCCCAGACTACGACTTTTGTCCCTCGCGTCATTCCTGCCCGGCCGCCCTTTGCCCACACAAACCCGCCACGCGGCGCACGTTGTGCCGTCGCTCTGCCATTCCGTGTGCTCATAACCTCTCACCGAACCGATGCTTGGTGATCGCAGTAGCATGGGCTTCA
>CAXBSH010000131.1:0-13298 GCA_963977705.1 uncultured Planctomycetaceae bacterium
TCAGACTCCAGTTGTTTTCCACCAGCTCAACAGCCAGCCAGTCAAGCAGCTGCGGGTGCGTTGGGCGAGCCCCTTTTCGGCCGAAGTCAAAAACCGTGGGAACAAGTCCGCGTCCAAAATGTCGCACCCACACATGATTTACCGCAACTCGAGCCGTCAGTGGGTTCTGCGGATGTGTAATCCATGCGGCCAGATTCCGTCGGCGACCTGTGCTGGTCTGCGGGAAGGGGCGACGTCGGGAGTCTTCTGATTCAAGGTTGCTTTCCAGTGTCTTCAGAGCCCCGACAAGAGGCGTCCATTTTGCCGGAAGAGCTGCCGATTGAATTGCTTTCAATTCTGCCTCAGATTTTTCAACCGCCTTCGACAGTTCAGCCACTTTTTCCGGGACTGCTGCCAGCAGCACTCGCTTCGACTCGGCGACTGCGGCTTCTGCAGCGAGGATTGCGACGGCTCGTTCAGCTTCGATCGCTGCAGTGGTGACTGCGGCCACGGTGTCTGCGTCTTCTGCTGAAGCGACCGTTGCCAGCTCCGCTGCAGCCTTTCGATCAATCAACTCAGCCTCTGCTCTGGCCTTCTTCAACTGCAGCTCTGCGGCATGCACTGCCGCTGCTGCAGCTTCCGGACTGAGCTGAGCCGAAGTGTCACCCTGCATCCGCACACCTGCCGGCAAGGTCTTTACGATCATTTGGTGAAAAATGGCAACGCAGTCAAAGGCCATCAGTTCAAAGCCTCCGTTGCGTCGAGCAAACGGCAGTACTCGGACCAGTGCCAATTCGTCATTGACCAGCACGTTCAGCAGCTTTCCACGTACTCGCACCGTCAGCCGATGATGCTGATTCAGATCCACTTTTCGCTGCTGCATCGCATCCTGCGGATAGTCCTGGACTCCGCCCTGTCGCCATGCAATCTGCACCTTCGGGCCCTCAGCGTAACTGCTGAGATAGACAGTAACGCGATCGCCGTTTTCTGTGTCGAAATGCAGGCCTGCCGATTTCCAGAGATCTCCCGACATCGGCGTGTATTCCAGCGTGGCCTCAAAGTCTCCGTGAATCGGTTGCTGTAACTGCAGCAATGCTTCCTGGGATCCAACGAGCGACTGCTGCAGGCCGTCTGCGACACGAGCCCACGTGCCGCCGGAGACTTTCCAGCGGTCCGAGGGCCATTCTGTGAAACGCTCATCCAGTAACACCGACTGCTCCTCGACAGGTTTCGGCTCTGTCGGTGCAGCAGCTGCTTCCTGCAGCACTTTCGCCTGCTGTTCTTTTGCGGATGCAATAGCTTTCTCTGCGCGGGCAATTCCGTCGGCAGCAGTTTGTCTCAGGGCTCGCAGAACCTCAGCACGCAACGCTGGCTGAATCGCTTCGGGTGGCAGCCTGACGGGTTCAATCGGTGGCAGAGGTACAGACAGGAAGGCAGGGATCGTAGGTGCGATCGGGCGACTTTTGTCCGGGTTGCGATCGTCTCCACGCAGATGAATCCACGTTTCTGCTGTGAGGTTGCAGTCGAACGCTCTGGGAATCCCGTCCTGTTCGAAGTCCAGTATCCCTCCTGCGGATTCTGTTCGTATCTGATAGGGCTCGAAAAATGCTCGCAACTGATAGTACTCCTGCTGTGACAGCGGGTCGTACTTATGGTCGTGGCACTTGGCACAGTTGAATGTCATCCCCAGCATGGCTTTGAATGTGTGCTGAATGGTTTCATCCAGCCAGCTGGTGCGGTTGAATTTGAAATACTGTCGCGCCAGAAAACCGGTGGCCCGCAGGCGATCCATATCGTCAGGATACAGCTCATCTGCAGCCAGCATCTCACGCAGCATCTGGTCATAACCCTTGTCGTGATTTACGGATTCCACGACCCAGTCCCGCCAGTGCCAGAGGTGCTTTTGTGAGTTCCGCACTTCAGCACCAAGGCCCCACCAGTCACTGTACCGCCAGATATCCATCCAGTGACGTCCCCAGCGTTCTCCGTATTGAGGCGAGGCGAGCAGGCGATCTACAACGCGGTCCCACGCTGCGGGCGATTCATCTGCCAGAAACATAGCCTGCTCTGCCGTTCCCGGAGGCAGACCTGTGAGGTCAAGTGTCACGCGCCGCAGCCACGTCAATCGGTCTGCAGCCGACTGTGGTGTCAGTCCATTCCGACGATGTTCGGCCGAGATGAATGCATCGATGGGAGTCCTGACCCAGGCACTGTCCGTATTCTGCGGCAGAACGGGGCGGACCGGAGGCAGAAATGACCAGTGACTGCGGGGATCTTCTTCTGCCTGTTCGTCAGCAGGAGCCTGTGCGCCGGCGGAAATCCATGCCCGAAGAGCAGCCAGTTCGGCCTGTTTCAGCGGTTCGCCTTCCGGAGGCATACGCTCAGCTGGATCTGAGGACTCCGTACGTTGCACCAGCAGACTGGTGGCTGCATCTCCGGCTTTCAGAACGGCACCACTGTCACCGCCTTTCAGCATGGAACTGACGGTATCCAGTCGCAGGCCAGCCTCTTGTTTCAGTGCCCCGTGACAGGCGAAACAGCGATCACGCAGCACAGATCGGACTTTTGAATAGTCGTCAGGTGCAGCGGAGACAACACCGCCCTGCCCCAGGAAAAAAATCAACATCAGGCTGACAAGGCCTGATCTCAGGATTGCTGTATCAATCTGCCTCATCGCCGCAGCTCCAGGCATCCGACTGTTCCGGATCGCGAACACCCCACCGTTGTCCTGCGAATCCGAAGTATGCTGTGATTCCCTGCGGCAGTGTATCGCCGGCTGCCTGAGCTTGCTACTGCCCGGTTCCGATCGGCGATTTCTGCCGGAGCGTCTTCGTAAGGGAACCGGGTCGAGATTCCGACTTTTCCATCTGCGCAATTTGTGTGGCTGCTGATCGATGTGAATCGGCTGCCGTTGGCCGATAACGAAACGGGGTGGTGCCCATCCTCAAATACGATATTGTCTCATGAACCAGGGTGTCGGAATGCGCAAGACTCTTGCTGGATTACTGATGCTGCTGCCGGCTGTATTGTCAGGCTGCCAGTGTTTTCCCGGCAGTGACTCTGCCTTTGCTGCAATCGATGATGTTTCCGACAGGCTGCGTGCCACACCGCGGCTGGATAACCTGTATTGCGAGGATCTGGATCCATCTCGCTGGACGATGGATGACCGGGGACAGCGGATGCGTGTTCGAGGGACCCATCCGCGTCATCGACCTCGTTGAGCCTGTCGCGGTCGCTGCAATCGCTGCACAAAGTTGACAGCCATTGCCGGATTCTCTGATGGGGATATTGCAGGACGGCTGCTGGCTGTGCAGAATAACAGGGTTTCTGACCGGATCAGGGCATCGTGTCGCCAGCCGGTTTTCCCCCGTTGTTTGTGTGTTTGTCGCCGTACCGCCGGAGTGCTCAGATGTTGTCCATCTATGGCAAGCCGCGTTCCGTCTGTGATGGCACGACTCGCCGTTGCATCCTTTCGGCAGGTTCCGGGTTATTCGGCCTTTCACTGCCACAGCTGCTGGCAGCAACGACGGTCTCACAGCCTCAGACGCGGGCTAAGTCCGTCATCTTTCTGATGCTGTTCGGCGGTCCCAGTCAACTTGAAACGTTTGATCTGAAACCCCATGCTCCTGAACAGATTCGCGGCCCGTTTCGACCGACGGCCTGTCGCACACCCGGGCTGCTGATCAGCGAGTATCTGCCGCGACTTGCCGCGGTGTCAGATAAGTACTGTGTGGTGCGCAACTTTTCGCATTCATTCAATGATCACAGTGGCGGAGGGCATTATCTGCAGACCGGGAAACGCTGGCATGTACCGATCGGCGGTGGTTTTTCGCCGACCCCCAGAGACTGGCCATCCATGGGGGCCATCGTGGAATACACGGACCAGCAGCGTGTGGGACTCAGTGCAGAATTACCTTCCTATATGGTCCTTCCGAATTCCCTCGGCGCACTGCAGGAAAAGGGACAGTATCCGCGTCCTGGAGAACATGCGGGCTGGCTGGGGCCTCGCTACAATCCACTGACAACTTCAATTCAGAAACGCGACATTCAGGACAATCCGTACTGGCGTGAATGTACCGATGATGAACTCTCGTTCCAGATTGCAGATCTGAAGGCTCCTGCAGATGTTTCGGATGTGCGTCTGCAGCGACGTCAGTCGCTGCTGCAGCAGTTCGATCTGCAGATGCAATCCGTAGAGCGTTCCGGCAGGGCGGATGGATTTGACGCATTTCGGCAGCGAGCTTTTTCGCTGATGACATCGCCTCGAACTCGTGCCGCACTGAACATCAAAGCTGAGTCGGCTGAGGTGCGGGAACGCTATGGGCGGCACCTGTTCGGTCAGTCTGCTTTGATGGCACGGCGTCTGGTGGAAGCCGGTGTGCGTTATGTCACTGTGCACTATGACTGTGTGGATGGCTACAGCTGGGATTCTCATCGCAACAGTGATGATGTCAGACGCCACCTGCTGCCCACGTTTGATCAGGCCTGCTCTGCCCTGCTGACAGATCTTGATGAACGCGGACTTCTGCAGGAGACGCTTGTGGTAGCTGTCGGCGAAATGGGCCGAACACCGAAAGCCAATCCGCAGTGGGGCCGAGATCACTGGAGCACCCTGTTTTCCGGACTTGTTGCCGGAGCCGGTATTCCAGGGGGCACATTATACGGTGCATCGGACAAGGATGCCGCGTTTCCTGTCGATACGCCCGTGCGTCCAGAGGACCTGGCGGCGACCGTCTACTATGCGATGGGAATTGATCCGGAATTACGAGTTCCCAATGCAGAAAACAGGCCAGTCCCCGTCGTCGATGACGGCATCCCGGTCACTGCTCTCTGGAATTCCTGAACGAACCCTTCAGCGCACTTCAAAGGCCCGATTCCTGCCATACAACCGCCATTCGCGTGTCACTGTTGATCAGTGTGGCGGCTCCGCCGTCGGGTTCACAGGGACGCATCAGAGCGGCCGGCAGCAGACGAAAACTGTGCTGCAGTGTGCCGAACAGACGCAGGCTGGTACGTCCGGAGTTTTCCAGTTGCAGGGGACGCGCAACCCAGCGGGCCGGACTCATTTCAACTCGCTGGCGCAGCACATCCAGTGATCCGGAGTCCGTGGAACCGCCGAACCAGGGTCGAGCAGGATGTAATGGGTCATCAGGGCGGATTGCGTAATGATCCGCGTCTCTGAAAACTCCTGCCCGCACTTCTGCTCGTTCCAGACTCAGAGTCGGTACCAGGTCCAGCAGTGGCTGCTGTGCATGGAAGATGCGAATACACTCGGGGATCAGGGACAGCATGCTGCGATGACGCAACAGGCCGGTTCCTGGTGGATTCAGGATCGATACTTTTCCTTCCTGCCAGTGTCTGACAATGCCCGGGACTCCGGTCAGAGAATCCGGTCGACCACAATTAGGGTCCAGCAGATCATCATCCACTCTGCGGATGATCACATCAACGGGCTGATGGCTGCGACCTGTCTGCAGCAGTAATTCGTTGCGATCGATAGCCAGTTCCGTTGCTGTCACCAGTGGCACATCCAGTAACCACGACAGAAACTCATTACTGCGTCGTGATGTGCCGGTTGAGTCCGGGTCAAGCAGCACTGCTCGCCGACCGCTCCACGGGTTCTGGCCGCAGCCAAACAACTGATTCAGAATCAGAGCCCTCGTTTCGGATGCACTGTGAATGCCGGAACTGCATAACCGATCCAGTCCTGAAGGGACTGAAAAATCACAGTCCATAATCTGCAGCGAACCATCGACGTGCAGTTGCACGTCCACTGCTGCAGGCCACGCCCACGTTACTGGGCGGTGACTGTGCAGGCAGTAGCGACGCCGCCATTCATGCAGCTGCTGCTGTTGATGTGGGCTCAGAAGACGCTCAATTTCGGTGGGGATCCGCCGACCACTTGCAAGGCAATTCAGGAAGGCTGCGGTCGCCTGAAACCACTGCTCAAGTCCCGCCTGCAGACGTTGCCAGACGTCTGTGCCGGGTTTGCTCAGGTTGGTCGACTGCCGAGTCTCGAGGGACGCCGACTGTTCAGGTCGAACTAGAACTTGCATGGGCTACGTAGATACTTAAAGGTGTTGAGAATCTGCCTTTACTCCCTGGGGAGCAAAAAGTGTTCCAGATGTGAGTAATCCGCGGTGGATGGCCGATAATCCGAGTTTTCCGACGTTTTTCTGGTCTTTCAGGCCCGAGGCTGTTGGGGCAGACGGTATTTTCAGGCTGAAATTCGCCGCAGACTGACATCTTTTTCAGCGATTCGGGCTGGACTTCGCGTATTGTCTGGTCAGGGGTGACTGCGTTACAGTCATGACCATGTTCTGCGATTTCCTTCACTGAGCCCGCTATCGGAGCTATTCAGGTTGATCAGCGACGATCCGTGCTCAGCAGAACCCTCGTTGCCCCGCGAGGACTCCGCAGGCAATCCTGTGGCAACGCAGACTGTCGTGGGGGTAAATCGGGCAATCGTGTTTTCCGTGCTCGCTCGTGTCTGGCAGGTCTGCACCGGGCCGGTGACACAGATCCTGTTGATTGCCTGCCTGCTGCCAGCGGCACGTGACTACTACTATGCCTTCAGCAGCCTGCTGGGGATGCAGGTACTGATTGAGTTAGGCCTGCATGTCGTGATCATTAACATGGCCAGTCATGAGTGGGCTGGCTTGAGGCTGGAGCACGGAATTCTGCTGGGGCAGCCCGCGTCGAAAGCCCGCCTGATCTCGCTTGGCGTTCTGATGAGTCGTTGGTATCGGATTGCGGCACTGATCTTTCTGTTGGCGTTGTTTCCCTCCGGGCTGGTGTTTTTTGGCAGTCAGGAATCTGTGGGGGTGTCCGCGGCAAGTGCTCGTGCGACAGTGACATGGCAGCTGCCGTGGTTGCTGCTGACGGCCATTACCGCGATTCAGCTGACACAACTGCCGTGGCTTTCGATCCTTGAAGGGTGTCATCAGGTGGAACTGCTGAATCGGACGCGATTCTGGCAGGCGATTGGAGGAACTGTCGTCGTCTGGTGCTGTCTGATGACTGGCTTTGGTTTGTGGTCCCTCGTGATGTCGGCCGCTGTTCGACTGCTGTGCGATCTTTGGCTGATCCATCGTCGTTACGGACGGTTTTTCAGTGAATTCGTCTCGGGTGACTCCGACGCTGCACGGATTGACTGGCGTCAGGAAGTACTTCCACTGCAATGGCGAATAGCGATTCAGGGAATCATGCTGTGGCTGGCGATTCAACTGCCACTGCTGTTCGTCTTTCGGCGGCAACCGGATGGTGATGCTGCCAGACTGGGGATGACGTGGAGCATTCTGACGGCGGCTCAGGGGGCGGCACTCGCGTGGGTCGAAACACGACGACCGCTGTTCGGCAGTCTGATTGCTGAACGACGTTTTGAGGTACTCGATCAGATCTTCTTTCGCAGTGCCCGAGTCTCTATCGTCCTGATGGCAACGGCGGCTGTGGGGCTGACTGGTATTGTCTGGCTGGCGATAGGCAGCAACACGCGTCTCGGTGAATTACTGTCGGCCGGACTGCTGCCGTTACGGGCGACCGCCATACTGGCGTTCGGATTTGTTGCAAATCAGCCCGGACTTTGTGCTAATCTCTACGTCAGAGCTCATAAGCGTGATCCTTTTCTGGTCGCTTCAGTGCTCTCCAACCTGACGACCGCTATCGCTCAACTGACGCTGGGCTGGTTCTATGGTGTCGAAGGAATCGCAGTCGGATATGCTGCCGCTGTTGCACTTGTTCAGACTCCGCTGCTGCTGGGGGTCTGGTGGAGGACTCGGCGTGACTGGCACTGACCCGAACAGACTCTGGCGTGTCTGCTGTCAGCCTCGAGGCCGACAGATTTTCAGGAGCCGACCATAATGGAGCTCAAGCTCAAGTCCATCGCCTGCCCCCTTTGCCAGGAAGTCAGCAACCGGCCTCTGTTGACTTCTGCTGACGTTCGTTGTCATCTGCCGGGACGTTTTACTGTCGTGCGCTGCGAGGGCTGCAATCACCGCTATCTGAATCCTCGCCCTGCTGACGAGTGTCTTGCAGACTGTTATCCCGTGGGATATGCGCCGCATCAGGCTGCTGTTACAGCACTGCAGACGAATTCTGCGGCAGTTTCAGCAGACAGTGCTGTCAGCCGGCCGGCAGACAGTACACCGTGGTATCTGCGGTGGCTGCCATTGCGACGTCTGCCAGGACTCAGGCGTCTCTACTACTGGCTGATGGATGATCGAACACAACCGGTGCCCGACGCTGTCCGGACGGCTCCGGGAGTTTCGCCCGTGGCTCTCGAACTCGGTTGTGCCACTGGTGCGTGGCTGTTGAAACTGAAGTCGCAGGGCTGGTCTGTCAGTGGAGTCGAAATGTGCGAGGGGCCGGCAGCAGTTGCTCGTGCGGCCGGACTGCAGGTACTGACAGCGACCCTTGAAACGGCCGCCCTGCCCTCTGAATCGCTTGATCTGGTCGCTGCGTGGATGGTGCTGGAACATACTCCGCAACCGCTGCAGACCTTGTCTGAGGTGCGGAGAATTCTCAAACCGGGCGGTCGGCTGATCTTCAGCGTGCCAAATGCAGAATGTCTTGAATCCAGAATTTTCGGGTCAGCATGGTACTGTCTCGACCTGCCCCGTCATCTGCAGCACTTCAATGCCCCCAGTCTGCACCTGATTCTGGAGCAGGCTGGATTTACAGAGATCTCGATCGAGCAGCACCGGACTTTGATTGGGGCATGGGGCAGCGTCGGAAACCTGATTCGCAGAATGCTGCCTCACAATCGCTTAGGCGCGTGGCTGCAGAGATATCCGGAGCAACCCCGGCTGATCCTGCAATTATTGTCAGCGCCTGTTGCGATCGTGCTGGCGTGGTGTGGTCAGGGCGAGGGATTAACCGTGAGTGCACGGCGTCCCCAGTCCGCTCAGGCTGTTTCTTCGCCTGCTGACGCCACTTCAGGCCCGGGCAGAGCTGCTGGTGGTTGAACACCAGTGGGCGCCGCTGAGATTGCTGCAGAGGCTGCAGCCTTCGCAGCTGCCTCCACAACAACATCTCCGGGTATCACAGCACAGGATGTCAGTGAATCACCGTCGTCAAGACGGATGATGCGAACACCCTGAGTATTGCGACCGATGGTGCTGATATCCGACGCTCGCACACGCTGAATCTTTCCTCGCGATGTGACCATCAGCACTTCATCATCATCGGCGACCGACAGGACATCCACAACGCGTCCGTTACGAGTCGTTGTTTTGATGTCTCGCAGGCCTTTGCCACCACGCCGCTGACGACGATATCGCATGTTGCTGCCTGGAGCTGATTCATCGGCGGCATCCTCAGATGAGTCGGGGACGGCAAGCTCCTCAGCAACAGCCATACCATCCTCTGGAAGAGGTTGCTCTGACGACGCTGGCTCAGCAATACCGAACGGAGTCCGCTTGCCGTACCCCTGCTCGCAAATGCTCAGCAGAGTTCGATCAGAATCGGCGACAACCATCCCCACGACTGTTTCATCACGGGACAGAGTAATGCCTTTAACACCACGCGTGGCACGACCCATGGGACGCACATCTTCGTGATTGAAGCGAATTGCCATGCCACCCGATGTTGACAGCACCAGATCCTGATCACCTTCCACGATGCGGACATCGATCAGAGCATCGCCATCGTCCAGTCGAATAGCGATAATGCCGCCTTTCATCGGTCGACCATAGGCCGACAGGGCTGTCTTCTTGATGATGCCCTGACGAGTCGCGATAACGAGATATTTTTCGTCGGGGAAGTATCGCACGTTGAAACAGTTGGCCACTGTCTCACCTTCGTCAAACTCCAGCAGGTTCGCCAGTGCTCGACCCTTGCCCGTGCGCGCCTGCATGGGCAGATCATAGACCTTGATCCAATGGACGCGTCCGCGATCCGTGAAGAACAGCAGGTAATCATGAGTACTGGAGACGAACAGGTGAGCGATCGGGTCTTCTTCGTCCGTGGCAGCACCGCGAATGCCCTTACCACCGCGATTCTGAGCCTCATAGACGTCCAGCGGAACTCGCTTGATGTAACCACGCTGTGACAGCGTGACGACCATGGGCTGTTCGGCGATCAGTGCTTCCTTGTCGTAGTCGCCCAGCTCTTCTTCGGAGATTGTGGTGCGGCGACGATCCGGGAAACGGGCTCGCAGCTCTTCCATATCACCGCGAACGACCGCTCGGAGATTGGCTTCGTCCGAGAGTAATCGCAGGTATTCGGCGATGTTTTCCAGCAGATGCTGGTGCTCGGCCGCCAGCTTCTCACGCTCAAGATTGGCCAGTGAGCCAAGCTGCATGGAAACAATTGCTTCAGCCTGATTCGCGGACAGGAAGTACTCTGGAGAATCGCCGTTTTCGGTAACGTATGCGGCAAATCCGGAGTCACCGAGGGCGCGCGAGACAAGCGGGGCCGGGACTGCGACCAGCTGCAGAGCATCTTTGGCTGCGGCACGGCTGGCAGAATCACGAATGGTTTTGATGATGCGATCGATATCTGTCTGAGCCAGCAGCAGGCCTTCGACGGTGTGTTTGCGTTTTCGAGCTTCTCTGAGCAGAAACTCGGTACGTCGCCGAATGACGTCCACTCGATGGCGAATGAACGCATCCAGCAGCACACGCACGGTCATCAGCTGCGGGCGGTTTCCATCGAGCGCCAGCAGGATCACGCTGACCGTTGCCTGCAGTGGTGAAAACTGAAACAGCTGATTCAGTACCACTTCCTTGTCGGCATCGCGTTTCAGCACGATGTGCAATCGCACCTGCCACGGGGGGACGTTCCGGTCCGTCAGGTCGACAATACGCGAGATCCCTTTGATGCGCTCTTCGGCGACCAGCAATTCCAGTTTTTCACGGATGCGATCTCGAGTCTCCATGTAGGGGATTTCGGTGACCACGATGACGTCGGAATTCTTTTCAGTTTCGAAGTGAGTCCTGGAGCGGAGCGTGAGAGTGGAACGACCCGTGAGATATGCCTGGCGAATGCCCATGCAGCCGCAGATAATTCCACCGGTTGGAAAATCCGGGCCGGGCATGACGTCCAGCAGTTCGTCCAACGTGACGTCAGGGCGATCAATCACGCGAATGACGGCTTCGCAGACTTCAGCCATGTTGTGAGGCGGAATGCTGGTGGCCATACCCACAGCAATACCATTCGATCCGTTCACCAGCAGATTGGGAAACCGTGCGGGCAGGACAACAGGTTCAAGTCTGTCGTTGTCGTAGGTGGGAGCAAAATCGACGGTTTCTCGATCCAGATCCCGCAGCATCTCAGCGGCGGCGGTTGAAAGCCTTGCTTCAGTGTAACGCATGGCGGCCGGCGGCAATCCGGCGAGCGAACCGAAGTTGCCCTGTTTGTCGATCAGAACTTCTCGCATTACCCAGTCCTGAGCCATTCGGACCAGAGCCGGATAGATGGCACCTTCACCGTGCGGATGATAATTACCGCTGGTGTCGCCGGCGATCTTCGCGCATTTCTTGCGGCCGGCACCGGGGCTGAGATTCAGATCGTTCATCGCCACAAGAATTCGTCGTTGGGACGGTTTCAGGCCGTCGCGAACGTCCGGCAATGCCCGACTGATGATCACGCTCATCGCGTAAGTCAGGTAACTGGTCTGCATTTCCGACTGGATGTCGGTCCGAAACACACGTACATCAGTTGAGGCTGAAGAATCGCCCGCAGAACCGTCTGTAGACAAGCTGAAGCACTCCTGATTGGTGGTCTGCCGAGGAATTTTTCGAGGTGCGTCCGGGCACCACGCGTAACACTTGATGAAATAACACTTTACGGCAGACTTGTCGCGAATCCAGAGTATAGCAGAAAACGGTGGTTTCTCAAACACAGACTGACGTGAGATTGAGTCAAAAAGCGAACTTGACGATTTTTTGAAAAACCCCGTATAACGCCGGTATGCAGTGGTCTCGACGTTCAATGCGATGTCGGGCTCATTGTTTGCTGCCACTCAGGATGTCACGGCAGCCCACGGTCATTCTTCTGAAACTCCGGAGTCTAGTCATGGAAGACCAGGTCCCAGCTCCTGTTATTGCACCCACTGCGACTCGTCCCGGCCGTTTCGGATTGCTGTTTGGTGGCACATTGATGATTCTGCTGGCTGGCGGAGTCGGCATGCAGGTGTGGCGTGCGCGGAGTGGACAGGCGGCGGAACAGCCGGGTCGAGCCAATGTGGCGGCCGAAGCTCCTGATGCGACCAAGCCGTCATATGCTCGAGTGAATGGTGAGGCCATCACGTGGGATGCGCTGGCTCGCGAATGTGTCGAGCGGCATGGGCGGGAAGTACTGGAGAATATGATCAATCGGATGATCATTCAGCAGGAATGTTCGCGCCGAGGTTTGACGGTGACTGAGTCGGAAGTGGATCAGGAGATCCTCGAGATTTCGAAGAAATTCGGACTGGCTCTGGACCAGTGGTACAAGATGCTGGAGGCGGAGCGGAATCTGACGCCGCAGCAGTATCGTCGAGACGTTATCTGGCCGATGCTGGCCTTGCGGAAACTGGCGGGTCGCGATGTGACGATTACCCGGGAAATGATTCAGGAGGCCTATGAGGACAATTATGGGCAGCGAGTCAAGGCGCGGATGATTGTGCTCGACAACGTTCGTCGAGCGACTGAGATCTGGGAAAAGGCAAAGAACAATCCGGACGACTTCGAAAGTCTGGCTCGGGATTATTCGATGGAGCCGAACAGTCGGGCGCTGGGTGGTGTGATACCTCCGATTCGCAGGAATTCGGGAGCTCACGAAAACCTGCGTGCTGCAGCTTTCCGCATGAAGCAGCCCGGCGAACTATCCGGCGTAGTTCAGGTGGGTCCGAGCCAGTACGCGATTCTGAAGTTTGAGGGCCTGACGGAGCCAGTGGAGCATGACATGGCGGACGTTGAGGCTCAGTTGCACGCCGATCTGACGGAGCGGGAAGTGCAGCGGATGGTCGGCGAGACATTTGAGAAACTGCAGGAGAGTGCTCGTGTTGACAATTTCCTGACAGGGGAATCTCGAGGTGCGGTGGAACAGGCATCTTCGACAGAGCAATAATTCTGTGATTCTGTCTGGGAAGCGTGAAAAGATACGAGGGACATCAGCAATGATGTCCCTATTTCATTGGTTTTCCGATTTCATTGGTTTTCCGAGTGTCCGGGTCTGTGTTTTTGTGGAGTGCATGCGGGTGGGGCATAGCCCGAGTGTTTCGGAATTCAGTGGGTGTGGGTGTGGGTGTGGTGGGAGGGATTCGTTGGTTGGGTGGGAAATTTGGTTGGGTGGGCATCGCGTGCGCAGACAACCCGTGTGTGAACTTTCGTGGGGCC
>CAXBSH010000132.1:0-13096 GCA_963977705.1 uncultured Planctomycetaceae bacterium
GTGCGCTGATCGCCCGGGGGACGGAAACCGGCGACCAGCAGCAGGCTACCCTGACCCGTGGTGGCGACGGCCGCGTCACTCTGCAGACGGAGATTAGTACCAGCCAGTAACTGGATATCACCGCCCGTGTCATTCATAACGGCAGCGGCGACGTCCAGAGCATTTGTTGATGTCAGACGGATCGTGCCCTGTGGCGCGGTCGGGGCCAGAATCCGCAGGCCTGAAAGTTCAGCTACAGTGGATATTGTGATACTGTCGGTTGCGTCGAGGCGGATATCGCCCGACTGAGTCTGTGCGGCAAGGTTGGACGCCTGCAGTTCAAGGCTGTTGGCAGACGTGCCGATTCCGAAGCGTGCTTCGAGGGCAACATTACGAGCCGCGAGGTCCACATCGACGTCACTGCCCAGTTCCGCAATGGTCGTGGCGGCTGAAACGAACAGCAGGTCGGGAGTGATAGCGCGACCAATCAGGATCGAGCCAGTGTCCACGGTGCTGAGACTGAGATCGCCAGCTGTGGCCACGGTGGCACTGACGATCGTCAACTGGCCAGCGGCGGCCTGCAGCCGGATGTGACCGGTTGAAGTAAATGCCGATTGCACCAGAGTATCACCGTCGCCGGTCACATCAATATTTCCGGTCTGGCTCTGCAGACGAGCAAAATTGCCGGCCTGCGAATTCCGCAGCAGAATATCGCCGGTGCTGGTTTCAGCCACAATCCGATCGGCAGCCAGCTGCAGCGGTGCATTGTTGCCGATACCCTTTCCAGACTGCAGTGAAATCTCCGCAGCTGCCAACTGTCCGAATCCCGTAATGCGACCGCCGCCAGCCGTGATATCCAGCTGATTTCCGGCCTGCAGCATTCCATCCAGTTGAATATCGCCACTCCTGGAACCGGAACGCAGCGTGATGTTGCCCGTTCCCGGCTGATTTCCGGCCAGAATCTGTCCCGTTGAGCTGACGTTGATCCCACCGATGCCCCCCGGACCTGCTTCGAGGACTGCGGTTCGCGCTGCAGCGAGACGTGCGGTGAGGTTGATGTCATCACCGCGCAGAAAGATGTCGCGGCTTGTCAGAGCCCCGTCAGCTGACAGCGTGCGCGTCGCCAGTAACTGGATTTCTTCGGTGGTCGTGATGCTGGCAGCGACCTGCAGATCTGCAGATGAACTGGCCTCGATGATCTTCGCTGCAGACAGAGCATTACCATCACCATTCAGGTCGGTCAGGACCAGAGAATCCCTGGCTGAGACATGCAGGTTGTCACCGGCCACGCCATCAAACTGTCCAGGATTTCCGGGGCCGATGTTTAAAGGAGTCAGCAGGAACAGTTCAGACTGCTGCGATGTCGCCAGAGTTCGCTGGGCCGTGACGCGAATTGGTTCCGCACCGGCATCGAGGTCTGCAGCCTGCAGACGCAGATTGCCCGCCACTGCAACCGGCTGGCTGAAATTGATCGTTCCACTTCCATTGCGATCGAGGTCTGCGATGGCCGCAAAGTTGTTGACCTGCTGTTGAGATACAGCCCCCAGATTCAAGTGCTCGTCAGACATCAGGAACAGCGTGTCAGCGCGAAGTGCATTGGTGGTGCCGATTGTGCCGTGAATTGCAGCGAAGCCCGCAACATCAACCGACAGTGCGCCCGTGAGTGAGACTTCAAGAGCTTCCGGCAGATCGGTGAAAAAGGCTGCCGGGGGCTGGCCAATGCTGACAGCCTGCAGCAGTAGTGAATCGGCCGAGACGTTTGTACGTCGATTGCCGGGTGAGTCATTGTTGTCGATGATGCTGCCCTGCTGGCTGCGAACCTCTACGGACGCCCTGGACTGCAGTGTGCTTAGTCGAATATCACCAATCGCCTGCAGCTGAATTGCCCCGGAATCAATCGCTGTGATGGTGGTTGGGCTTTGCTGTCGGATTTCAGCACCTGCCTGCAGCAGTACATCGCCGCCGGCAAAATTGCTGACGTCAGCATTGATCAGCAGGGATCCGGTGGTTGTCAGGCTGAGTACCTGTGGGTCTGCACTGCCATTGCCTCCGGCGGGTTGTCCGGGAATGCCGGTTTGCAGACCACTCTGGTCCAAAGCAGTGGCGACTTCTACCGTGGTATCGGCTGTCAGAACAATGCTGCCGCTTCGGCTGACGGCGGTCAGCTGCAGTCCTGATCCGCTGAGTTCCAATGCATTGCTGACGCTGCCGATGCCGCGATTGGTCAGCAGAATGATACGATCGGCCGTCAGATCGGCGGCAGAGTCGGAATTGAGCTCAGCAAGCGTCTCACTGTTGATTCGCAGTACGTTTCCAGTTGAGCCCGCTTTGACATTGTCAACAAAAATCGCTGCGGATTCTGAGAATATCTGGATGTCGCCGTCAGAAGTCTGCACATTCTGAAATTCGGCGGTACCCGCGGTCGTGACGCTGATCAGCCCGGTTCCGGTGCTGAGACTGGTGTAAACCGCAGCCAGACTGTTCTGCAGCCGCAGATCGCCGTTGGCTGTGTTGGCCTCCACGTTGCCGGTTGTAATATTCAGCGGATTCAGGTTTCCAATGCCGGTGGCAGCAGTCATTCTCAGCGACTGTGCCAGCAGCTCAGCAGTTCCGTTGATCGCGCCACCGGTGGCCGTGATCGTCATGTCGGCGGCTGATTCGACTCGGCCGTGCAACTGGATTGCTCCGGCAACGTCACCACTGGTCAGCCGGATCTCTCCTGTGTTTCCCGGGCCGCTGGCTGTCAGTGTTCCGGCACTGGTGGAACTGATGCTGCCAGTGCCATCGGTGCCGGCAGTGACCGTGATCAAGTGTGTGGCGACCAGCGCATTATTGATCTGAATGTCGTCAGAGGCGGTGAGGGTGATGGTCTCCGGATCGATGGCTCCATCGATCACGATCTGCCCCGTTGCGTTCAGATTGACGCTACCGGCTGTTAATATTTTATCGACGACGTGGATCGTGTCGGCGGCGGTCAGGTTGAGCTGTCCCGTGGCGCCAGAGGATGCGAACGCTGAACCATCCGCGTTCAGGTCGCGCAGCTGCAGACCAGCAGCCGCCGTGATGCGAAGATTGGCTGAGGTGGCAGCATCGAGGAGCAGCGGTAGACTGGTTGATGCTGAACGAACGGAGATATCTTCGCTGGAACCAGACCGCAACAGCATGCGCTGCGCTGTCAAACGGATGCCGTCAACGCCGCCATCGATGTCGTGGCCCGAAAGACGCAGGTTACCAGAGACTGCCACGGGGTTCTGCAGAACCACGGTTCCGTCACCGTTGTTGTCAAGGTCTGCCAGCAGTGCAAGGTTCGTGACCTGTGGCGTGCCTGTGGTGGAATAAACGAGGTCCTGATCGGACATCAGGAACAGTGTCTGTGCTGCGAGGTTACCGGTACCGTTGATGTTTCCGTGCAGAGCAGCGAAGCTTTGGGCCTGAACCGTGAGCGTGCCTGTCAGGTCAATTTCCAGTCCGTTTGGCAGTTCGACGAAGAAACTGTCGGGTGGCGTGCCAATGGCGTTTGCGGTCAGCGTCAGATTGGCTGCCGTGATATTCAGTCGGCGACTGGTGGTATCGTCGTTGTTGTCGAAGATGTCTCCGTTGACGGCAACGGCAACAACATTGCCTGCGGTTTGAATTGCGCCGAGGCTGATATGGCGATTGGCCTGCAGTGAGACCAGTCCGTTACCAGCGACAAGGGTCTGCTGCGCGTCCAGCAGAATGTCCTGTTCAAAGGCATTCAGGACAATACTGCCATTTCCTGCTGTGCTGACATCTCCGTCGGCCGACGCAGTAACGCTGGCTCCGTTGAGCGTGATAAAGCCGGACTGTGAAGCTACCAACCGGCTGAGCGTCAGCCGATCTTTGGCCTCCAGTCGAATATTTCCGGCATTTGCCGCCTGGACGTCTGCGGCAACCTCAAGATCGCCTGCGTCTGTCACGAGGTGAATATTGCCCGCCGTTCCCAGGGTTCGCAGCCCCTGTCCTTCCAGTCGGACGGAGCCGGTTGATCGCAGGTGCAGACTGCCGAAGTTTGAGACGGCTTCCAGTCG
Organism: uncultured Planctomycetaceae bacterium; assembly: GCA_963977705.1. GTDB lineage: Bacteria > Planctomycetota > Planctomycetia > Planctomycetales > Planctomycetaceae > SXXK01. The sequence goes on from CAXBSH010000132.1 coordinate 4,029, forward strand.
CGGTGCATCGAAGTCGATGTCTTCATCATTTCCCGGACCGCCGACATTGCCACTGGCAGACAGGCTGACGGACCCGCTGGTCAGCAGATTGGGCGATTCAGCCTGAGTGTTATCAAGGAGACTGCCGGCGACGGTGGTGGTCCCGGCCTGTATTTCCAGTCGTCCGCTGGTACTGCGTACGGAGCTGAGTCGTACGGAACCACTGCTGTGCAGTTGAATGCGTCCCTGCTGACTGACGATTCCCGCGCCGTCCTGCATTGTGATGTCGGCTCCGATGCTGCTTTGAGCAGTTCCGGCGACCAGACTGATCAGGCCAGAACCGCTTGTCAGAATCAGTGTCGAGGCACTTTGAATGATGTGATCAGTGGCAGTCAGCTGAATACTGCCGGCTGATTGATTCACGATTGGACTGTCGATGATCAAGCGTCCGGCTGCGGTAACACTGATCAGATTCTGTCCATCCGCATTGTCCGGATCCGAGATCTGCAGGCCACTCTGCTGATCGACTTGTCCGACGGTGATGGACGAGCCGGTCTGGAGTACGATATCGCCTGTGGCTGTCAACGCGGTCACTGTGGCACTCGGGCCACTCAGGCCGAGGGCGTTCGTGGTTGTGCCGATCCCGCTGCGGGCGCGCAACTGAATCTGTGCTGCATTGATGTCGATGTCTGTGTCATTAGTTGAATCGGTGATAGAGCCGGCTGAGTCAGCAACGAGCAGACCAGATGCGTTAGCAAGGTCGATCAGCAGATTACCACTGCTGGTGGTGGTCAGAAAGATTGAGCCGGTGACGGCAGCCCCTGTTCCAAGTTTCAGGTTGCCATTCACGACATTCAGTCGCAGTTGGCCATTGTTTGTGCGGACATTACTGAAGTCGGAGTGACCATTGCTGGTAATTCGAATGTCACCAGTTCCGGTAGAAAGACTGTCGAATACCGTTGGTCCACTGCTGATCAGCTGGAGATCGCCATTCTGAGTTTCGGCTGTGATGCTGGCGGCGCTGACACGGATCGGGGCAGCCTGTCCGATACCGGTTGCTGCCTGCAGTTGCAGAATCCCGGCCTGCAGTTCGGCATCTGCGTTCAGACTACCTGCGGGGACACTGGCCGAAAGCTTACCGGCAGCGCGGATGAAACCATTGAGCTGCATGCTGCCGACTGTTGAGCCTGTGGACAGTATGATGTCGCCGATCGCGGCACCATTTGTCGCTTCAATCCGTGATGCCGCGGTGGTCAGCAGGCTGCCGGTTCCATCATCGCCAGCAGAAATCTTAACAAGTCGGACCGCGTCAATACGACTGTTAATCAGAATATCGTCGGCTGCCGAGAGGCTGACCTGCTCAGGGTCGATCTGAGCATTGACGGTCAGGTTGCCAGTGGAATACAGAGTAATATTGCCACTGGTCTGCAGCTTGCTGCTGACCAGCAGGTTTCCGTTCGTCAGCAGTGACAGGTTGCCGGTAGGCAGACTGGACTGCAAAGCGGTACCGTCGCCGTTCAGGTCCTGCAGTTGCACGGCACTGTCGGCGACAATCTCCAGATCGGCAGCAGACGCGGCGTCCAGCGTTCCAGGTTGCCCCACACCGGCAGGTTTCAGATCAACACGGATCTGCTCGGACTGTCCGGAACGGACCAGCAACTGGACTGCTGATAACTGAGCGCCGCTGGTGCCGGCATCAATGTCATTTGCTGAGATCCGCAGGTTGCCATTCGCGGCAACCGGAGTCTGCAGTACCAGTTTTCCATTACCGTTATTGTCAAGGTCTGCCAGCAGTGCAAGGTTCGTGACCTGTGGCGTGCCTGTGGTGGAATAAACGAGGTCCTGATCGGACATCAGGAACAGTGTCTGTGCTGCGAGGTTACCGGTACCGTTGATGTTTCCGTGCAGAGCAGCGAAGCTTTGGGCCTGAACCGTGAGCGTGCCTGTCAGGTCAATTTCCAGTCCGTTTGGCAGTTCGACGAAGAAACTGTCGGGTGGCGTGCCAATGGCGTTTGCGGTCAGCGTCAGATTGGCTGCCGTGATATTCAGTCGGCGACTGGTGGTATCGTCGTTGTTGTCGAAGATGTCTCCGTTGACGGCAACGGCAACAACATTGCCTGCGGTTTGAATTGCGCCGAGGCTGATATGGCGATTGGCCTGCAGTGAGACCAGTCCGTTACCAGCGACAAGGGTCTGCTGCGCGTCCAGCAGAATGTCCTGTTCAAAGGCATTCAGGACAATACTGCCATTTCCTGCTGTGCTGACATCTCCGTCGGCCGACGCAGTAACGCTGGCTCCGTTGAGCGTGATAAAGCCGGACTGTGAAGCTACCAACCGGCTGAGCGTCAGCCGATCTTTGGCCTCCAGTCGAATATTTCCGGCATTTGCCGCCTGGACGTCTGCGGCAACCTCAAGATCGCCTGCGTCTGTCACGAGGTGAATATTGCCCGCCGTTCCCAGGGTTCGCAGCCCCTGTCCTTCCAGTCGGACCGAGCCAGTTGAACGCAGGTGCAGGCTGCCGAAGTTTGAGACGGCTTCCAGTCGCGGTGCTTCGAAGTCGATGTCTTCATCATTTCCCGGACCGCCGACATTGCCACTGGCAGACAGGCTGACGGAGCCGCTGGTGATGATATTGGCAGCTTCTGTCAGGGTATTGTCAGAGATTCGGCCGATGGAGGTGATTGTGCCGGCGCTGGCAACAATCCGACCACCAGCACTGCGGACGGTTCCCAACCGGACATCGCCGGTGGCTTGCAGTGTTATGCTGCCTTGATCGCTGTCGATCTGTGATCCGTCTTCCATCGTAATACTGTGGCCGATGGAACTGACGCTGCCCCCCTGCGTCTGACCGGCACGCAGTGTGACAGTACCGAGGCCTGCAGTCTGGACGGATGCAGAGGCAAGCTGCTGCAGATCGCCATCAGCCAGCAGCTGGATATCACCGAGCGAGTTATTCAGGACGCTGGCAGCCAGGACGATCATGGCGTTGGAAACCAGTTCGATCTGGTGCTGCCCGCCCGTTTGATTCTGATCCCGGATCGTCAGCCCAGTTGCCTCGATCACTGTGGACACAGTGACTCCTGAGAGCGTGTGCAGGCGGATGTCACCGGTGTCGGTGGATGCCGTCAGTTGCAGCTCTGGACCATCCAGTTCCAGTGCTTTGCCGGCACTGCCAATTCCGGTACCGGCCTGCAGGGCTATCTGTGGCCCCTGCAGATCGGCATCGGTGTCTGCACCGACTTCGGCGATTGATTCGGCAGCCTCGACCTGCAGAATTGTTGCGGCACGTGCGGAATTGATCAGCACGGAGCCTGCTTCGAACGTGCGGAGTAAGACAGAGCCGGCATTGGCGATTACCTGTCCTATCGTCAGATTGCCACCGACGGTCTGCAGTTGGATGTCACCTTCGTCCGTCACAGCAGCAAGAACATCGGTGTTGCCATTGCCACTGTAGAACAGGCTGCCTGCGGAAGTGGTCAGGCTGGTACAGACAGCCGCAACGTTATTGGTCAGTGCCACATTTCCGCTGAGCGTGTTGGCTGCAATTGTGCGGGCCTGTACCTGCAGTGGCGTCTGATTCCCGATTCCCGTGGCCGCATCAATCTGCAGCGTCCGGGAGGTCAGCTGACTGAAGGCATTGACCGACCCGCCAACGGCGCGAATGACCAGTCCGGCCCCGGCGTTCACTGGTCCCTGCAGTTCAATCAAGCCACTGGTGTCACCGGCCTTGAGCAGAATATCGCCCGTATTTCCACTGCCCGCCTGGAGACTGCCAGCGGCACTGGAACTGAGGTTCCCATCACCATCGGCTCCGGCTGAGATCACAATCTGCTGAGTCGCCACAATCTGACCATTCAGCAGAATGTCACCATCGGCCGTCAGATTCACAATGTCCGGATCAATGGAGGCATTGACCGACAGATCACCGGTTGTGGAAAGTCTTACCAGACCACCGGTCTGCAGCTTGTTCTGCACCAGTATGGTGCCGGCAGCACTTAAAACGAGGTCGCCGCTGCTGGCCACGGATGCCAGTGCCAGCGTGTCGCCATCGAGGTCGCGCAGCTGCACTGGGGTAGTTGCCTGCAGCTGCAAAGAGCCTTTTGATCGAGCATCAAGGCCGCCAATCGCACCCGTGCCCGGAGCATTCAGCGTCACTCGAGCCGATTCGGACTGGCCGGAAGTCAGCAGCAGATTTTCTGCCAGCAGACGGATGCCGGCCGTGCCACCATCAATATCGGCGGCCGTGATTCGCAGATTGCCGGGCACCACAACTTCGGTATTCAGAAACACCGTGCCGTCCGCGTTGCCATCCAGATCCCCCAGCAGGGCCAGATTCACGACGGAGGGATTCAGAGTGGCAAAGTTCAGGTTCTGTTCTGACATCAGGAACAGTGTTTCGGCAGACAGCGTTCCAGTGGTGGCAATGACACCCTGCAAAGCGGCAAATCCGGTGACGTCAACACTAAGAGCTCCTGTGATGCTGACGTCCAGTGCCTCAGGCAGTCCTGTGAAGAAATCAACGGGCTGCTGGCCGATATTGACAGCCTTCAATCGCACCTCAGCACCCGTGATATTCGTGCGACGTTGTGTTGTGGTGTCGTTGTTGTCAAAGACGTTGCCTGTATCTGAGCTGATTGTGACGCTGCCGGCCGTGCGCAGCTCGGAGAGCACCACGTTTCCCGTCGCCTGCAGAACAATGCCACCGTCCTGAGCGATCAGCGAGTTGGACGGATCAATCACGATCTCGCCGTCCGTGGCCGTCAGGTTCAATGCTCCGCTGCCACCGGTTTGTATGTTGCCCGCGTTGTTTGTGCTGACGCGCCGGCCCGTCAGGAAAATGTCACCGGTTTCCGATGCAATCAGCGAATTCACTTTGAGTTCGTCGGCTGTGGTCAGCTGGATACGGCCGGAGCCTGCGGCCATGATGTTGCCGGAAACTTCCAGACCACCGCTGGTTGTCACGACTTGTATGTCACCTGCCGGCCCCGCAGTTCGCAGTCCATTGTTGAGAATGCGCAGGAACTGGGGCGATTGCAGGTAGATACCACCGGTGGTGGCGGATGCCTGCACTCCGTTGACTTGCAGATTCAGATTCGCATCTGTGTCCGGGCCACCCACATTGGTCGCGGCCAGCACGGTCAGGATGCCGGAGGTTTTAAGATTCGGATTCTCGGCAACTGAGTTATCAACGATACTGCCAAATGCGTTGTTCGATCCAGCCTCGACGTAAAGATTGCCGAACTGGCTTCGTACCTCACCCAGGGCGACGTCAGCACCGGCGACAAGGCGGATCTGCCCCATCTGATTGCTGATGATGGCACCGTCGTTCATCACAAAACTGCCGGGAAACGACGTCTGCTGGCCCAGTCCGGCGGTGATACTGATGCTGCCGGAACCGCCGGTCAACACACGCACTGCGCTGTCCTGAAAGATTTCGGAACCAGCCGTCACTTCGATATTTCCATCGGCTCGATTTTCAATGTGGCTGGCCAGCAGAATCTGATCGGCAGCCGTCAGTGAGATCGTCGTTTGCTGATTCTTGTCTTCCGGATCGATGATTGTCAGCCCCTGCAGGTCAGGGGTACTGCCGATCACGATGGTCTGCAATGCGTGCAGGCGGATGTCGCCGGTTCCGGTGACGGCTGCCAGCGTCAGTTCCGGGCCGGCGACTTCGATGGGATTGGCCGCAGTGCCAATTCCGCTGGCTGCGCGAATTTCGATCTGCAACGCCTGCAGATCCGCCTCTTCGTCACTGTCAAACTCTGCCACGGCGGCCGTTGAGTTGATGGTGATCAGCCCACTGGCAATCACTCGGCCCACCAGCACGAGTTCGTTCTGCCCGCCCATCAAGCGGATATCACCGGATTCAGTGATCGCCTGTTGTACCAGTAACTGGCCGGCGGTGGTCGTCAGGCGAATATTGCCACCCCCGGTGACAGCCGAGATTACATTGGCAGCTGCAGTACTTTCCAGAATCAGATTACCGGTGGTTGCCGTCAGGCTGCGATAGTTTGCGGCAATGCTGTTTTTCAAAAAGATACCGTCGGACCCCGTGCTGGCTTCCACGTCTGCAGCCTTAATCTGCAGCGGAGCCAGATTGCCGATCCCGGCACCGGCGGTCAGAGTGATCGTCGGGGCGGACGGCACAGCACTGCCGTTCAGGTGACCTCCACGAGCGTTGGCAGTCAACTGCTGACTGGATCGAACCGTGCCGTTCAGCTGAATATTGCCCTGCTGATCGCCGGCATTCAGTGTCAGATCACCCGGCTGACCTGGAACGCCTGCTTCGACGAAGGACGTGCTGCTGGTGAACAGGCTGCCGGTTCCGTCGGATCCTGCGGAAAGTCTGAGCTGTGTGCCGGCAGAGACGGGTCCGAAGACATCCAGATCATCGGCCGCCGCAATTGTGACGCTGTCTGCTGCTGTGACTCTGCCGTTAATCGCTACTCGACCACCAGCTGTCAGATTCAGTGAGCCTGTTGTGGACAGTGAGCGCAGCGCATCGCCACTGCCGTCCAGATCGGCCAGTGCAACAGCGGAATCCGAGACGATTGACAGATTGCCGTTGACCGTTCCGTCGAATTGTCCCAGTCCACCGGTCTGCAGTGGAATCAGATTCAGATGCAGTTCTTCTGACTGACCAGAGACCAGCAGGATCCGGCCGGCCTGCAGGTCGATCGTACCATCGCTGGCCTGAATGTCGGCACCCTGCAGCAGCAGGCTTTCCGGCATCGACAGCTGTTCGGCGATCAGCACGGTCCCGGAGCCGTTCCCGTCAGAATCGGCAATCAGGGCTACGCCCTGCAGAATGGATTCGCCAGCTCGAGTAAAGTCCACGTCTGTGTCTGAGGCCAGTGTCAGGTCGTGAGCAACGACGTTCAGTTGACCGTCGATCTGCCCGAAGAAGGCGGCAAAGCCCGGTGTCTGAGCTGTCAGGTTGCCTGTCACCTTGACTTCAAGGTGATTGCGGAATACGGGAAACGGCGTGGTCCCTGGTGTACCGATATCGGCCGTCGTTTCCAGCTGCAGGTCGTGAGCGTCGATGTTCAGTTGACGGCCACCGGCGTCATTGCCGTCCACCAGTCCGCCGTTCATCACCTGCAGACGCACGAAGCGACCAGGATTCTCAATCCGGCCGATGGTCAGATTGCCGGGTGCACCGGTTTCCGTGATATCGATTTGACCGGATTCCGAATTGAATGCCTGCAGAAACCGGACATCGGTTTCAATAGTATCAGCATTGCCGATGCCCTTCACTGCCTTCAGGGTCAGCTGCTCAGTGCGAAAACTGATCTGCTCATTCTGCCCATCAAGGATCTCTGCTGCGGAGTCCACAAGGACTGAGTTTTCGGCATCAATTCGCCCGGCGATAATCGCATCACCGCCGGAATGCAGTGTCACCGATTTTGCATGCACGATCCCTTCGATACCAACGAGGCCACCGGCCGACACGCTGATGTGGTAATTCGGAGCATCAAGAATGGCATTGGGGGCAATTACGTTGTGGGCCAGCAGGACATTGCCGGCCGTCTGAATCTGCAGCGCGGACGCCGTGGTACCACCCTGCAGATGGATGGCATCATTCAGGCCGATATTAACTTCGCTGTTGCCGTTGGCTGCCAGAATGCTGATGTTGCCGGCAGCACCGCCGTTCTGCAGCAGGGAATCCTGGACCGACAACAGGCTGCCATTGTCCAGAATACTGATCCCGGGACCGGTGGCACCAATCCACTGGCCCATCCCCGAGCCCAGTCGAAACTGCACGTCACCGGGGCCATCGCTGACATTGAGCTCACCCGAGCTGGTGAAATTGTCGAGCGTCAGGCCGGCTGCGTTCAGGACGAAGCTGGCATTGAACACGCGGCGATCTTCCAGCCGCGAAAAGCGAATGGGACGCGCGGCAGGCCGAGAGGTCGGCGGAGGCGCGGGCTGGGGATCACTGCCACCCTTCAGCAGCTGCAGGACCCGGGACAAAAACGTGCGGAGGCTCATCTGCGATACGGCCTTTCCAAACGATCCCGGTCTGGCCAGATCCGGAATGACGAAGGAGCGTAACGATCAGCTGTTTTCAGTGAAACTGCGAAGACTGGGTAATATCCCCTGGTTTTCATCGATCGCCAATGGTTTCTGCCGTGGAGATTTGCAGAAAGTTTGACGATTTCGTGGGACGAATCGCTGGGGAGATCTCGGCAGTTCCCCGGCAGGTTCAATCCCTGTTTTCCTGTACTCTTCCTGCAGATCGATCCAATCCAGACATTCCCTTTTGTCGAAATAATCGGAAAGCGGTGGTTCCTGAGAACCTCGGTTGCCTTGAGCTCATAAAGTCTCACAAGGGCGTTCCCATGCAGGTATGCGGGGCCACAATTGGGTTAATGGCGGCAGTCGTGGCAGCGGCGTTGGCTGTGGCTGACGAGCCATCGGGTCCGGTGCGTGCGGGCAGTCGCGCGTCAGCCGAACCGGTGACGCAGGTGTCCTCGCAGGCAGCAAGTTCAGAAACGGCACCGGGAGCGATTGGATTGCAGGGACGGGGGGAACCGCGAGTCTCAGTGAGTGCATTGTTTGTGCCGATCGGCAGCCTGAAGCTGCAACCCGTTGCACCAGCTGGGACAGCGCCGGCTGTGGTTGAGGCGGCCCCGGCGCTGGACGAGCTGGTTTCAAAGCAGCTGGCATCAGACAGTGCAGCCGACTATCTGGGTGAACCGAAGACGGTCCCGGCAGGGCCCCGCAGTCGTCCGTTATCAGCGGGTCGAGGTGCGTTCGCGTTCCATCATCAGCCGCTGTATTTCGCTCAGCCCGCACTTGAAGAATCGGGTGAATCTCTGGTGGGTTTGAATCCCTTCATCACGGTCGGCTGGTTTGCGATGGACGCCGCCCTGTTCCCGGTGCGGCTGGTGACACAACCACCGTGTGCGAAAGTCTGCTCAGACCGCGATTGACTTCGCCGAAGCGGTACTTGATTGTGGTGCTCGGGTAGATGGCCCGGGAATGGCGGGTGTGTTTTAGAATTACCTTTGCGGCAACTACCGTAGAGTGGGCTTTAGCCAGTGTGGTTACCCTTCACCCCGCTGGCTGCGGTAACGACCCACCAC
>CAXBSH010000133.1:0-13089 GCA_963977705.1 uncultured Planctomycetaceae bacterium
CTTCGGAACCGAAGGTTTCAGGTTCGACCCCTGACGGATGCAATGCGAAAACCCAGTGATTTCACTGGGTTTTCTGCTTTTGCGGTTCCTGCTTTTTGCAGCCCTACCGCCAGCGACGTACACCAACCAGCTTTTTCAACCGCTGTTTTTCGCTGGCTTCAGCGGTTCATCAACTTTCACAGCCGCATGACACTGCGACCCCGTCGGCAACACCCGATGGCCCGCCCACGTCCTCCTGGGACCTCCGAGCACCAGCTCGGAAAGCATCCCTCACCACAACACCAGTCGGCTAACACCCGACGGCTCGACCCAGCCCGCCCAAGGGGCTTTGCACGCACCCACTACTGACTTTCAGGTCGATGCGGTTTTCTCCGGGCTGGTCGTGGTGGCGGGGTCGGCCAGATTCGGGATCAAAGCCAGACCGTCAATGCCAGTCAGCCCGCTGCGGAAGTGCAGCTGAGCCAAAGCGGCACCCGTTCGTAAATCGATCACCGAAACCATCGGGGTCGGTGCCGTTGCTTCAGAAATCAGGCTGCCGGCCACAATTGCGCACGTTGCATGGAAGGCGACCGCCGTCGGTTGACCCTCAATCGCATGTCTGGCGGTCATGGCACCCGTCGATCGATTGAAACTGACCAGCGCCGGCTGTTCCGAATCCAGCACCCACAGTTCATTCTGATGCAGACGCGGAGTATGGAACTGCCGCAGCGTGACAGGCAATGGTTGATTGCTGGAAAGGTCGATCAGTTGGCTATGAGGCGTTTTTGATCTGAGTGCGGTCAGGGCGACATAAGCCGGCACTTGTCCATCCAGCGCCAGACCGGCTCCCTGCCATTCGCCACCGGCTGTCTGAGGGCAGTCGCCAGGATGCCACGCCGGTCGCATCACGTCCAGCAAAGGCATCTGCAGCAGACTGCCGTCTGTCTCACTCTGCAGCCACAATTCCTGCGCGGTCAGATGCAGGTCCGCAGCACGCAATGGCCCCAAAAAACGACTGCGGTCAGGGAACAACCACCACCACGCACGTTCGCGAGGACGGTCGCACCACGGAGTCGCATCGAGGCGAAAAAGCTGCACCTGCGAATCCACTGCCACCGCAGCCTGCCTGCCACAACACGTCACCAATGACGGGCCGGGAAATGTGCACAGCTCGACATCAAGAGTTTCCACGTTCGGCGCAAGCGTCAGCAAACGTCGATCGTGGCGACAACACAGGGTGAGCATCAACGAGTTCCGCAGCAGCAGCGGCACCAATTGACGGCTATACTCGATCTCGATGTCCTGAAATAGCGTGGTTTTCATAAACACAATTCAGTTCGGGAAGTCTGGCTGATGATTTGTGCAGGCTGAACTTCAAAACTGAAGGAATTCCCGATGCTGGCATTCGGGTTTTCCTCGCGATACAACAGGCGCCCGTCAGATGCCGCGTGTGACTAAAAATCTCGCCGTTTTTCAGCCGGCGACAGAAATCGGCGATGGAAGGCCACCGCCGAGACACGCAAATCGTTCATCTGCCATTTCCGAGGTGTACACAAGTTCCCATGAAAGACGATACTTCGGCTGCTTTTCGCGAGTCTGACCTGGAAGTCATCTTCCTCGATGCACTCGAAATCACCGATCCGGTGCTGCGGGAGCAGTTTCTTGTGCAGCAGTGTGCCGGCCGTCCGGAACTCCTGCATCAGGTTCGGGAACTGCTGGATGCCGGCGAGCGTCCTTCGATTCTTGACCATCCGTTGCCGGAAGCCGCGGTCGCGCAGAGTCTGCTGGGGGGCAGTCCGTTGCAGGCCAGTTTCGGGCCGTGGAAGGTGCGGCGTCTGCTGGGTCACGGGGGGATGGGCAGCGTCTATCTGGCTGAGCAGGAGCAGCCGGTGCGGCGTTCTGCGGCGTTGAAGCTGATTCAGCTGGGACAGGAATCTGACGAGTCCCTGTGGCGATTTCAGCAGGAACAGCAGGTGCTGGCGGAAATGAGCCATCCGCATATTGCCGCACTGATTGATGCGGCAGTGCTGCCATCCGGAGTTTCATGGCTGGCTATGGAGTATGTAGATGGCAGTCCACTACTGGAGTGGTGTCAGCGAAATGGGGCTGACACGGAACAAAAGCTGCGATTATTTCTGCAGTGCTGCGAAGCGGTCCGCTACGCCCATCAGAAAGCGATCATTCATCGCGACCTGAAACCTTCCAACATCATGGTAGCCGATACGCCTGCCGGACCTGTTGTGAAGGTGATTGACTTTGGTGTGGCCAAGGTCCTGAATGACACTCGGGACGGGGAACGCACGCCGTCTCGAAAGACTCGCGCCGGATTCCTGCCGGGGACTCCGCAGTACATGAGCCCTGAGCAGCTGCATGGTGATCAGTCGGTTGATACTCGAACCGATGTGTACTCGCTTGGTGTCGTGCTGTATGAGCTGTTGACGGGCACTGAACCTCATACATCTGCAGCCAGAGGCGTGCAGATGTCGCGAGTGTCCCTGATGCAGTCGATCCTTGAATCTGAGCCGATCCTGCCATCTCAGCGAGTCCTGCAGACACAGTCTTCCAAAGAGGGGACGGCCGCTGACGCTGGTCGAGTGTTGTCACGACGTCTGCGAGGTGATCTGGATGCCATCATTCAGAAAGCGATGGCTCGTGAACGTGAGCGACGGTATCAGAGTGTGGCCGAGCTGCTGACGGATGTGCAGTGTCACCTGCAGGACCAACCCATTCTGGCGCGGCCGGATTCGTGGGCCTATCGGCTGCGGCGGCAGGTCCTGCGGAATCGGGGGCTGGTGTTTGCCGTGCTGTCCGTCTTTATGACGCTGAGCGTGGGAATACTGATGGCCAACCTGCAGCGTCAGCGGGCTGAAACATCCGAGTCGCGGCTGAAGATTCGCAATTACTGTGCCGACCTGCTGCTGGCCTCGCTGGCCATTGATGACGGGGATTCAGCGACTGCAGTGTCGGCACTGCAGCGTCAACGTGAAACAGCCAGTCCGCAGGAGCTGGACAGCCTTGAGTATCGTCTGCTGTCACGCCTGTCATCGGCAACGGTCGACCAGCTGCAGCAGGTGTCACAGTCGCTTTACTACTGCTGTCTGATCGATGGAGGTCGAAAGCTGGCCGCCTGCGGTGACGCTGGTGAACTGCTGATTGTGGACTGCCAGTCAGGTCGGCTGCTGCATCGGATTGCCTGCGGACAGGGCGAGCTGAATGGACTGAGTCTGTCGCCGGATGGAAACCGTCTGGCGGTCTTCGGCGATGATGGCACCGTGGGAATTCGTGAGACATCCGGGTTTACGCTGCAGCGTCAGTTCCGGGCTCACGAGGCGCAGGTGTGGCAGGGAGCATGGTCACCGGACGGTCGCATACTGGCCACCTGCGGGAATGAACGCAACGTCCGATTCTGGGAGACTGACGATTTTACGGCCGGGGAGACGATCCCCAGTACGGTGGATCTGGAGTGTCTGACGGCGTCTGCGACGGGGCGCCTGGCGATCGGTGGCGAACGCAGCACGCTGCTGCTGGGCAGATTTCCGGGGTCGTCTGCTGAGCCAGTGTCTCGTCAGGAGATCCAGTCCGGATCCGCATGGCTGGGACGCTACTTCAATCTGGCGGCAGTCAGTTTTTCGCCGGACAGTCGGTTACTGGCGGCCGCCGAACAGGGAGCCGGTGTGCGAATTCTGCAGCTGGACTCGGCCAACGCCGCAGTTGTCTCGCGACAGTTCTCCGATACGGTCACCGCAGTGGCGTTTGCGCCGGATGGTGCGACACTGGCCGTCGCACTGGCCGATGGGACCATTGGGACGATGACCACGTCGCGAGTCAATGAGCCGGGATTCCAACTGCATCTGACCGAATTCCTGACCGGCGGGCAGTTTCCGTCAGCACGGGATACTCCATTGCTGCCGAATTTGCAGACCCATGTCAAATTGATTGTTCCGACCCTGACCGGGAATCAGATTCCGCCCGGCATTCGGCAGCTGACGCTGGAATTCTCGGGCGATTTTCCGGGAGCCGGCGATCCGCGATCCTATCGTTTGTTTCCAGCCGATCTGACGGGAATCGACAGTTCAACCGCCTTCCTGATGCCCACGGAAGTGGCCGTTCATGGGCGTCAGGTCGTGTTGACGCTGCCAGCTCTGACGCTGGTTGACAATAGTGCGTTTTCGGAAGAACGTCGCTGGAAAGTGCACGCCGACGCGGTTACGTCACTGGCGTATTCGAAGGATGGGCAGAGCCTTTACTCAGTTGGCAATGATGGTTGTATCTGCGCGACACGTCTCTCGGTCCTGCGGCCAATGCAGCACGTGGCCAATGACATCTTCGAGTGCACAGACTGGGGTACTACCGACGTCCTGCTGACGACTCGTGATGTGAACGGGGCAAAGTTTCAACTGGGGCGGATGAATGGGCAGCAGTTCACAATCATGGACAGCCAACTGCCTCGCAGTCTGCCGTCGCCATTTCTGGATGAACTTGTCTGCAGCAGCAAGGATGGCAGTCGAATCGCATGGCTGACACCCATTCCCGACACAAAACGCACCCAGTTGTCGGAACACGATCTGCGAACCGGCAAGGTGCGAACCGTGTGGCAATCCGAGGAAGGTGCCATCGTACGAGGTGTCGCGGGTGACATTGGCGGCGGTCGCTGGTTGCTGATGATCGAATCTGAATCGAACGGAACCCCTGCGGTCAATCAGTGGCGACTGTTCGATGAAGCCAGTAGCCGATATCTGTGGCAGGAGCCGCTGGCAGGCAAGGGGCAGTTTCAACTGACAGACGACCAGCGCTGGCTGATACAGCTTGATAGTCCCGTCGTCATCATTCGGGACGTTGACAGCGGCAAGGCCTTTCAGACAGAGAATCTGCGGACCGAGGTGGCTGGCATCAGTTATCTGCAGCAACAGCAGGCATTCGCTGTCACGCACTCAGATCGCCGTATTCGCATCTATCGCTGCTCGGACGCCAGCCTGCTAAGTTCCATCCCGGTCACCGGTGATGTCCTTGCTGACCTGGATGTGTCTCCTGATGGCAAAACTCTGCTGGGGATCAGTCGCAGTGGAGTCCTGAAGGCGTGGAATGTTGAGACCCTGCTGCCAACTCTGACGATGCAGCTGCCGGAACGCGATCTGTTTTCCCTGCAGATTGATGCGTCCGGGAACTCTGTCTGGATTACTGACGAACGTGGTCACTGCAGCCTGCTGAATTTCGCACCCTGAACTGCGTTTATTCGTTTTTCCGCAGCATGCCGTATTTGCGCATCTTGTTGTACAGCGTGACACGGCTGATGCCAAGATTGCGAGCCGTGTTGGTGCGACTGAAGTTGTTTCGCAGCAAGGCCTGCTCGATCATCTCCTTCTCAGTCAGCTCCATCCGATTTTCCAGAGACTCGCCGCGACGCACGGAAAAGAACCCGGATACTGAGGGATCATTTGCCGGGCCAGCCTTGCCGGCCAGGATATGAGTCGGCAGACATTCGACTGTCATCCGCCCGCTCTGACTGTAAATCACGGCGCTGCGAATGGCGTTTTCCAGTTCACGCACATTACCGGGCCACGGATACTGCAGCAGGGCTTCCACAAAGTCTTCAGCAACGTCAAGCACATCAATGCCCAGTTGTCCGGCATGATAGTGCACGAAATATCGGGCCAGTGGTTCAATATCCGGCAGACGTTTACGCAGTGGCGGAATCACGAAGCTGAGAGTATTCAGGCGATAGTACAGGTCCGGACGAAACCGACCCTGTTCCACCAGCGGCTGCAATTGCAGGTTGCTGGCGGCGATGATGCGGGCCTTCACACGCAGCGTGCGGTTCGAACCCACCGGTTCGAATTCTCCCTGCTCAATCACTCGCAGCAGCTTCACCTGCTGATCAGGAGTCAGAACATCAATTTCGTCCAGCAGGATTGTGCCGTTTCCGGCGGCAAGGAACTTTCCGTCTTTGTCGGCGTGAGCACTTGTAAAGGCACCTTTCACATGACCGAACAGCTCGCTCTCAATCAGTTCACCAGGCAGCGCACCGCAGGCCACATGCAGGAAAGGCTCGTTCACTCGCGGTGACATCGAATGGATCAGATTGGCGAGATGAGTTTTACCGGAGCCGGTTTCACCAATCAGCAGGATGGTGACGGAATGGCGAGCCGCAACTTCCAGCCGTCGCAGCATCTGCCGCAGCTCGGGTGTGCGAGTGCGAAACTGATCGGCGAACTGACTGTTTTCCCCAGGAGCTGCGGTCGGCATCAGCTCCGGCCGCTGTGGCACGGAACCAGAACCCGCAAAAGAGGTGGCCGCAGCCGGTCTGGCAATCTGTGGAACCACGGGCGGTACTGACGAGACCGCAGGAATTGTCGGTGTGTGGCCAACGATCGGGTTTGGTGTTCGAACCGTGGCGGACCACGGATGCCCGACAGACCCCGGACTGGCGGCTGCAACAGCCACCGGTTCGGTCACAGCAGCCGCGGCCAGCGCCGCATTAGGCGCGATCACGGTGCCAGCCTGCGATTCAAGAATTCGTGAAGCCAGTTCACGATAATCTTCTTCACCCTGCAGCTCCACAACCTCGACGCGATCCATCACCTCCAGGGGGATGCTGACGGGGCTGAGCTGTCCGGGAGTTGTAGCCAGCACAACTCGCGGAGCATAACACTGAGTGATCAGGGCAAAGGTGCGTGCCAGCTGTTGCGGCGTAGCACCTCGGCTGTCAATCACCACGTAGCGAGCATCCTGAGCCATAGCCAGACGCGGCACTTCGGCCACGGAATAGCATTCCATCAGGCGACACTGTCCGGTCAGGGCGCTGCCAAGGTTTCTGAGAAATCCGGGTGAGCCGCTGCAGATTAAGGCTGTTTCCGATGACACGATATCAGACCCTTTGGGGAAGGTGGCCACTGTTGTAAACTTCTGCGAGGAATCCATTCCGTCCCCCGAACGCATCAGCTGTGGATGCGTTCGGGGGACGGCCTGCGGAAGACATTGCCGAAACACGACATTCACGTGGTGTTTCCGGCTGAGATTTCCGAGGAAACCTGCAGCCCTGGTCCCTTCATGCAGAAACAGTGCCAGAACGCTGAAAATCTGTTCTTGTGAGTAATTCACAAGGTTTTTTCGAAGTCTGCTCGATTGAGTGTTGCCCTGCGGCAACGTGTGGTTTCCTGATGGCATCATTTGTTGCCCCCGATGTACCCTCAAAAAACACATGCTGTTTCAGATGCTCACAGGTCGTGATGCTTTGTTGCCGCAATTGCACCGATATTTGACTGTGGTTTCGCTGCTTTCGGTCAGCAGTCGATGTTCGCTTGCCAACCTGTCGGCCAACAGGGAAACTATCGGAATTGATATCCCGGCCTGCGCAGAACAGCTGTCGTTCCCATGATCATCGAAGGTATCGTGACTTCTCTGGACGCTACTGGTCGACTGAACGTCGCCCCGATGGGGCCAATTGTGCACGGTGACTTTCAGCATCTGACGCTGCGTCCTTTTCAGCCCTCCACGACTTTCAATAATCTGATGGCCACACGCTGTGGTGTATTCCACGTGACCGACGACGTCCTGCTGATTGCTCGCATTATTTCCGGGACACTGACAGAATCCGTGGCAACTGAGCCGGCCGTCACTGTTCCCGGCCAGACTCTGCGAGATTGCTGCCGCGCATTCGAATTCACGATCCATTCCGTGGACGATTCCGAGCCTCGGTCGCGGATGGAAGCCACGGTCGTACATTGTCAGGAGCGACGTCCGTTTTCCGGTTTCAATCGAGCGCGGCATGCTGTGCTGGAGGCCGCAATCCTTGCCACGCGGCTGCATCTGCTGCCAGCTCAGCAGGTTCGTTTGCATCTGGAGCTGCTGGAACCCGCCGTCCAGAAAACAGCCGGGGAACCTGAACTGCAGGCCTGGCGGCTGCTGCACGATTACATTCATGCGCGGCAGGAGCCCAGCGTATGACGAGCCGGACAATTCAGATTCAAACAGGTTCGCGGCTGCATTTCGGTCTGATTCTGGGCGACGAATCGTCCGGCTGGATTTTCGGCGGAGTTGGACTGATGCTGGAACGGCCGGGCTGGCACGTTCAGCTGCATCCTCAAACATCGTCAACTTCCGCATCAGTGCTTGCTGATGACGTGGTGCTGGGAACTGATGAGGCAGCGCAGCGAGTGAGAAAGCTGCTGGGGCGACTGCGAGCGGCCATGCCGGACCTGCCCTGCTTACACGTGCAACTGTCAGCCGAAGTTCCGTTTCATACCGGGTTGGGTGCAGGAACTCAGCTGGACCTTGGAATTGCGGCCGCCTGTCGCTGGATGTGCCGACAACAAACGCATCAGAGTCCTCTTGAGCTGGCCGTCGCGGCGGGTCGGGCGGAGCGGTCGGCGATCGGCACATGGGGGTTTGACCACGGTGGGTTTCTGGTTGACTACGGAGCGGGTGTGGGCGGTGCCGAGCGTGTCCGTCGACTGGCTTTGCCGGATGACTGGAGGATTGTGCTGGTGCGGCCACGGGCCACGCAGGGGCTTTCGGGGGCCGCCGAATCGGCGTGGTTCGGAACACGACCGCGGATGACAGCGACCCTTGTTCAGCAACTGGCGGATATCATTTCTCGCCAATTGCAGCCAGCGATTGAACTCGGACGATTTCAGAACTTTGCAGCTGCGTTGCAGCAGTACGGTGATGCGGCCGGACAGTTTTATGCCGGGCAGCAGGGACATGTCTTCGCCGATCAGCGAATTCGGCAACTGGTGGCTGCTCTGCGTCAACAGGGTGTGACGGGTGCTGCGCAATCCTCGTGGGGACCAGGAATCGGGATCCCCGCGGAATCGTCGGCTCACGCATCCCGGATTGAAACACAGATCGCCGAGCTGGACCGGGATGGCGAATTACTGGTCAGCACATCGGCCCCGCTGAATTGCGGCGCGACGATCAGCCAGCCCGCAGCCGAGTACCGGTGGGATACACGAATTGTCTGAGCACGATCCGTGCGAGCACAAGCAGGGATACGAAGGATCGCCAAAGCAGTTGCAGTCGTGAACTCGACCGAATTTCCCATCCGAACCAGGGAAGGCTACACTGCGGGACAGCGTTTGCTGAAGATTCTTCCATCCATGACTCTGCCTGCGGAATTCTCATGCGATTTTTTCTCTGCCTGTTGCTGGCCTCAGTCGCAAATGCTCAGCAGCCGCCGGCTGGGGTACCCTATGCCTGGTATCAGCCAGCAGGGTTAAAAGCTGAGCGTGGGGCTGTTTCAGCCTGGCATTCATCGGCGGGCGAACATCCGGAACGCTCGTTAACTCGGATCACCGGTCGTCCTCAGCATCTGCTGGTATCGACAGCAGACGGCGATCGATCGATCGTCAGATTCAACGGCCGCGACGCTCTGTGGCAGGCTGTCGGCAATTGGGGAACGCTCACAGGTCCGCGAACTGTGCTGGTGCTGGCAAGGCTGCCCGGCGATTCCAGCGGAGTACTGCTGGATGGCAGCACAAAAGCGGGCAGTCTGCCGTTCACATGGCAGCGGACGGGGTTCGCCCAACCAGTACGGGCTGCGGCTGAGGCTGGACAGGGTGACTGGCAGGCTCGGGCCTTTGTATTTCCTGCCGGCACCAGTCCACTTGGAGGCTTGATCGTCGGCGCAAACGTAGCTCAGCAGGAAGGTTTAAGGTGTGACGTAGCAGAATTGCTGATTTACCCGCGTGCTCTGACAGAGGCTGAATGTCAGCAGTCAGTGGACTGGCTGGCCGCACGCTGGAAGCAGGTCAAAGTTCTGCCTGATGACCGTCAGCCGCAGCCTCTGCAGCGGCCTCGCGATCCGCGTCTGTTCCGCACCACGTTGCAGACTCAGGGGGCAAATGGAGTGCACACCTACCGCATCCCGGGGCTGGCCACATCAGCGCGGGGCACACTGATTGCGGTGTACGATCTGCGTCACAAGGGAGGTGGAGATTTGCCGGCGGACATTGACGTCGGGTTGCAGCGGTCTACGGATCAGGGAGCGACGTGGAGCCCTGTGCAGCGGATCATGGACTTCGACGCCTCAGTACCGGGATCGCAGGGAAATGGTGTTGGAGACCCGGCGGTGCTGGCCGACCAGCGGACAGGCAGTCTGTTTGTTGTCGCATTATGGTCGCAGGGCCCGCGGGCATGGAATGGTAGTGGGCCGGGACTGACGCCCGAGGAAACGGGGCAGCTGATGCTGGTGCGCAGTGACGACGATGGCGTCACGTGGTCAAAGCCGGTCAGTCTGACACCGCAGGTGAAGGATCCGGCATGGAGATTGTGTTTCAACGGGCCGGGGAACGGAATTCAGCTAAAGGACGGAACACTTGTGTTTCCGGCTCAGTACAAAGTGACAGTGGGTGATGCCGCAGCCAGGTCTCCGGCTGGCAAACCCCATTCGTGTTTCATCGCCAGTCGTGACGGAGGCCGCACGTGGCGAATCTCACCGGCAGCCATTCCGGATGGCATACCCACCAGTGAAGCGGCCATTGCGGAGCTGTCGGACGGCGGACTGCTGCTGTCGATGCGCAATGAATCGCGATCCGGAGAGCGGGCGTGGGCGAAGTGGCAGCGCGCAGCCAGCGGTGACGGAAAACCCACAGCCGACATCCTGCAGGGACGCTGGAGCGAATCGTGGCTGCGACTGCCCGATCCCACCTGCATGGCCAGCCTGATTCGTCATCCTCAAGGTCTGCTGGTGTTCTCAAACCCCGCCGATTCGCAGCAGCGCAGAATGCTGACGGTACGCACCAGCCGCGATGATGGGCAAAGCTGGAGTCGAGGGCAGGTGCTGGACCCCGATGGAGCCCAGTATTCCAGCCTGACCGTGCTGTCGGACGGACAACTGGGCATCCTGTATGAAAGTACTGAGGCCCGGGGACTGGTCTTCGTAAGATTCCCGCTGGACTGGGTACTGGAAGGCGAGCGGGCGGTCAAGTAAGACCACCGTCCGACCACAGAACAGCCTTGGCCGCGTCATCCCGTTACTATTCCCCCACCCGGCACCAGGGAATGGATCAACGCGAAGTCAGATACGCACGTGGAATTTGCGTTGGCACAGGTGTCTACAACGAGTTGTCCAGGCCGAACCGGAATGGCCCCGAAAGAATGGTTTCATGCGGCAGTGGTTTCTTCTGAACCGCAAGGACAAGTTCAATCCTGACAGCCCTGGTATCCATCGGCTGATTGCGACCTGGGGCGGATCTGCCGGACATTGTGGCGGGTTGGTGGTGGATGTGGATGAAGGACGGCGCGAAGATGGCCGAACGTGGAGCTTGAACCTGCAGGCCCTCGCAGAGTCTGAACGCGAGCGGACGGAATCCAAACAGCAGAAGGATGCGCAGAAGAAGCAGGGGCTGCAGGAACAGAGGCGGTGGAGCATCCTGCAGGCGATGCATCGTCTTGAACAGAAGGACCCTGACGGCTCAACCAAAACCGATATTCGACGGGAAGCGGGCTTGAACTCTGATAACTTCGCGCCCCCCTGGAATGAACTGCTGCGGGCTGATGATGTTCGCGAGGTCAAATTCCAGCGGGGTGTGACGAAAAAGGATCAGCCGCGAATGGTGAATGGGTTTCGGAAAACGCGGCCGGAAGATCGTCTGCAGCCGACTGAGAACAGCGAAGCCCCTGAACCCACAAAGAACACTGAGAACAGCGAAGCCCCTGAACCCACAAAGAACACTGAGAACAGCGAAGAACAATGAAGAACAGCGAAGAACAGTTCTTTGAATGCATTGAAGAACAAAGAACTAAGAACACCCCTATAAATAGGGGGGTGTTCTTCGTTCTTTGTGTTCTTCATTCGGTGGCTGGTGGGTTGTATCACAGCAGACGGAAGGACGGATCGAATGACGATCGGCAGGCGGATAGTGGCGGCCCTCGGGTTGGCTGGTGTGATCGTGGCAGTGATCCTGTGGCAGTGGCTCACGGCCCCGGTTGAATGGGGGCCGGTGGATTCGATGATTCGGCAGGCGGGGCAGAATTTGGTATCCTGTCTTGGGTCCCGTTGGCCGGTTGCTGCGCGGAATACCTCAGAGGGCTTGCCCTGTGTACTGGTGTCTTTTGTTTGCAGGCTGGGCTTTTGGGGTGGGGGATCTTGTGGGCTGCGGCAAGGTACTTTCCACGGATCACAGGCAGAACCGTATCCTTCGGTCACAATCGGGGACAGTGTTTTGCATAACCGCCGATCAGGGGGCAACGGGGGCAGTGTGCCATTCGTGCAAAAAAACAGGGGGCAACGGGTCCCTTTTCGCGAATCTTTCCCCTTGGTACCCCTCGGAAAAGGCAAAAATGCCGGCTGAGTTAGCTGGTTGAATCCGCCTCACTGGGGCGGATCTGGCAGGCTTCCTGACAGATTCGGCAGCGAATCACAGAACGCGCCTGGCGAATGAACGGCAGGGTGTGCGATAATCTCAACGGCGGGGGATAGGTGCGGACTGATCATCTGCGCTGACAAGCTGGTAAGTCTTGCCAGTTTCCCGCGTTCTTGTTCAAGACGATTCACCAGAAAGGCAGGTGGAACAATGGCGAGCGTGGGCAGAATCAAAGGCGGTTGGCGGGTTCGGTTCTATGATGGTGCGGGTAAACGTCAGCAGATTTGCGTGGTGGGCCTGACCCAGAGGCAGGCTGAGAACTTCGCCAGGCACTGCGCGGTCTTGAACGCAGCGAAGATATCGAACAGCCTTGATCTTGAACGGCAGACAGCCTTGTGGCTGCAGGGGCTGGGGCAATCGTTGTATGACAAGCTGGCAGCTGTGGGGCTGGTGGAACCGAGAACATCCAGTGCCCTCGGGCCGTTCCTGCGAAACTACCTGGACGGCCGGCCGGACGTGAAAGATTCGACGATCCGCAAAATGCAGTCTGCAATCAATCTGCTGATTGAATTCTTTGGTGAGGGGCGCGGCCTGCGGACGATCGGCAAAACGGACGCAGACGGGTTCAGGGCGTTTCTAGTGCGTTCAGGGCAGGCAGACAACACGGTGCGGCGTTACTGCGGACTGGCAAAGCAATTCTTTCGCGCTGCCCTGCGTGCAAAGCTGGTGGAAGAAAATGCCTTCGCCGATCAGGTGGCGGCGGGGAAGATCGGCGCCGAGATCGCCGTCGTCATCTCCAACCGCCCGG
>CAXBSH010000134.1:0-13002 GCA_963977705.1 uncultured Planctomycetaceae bacterium
GACAACCCCCGGGACCTCCGAGCACCAGCTCGGCGACACGATTCCAAAAAAACTCGGCTCGGCAGGAACCTCGCCCTCCCAAGTAACCTTCACTGACAACTGACAACTGACCACTGACCACTGACCACTGATCACTGATCACTGACCACTGCCTCCCGAGCGACCTCATGTCTCTTCCGGCGCTTCCGCATACTCTTCGATGCGGTCCAGATACAACTGCGGAATCTCCAGTGACTCCAGCTCGTGACCAGGCCGCAGCCGACAACACACCGTCTTCATGCTGCCACGCGCCAACACTCGCTCGCCACGCCGGAAAACCACATCAAACGTCAACGACTTGACACCTATCCGCTGAACCGTCAAACGCGCTGTGACGAATTCATCGTAACGCGCAGGAGATTCAAAACGACATTGTGCCGAAACTCGCGGCCAGCCAATCACCGTCCCGTCCTCCAGCTGCTGCATGATCGACAAACCAATCGCTCGAAAAAACTCATGCTCCAGCTGCTCCATCCAGATGTAAAACCTCGAGAAGTGCACGATCCCCGCCATGTCTGTTTCCACAAACTCCACACGCCGCACCTGCTCAATAAAAGACGCCATCGCTGTCTCTCCACTTCCAGACCCGAAATCTAAAACGCCGGCTGCTCTGCCACACCACCAGCAGCCCGCTGTTGCGCACAGTCACGCCACGGCTCCAGACGCTGCTCAGACATAAACAGCGACACAAATCGCTGATACACCTGCCGCCCCGCAGTTTCATTCCCCGCCGCCCGCAGCTGCTCAGCCTGCTCAAATCGCTTCGCAATCAGAGACAGCAGATCATCACGCTCCAGTAAGTCACTCTTCAGCTGGTCCCGTCGACGCTCCGCCAGTACCCGCCACAGACGTCGCTGATCCACAGACGAAATCTCATCCACACCCTCGACAGCATCCGGCTCAGCCGCCGCCGCCACTTCCACAACCGCCTGAAACTGCTCCAGCACTTCCAGCGGATTCAGCTGCTTGTCCCGCTCAGCCTGCAGTGCCGCCAGACCGGCCGATTCCAGTGCATTGCGCCCCTGACGATTGCCACGCAGACGCCGCTCAGCCCGCAACAGCAGCTGGCTCACGTCAATGTCCTCCAGCCACTGCTGCATCTGCGGAACGTGCTGGCCAGCCGGAAACTGCTGCAGATACGGTAGTACGTATTTCCTGCGAGCATCGTCGAGGACCACCGGGTCCGCCTGCTCCATCGCTGCTGCAGCACCCGCATACAGCTGCTGCTCACTCGGCCCCCGCATTAACCACACCACCAGACCGATCAGCAGCAACAAACACAACGCCAGAAACCACAGCTGTTCATAAAACTCGCCGCCAGCACGCTTCTTCTTCCGCTTTGGACGTACGACACCTGTCACACCAGCGCCAGCACCCGCTGACAAAGCTGTCTTCGAACCCCCACTGGTTGCTGCTGACAACACCTCACCCGTAGCCGTACCCGAGCCCTTCACACCCTGCTTCAACTGCTCCTGAATGGCTGTCAGTTCCGTATGCACCGCCAGTGCGTCCCACGGACGATCCTCAGGCTGTTTCTCCAGCAGCCGCGCAATCAGACGCTCCAGCGCCACAGGACACTCCGGACACTTCGTTCGCACACTGCGAGGAATACTGTCCACATGAGCCATCAGCATGGCCGCCGGATTGTCCTCCGTGAATGGAGTCTCGCCGCACAACAGTTCAAACAGCAGACAACCCGTCGCATACAGATCCGTCCGTCGATCAATATGCTCACTGCCCTGAATCTGCTCAGGAGCCATATAGGCATAGGTGCCGACCGTCTTGCCGGCTGCCGTCAGAGCCGTGGATTCCGTGTCCCGGGCAATTCCGAAATCACCCAGCTTCAGCCTTCCCTGCGACGTCAACAGCAGATTCGCAGGCTTCAGATCACGGTGGATAATGCCGGCATTGTGAGCATGCTCGAGCGCAGCACAGAGCTGCCGACCGGCCTGAATCGCCTGCAGCGGAGTCAACCGGCCACGACGCTTCAGCACATCCTGCAGGGAACCACCGTCAATAAACTCCATCGCATACCAACGCTGACCACCCTGAAAACCACCGCCATAATACCGCACAATATTCGGATGCTGCAGTCGCTTCAGAATCCCGATCTCACGCTCAAAACGCTGCTGCATGCGACGGTCTGTATCCATTCCCGGAGGCAGAATCTTGAGCGCAGCAACACGGCCGGTCTCCGGATGCAGAGCGCGATAAATCACACCCATGCCACCGGCACCAATCTGCTCACCCACCACAAATGGTCCAAACTTACGCTCTGACATGCCTCACCACGGCACACCCGCTATTCCCGAATCGCTCACAACCCGCACCCACCACACCATTCTCACAGGATCGAACTGATTACACAACACCCCCGTACCCCAACCACAGCTTCCGACAGACAGGAATTCCAGCCCCACACCTGCTATACTCCACCACCCCATTCCCGCTCCACAAGGATTCAATCCACCATGCCGACCCCCGAATTTCACCTCGCTAAGCACCCGCCCACCAGCAAACGCAGCCTCGGCTGCACCATCACAGCCGCACTGCTGCTGCTGACCGGCTGCTCAGAACAAACCCCCGCCAAACCGAATCAGGCCAACAACCTGCTGAAACCACCCGCCGGGGAAATCAGCGAATTCAAACCCGCACAGAACAACAACATCGTCGATCCCACACTGCCCGTCACCGATCCGCTCTCCGGACCTCTCGCCATCCTCAAAAATGCCCAGCGACAATTGCCGTCGCTCGCCATCGAACAGGCACTCAACCTGTTCAACGCCTCCGAAGGACGCTACCCGAATTCCTTCCAGGAATTCATGGATCGCATCATCACGGAAAACAGAATCAGCCTGCCCCAGCTGCCAGCCGGTCTTGAATACCAGTACGACGTTTCCAATCATCAGCTGGTCGTGGTCAGCACAGCGACCGAAAAGTCACCAGCCAATCCCTGACACCGATTCCTCAACGTTTTTCAAAACGGAACTGCCATGAGCATCGAACATGTCCTCGTCATCCCGACTCGCGTCTTTCATGACGTCGGACACTTTCAGGGATTCTCCAGCGAGATCGATCGCTACCTCGATGTCATCCTCGATCCGGCTCACGCCAGCTATCGACCACGACCACAGATGGAACAGGATCCATCGTTCAAACAACTGATTCCCTACTGCGTCTTCCGCTTCGAAGATCAGGTGTTCCACTATCAGCGCGGAACCGCTCAGGGAGAAGCCCGACTGCACGCCAAACGCTCCATCGGCGTTGGCGGACACGTGTCCACTGCAGACCTCGCCAAAGCACAGTCCCCCTACCTCGAAGGCATGCGCCGAGAACTCGACGAGGAAGTCGATATCGAATGCGGCTGGTCCGAAGACTGCGTCGGACTGATCAATGACGACGAAACCGAAGTCGGCAAAGTCCACCTCGGAATCGTTCATATTTTCGAACTCGACAATCCCAAAGTTCAGCCCCGCGAAAAGTCGATGATCAACGCAGGGTTCGCACCCCTTGCCGAGCTGCTCAAGCAGATTGATCAGTTCGAAACATGGTCGCAGATCTGCCTGAAATTCCTTGCAGAATGCGAAAATAGCTAAGATTTCACGCGGTATCGCAGAGAACAGGGATCGTTCTCTGCTGCTGCTGAAGGCCGGTTCCGCTGACAGTCCGCAGAAAATCCCGGACTGCTCCGCTGCACCTGCCCGTTAATCTGTCCGTCTGCTTCGGCAGTTTCTGCCGATTTGATTCAAGGGAGTGAGTCATGAAGAGTTTGACAGCTTTGCTGCTGCCCGCACTGCTGGTGCTGGGTGGCGTATGGACCGCATCCGCGGATGAAGAACAGGCCCCCGCTCGCCGAGCACCACTGCCCGGTCAGATCAGCGAAGCTGAACTCGGCGATATGCTCTCAGCCATCGGACTGAAACCCACCAAGACCGAACAACGCTACGACTTCGCCTTCAAGACCAGCTACCGCGGCGAAGAATGGAAGTTCTCAATGTCCGCGGTCCTCAGCCGCAATGGCGAATCCGTCTGGGTCATGGCATGGCTCGACCAGATTCCACAAAGCTCGGCTGAAGTTCCTCGCACCGCACTGCTGCGACTGCTGGCTGCCAACGACCGCCTGGGTGGTGGTAAGTTCTTCGCTTACATCCCCACCAATAAACGGTTCGTAATGCAGCGAGTCCTGGATAATCGCGACATGACCAATAAGAAGATGCAGGAAATTCTGCAGGACCTGGCCGCCAGTGTCGCTGACGAATACCCCACATGGTCCGTCACCAACTGGGCTCCGAAGTCTGAACAGCAGGTCGCCGAAGGTGCCGCCAGCGATCGCGGGGTTCCCGTGAATCCCACGGCCGCCAGCAAGGCCGCTGCTCCTACCCGAGTCCGAACATCGGACAACAGCTCAAAGTTCGAAGGTAAAACCGTCAACTGAAACGGCTGCTGATCAGCACTGATCCAGACTGCGCCTCCCGAAACCTCGGGAGGCGTTTTTCGTTGCAGGCCCCACAAAGCAAATACCGAACTCAGATCACAAACAGCAGCAATCGAGTCCCCAGAACCAAAACCACAACGGCTACCCACGCAAGCACAAAGCCCAGTGTGCCCTCGCGAGTCGGACCGGGGAACTGAAAACCAAATAGAGACAGACACGGCACAAGCTCGTCGTCGTCCCGAATCTCAAACCTCGTGATGTCCGCACCCACCTCGCCAGGACGCACCTTCGTTCGCACCACCCGGTAAAAGAACTCCAGCTGGTCGTCCTGAGACAGCTCGGTAATCACAGTTGCCATGGCCCCGGCAACAAACGTGGAACTCAGAATCAACAGAATCTTCCACGAATCAAGGATCACTCGACCATCAGGCGTTTCGACAAAAATGCGATCGGCCAGCGAAGGAATCAATCGCTCAACTTCACCCGGCAGATAGCCACACAGAATCCCCGTTGTTGCACCCACCACCGTCGCGGCCCAGACTGATACGGTGTTCCAGCGAGTCCAGATCAGACCCATCCACATGCTCACACCAATGATCGACGTGGTCTTGATAAACAACACCGGTATGTCCGTGATATTGCGAAACGACATCTGCAACACCAGCGCAGCCAGCACCAGCACGACCCCACAGATTCGCCCGACTGTGACCAGCTCGCGAGGCTCACGTTCGGGCATCAGATAAAAGCGACACAGATGGGCCGAAAACAGACCACTGCCGACAATCATCTGAGTCCCACAGTGGCTGACTGCAGCCGACATCACCATCGCCGCCACCAGACCCACCAGACCCGGCGGAAGTCCCTCCAGCAGGTCACGCAGAGCACGCCCGAACAGCCGATCCGCAAACTGCGAATTCACCTTGTTCAGACGATAGACCTCCTGAGCATCCCGCGACTGCAGATCACCATTCGCCGCCAGCCGCAGATCCTGCAGTAACTGAGCATCCTCGACAGGAGCATCCGGCTGCTGCAGCGGACTGTTCGGACCCAGATACCACACCAGACAGGCAACTGCGAAAAATGCCCACAAAACACCCATCACTCGCTTCAGCAGATTACCCACCGTAAATCCCAGCCGGGCATCGCGCTCACGACGACCCGCACCACACAAAACCATAATGTGCGGCTGCACCAGAATTCCACACAAGCCAGCTGTCGCCAGCATCAGCAGATAAAATGGAGTAAACGGTTCGGAATATCGCCCGGGACCCGCCTCCGTACTGGCCACCAAATCCAGCATCCCGACCTTCAGATACGCCGACCGATGCAGAGACCCGAAACCACCAGCCTTCCAGATCACCAGCGGCAGCAGAAAGATCGTCAGACCGATCCGCAGCATGCCCTGCGCACAATCAAACAGAATCCCCGCCTTCAAACCACCCAGCAAACCACAGCCCACCAGCAGCACCGCCAGAAAAATGCCCGCCAGCGCGTCACCTTTCAAAGGACGGAACGACAACAACGGCTGCTGACCATAACCCGGCCCCTTGAACACAGTCTCCGGATTCAAAACCGGAAACTGCAGCGACAGACGATCCGCTACGTTCTCAAACAAGGGGTCCGTCAGAGTATTCAGCAGACGCGATGACCCATACAACACGCCCGCCATCAGCACCACACAGATCATCATCCCGTACAACGAATACAGAATCGATGTACTGGGACCAAATCGCATCGAAAAAAAATCGGCCGTCGTCACCGCTCGCAAACGACGCAGCAGCGGTGCCAACACCCAGAAAAAGGGCGCCACCAGCACCCAGATCAGCTGCCACCAAACCCCGGCAATCCCATACCGCCACACACTAGACATCACCGTCGATGTCGAATCCGTGGCCGTACCCGAGCCAAACATGAAAAATACCAGCTGCAACAGACTGGTACGCTGACCACCCGTGAAATATTCGTCCGGCGTCGAGACACGACGACCCACTCGCGCAGCTACCACAGGCAGCAACAGCACAACACAAGCCAGCACTATTCCGTCAGCAGCAGTCATTGCGTTCAATCAGACAGTCTGTAATGCACCCACGCAGCAGCAGTTCCAACCTATCGCAAAACACGCTCAGATTGCAACTTCTCAGCGCCATTCCGGAAAGATTGGGAAGGAATGTCCCAGTTCTCAGTTCCGGCGAGACAGAAACGGGACAGAAAGAATTCCCGCCTTCATCAAACACCAACACACCCCACCACCACAGCCACTCCCCGACAACCAAACCGCCCAGAAAACCCAGTTTCTCAAAAACAACACCGCGTTGCCGCATCGCAACTAACCCACAACCTCACTCCACAACCTACCCAACACACACACTTACTACTAATTACGGGTGATAACTGACACTACCTTGACAGCAACAACCACCCAGTGTCTCATCAGCAATCAGGCTCCACAATCCGCTTTTCCAGCTTCACAACCCGCTCCAGTTGCGGTTTTCCCCACACTCTCTCACAATCCACTCGCAATCCCGCTGTACCCCCCAATTCCGTTGCTGCTGTCACATACCGGCTCTCCGCTTATGTCATCCGCTGCTGCCTCATCCAATTCCGATACCGATGGCTGGACCATCCAGCGCATCCTCGAATGGACTACCGGCTTCCTGCGCCAGAAAGGCATCGAATCACCCCGCGTCGAAGCCGAACTCCTGCTGGCCTTCGCTCGGAAATGCCCACGCATCCGACTGTACACCGACTTCCAGACCCTGCTGACCGAACACGAACGCTCAACCATGCGCGAACTCGTCCAGCGACGCGCCCGCCGGGAACCACTCGCCTACCTCATCGGGTCCCGTGAATTCTACGGCCGCAGCTTCGAAGTCGGCCCCGCTGTACTCATCCCCAGACCCGAAACCGAAACGCTCGTCGACGTCTGCCTCGAACTCATTCCCCAGTCCACCTCAATTCGCATCGGCGAAGTCGGGGCCGGCTCCGGTTGCATCTCCATCAGCCTCGCACTGCAACGCCCCGCCGCCAACATCGCGGCCTCTGATATCAGCGAACAGGCACTCCAGATCGCTCAGCGAAATGCACAGAAACACGGCGTCGCTGATCGCATCCGCTTCGCACACGGCAGCGCTCTGCAGCCCTTCCTCAACGACCCCGAACTGCTCGACGGCATCGTCAGTAACCCTCCCTATATCCGTGACGACGAAAAAGACTCACTGGCACCCGAAATTCGTGATCATGAACCGCCTCAGGCACTCTACGCCGGTACCGATGGGCTCGATGTCGTCCGACTGATCCTCAATCACGCCCCCCAAAAACTCAAACCCGGCGGTTTCATCGCCTTCGAACTCGACCCGTCCCAGTGCCCGCAGGTCTGCCAGATGCTCCTCGACTGCGGCTGCACTGACATTCAGACTCACACCGACCTCGCCGGACTCAGTCGCGTCGTCTCCGCTCGCTTCCAGCCCGCCTCCTGAAACGCCACCACTGACCTTAAGTGAACCGGAGTCACCATGTCAGGACGGCTGGAAATCCACGGCGGTCAGCCACTTGATGGGACTGTCACCATCAGCGGCAGTAAAAACGCCACACTCCCAGCCATGGCCGCCGCCCTCGCGCTGCCCGGGGGACTGCTGCTCTCCGGCGTTCCTGACCTGCACGATGTCCACACCATGCGACAGCTCCTGTCCTCCATGGGCACCACCATCACCGCCCCGCACAGCGGACAGCTGTTCCTGCAGGCCCCCGACACACTCAATGCCAACGCGCCGTGGGAACTGGTCAGCCGCATGCGCGCCAGCGTCTGCGTCCTCGGTCCACTCCTCAGCCGCTTCCGCCACGCCCGCGTCGCACTCCCCGGAGGCTGCAACATCGGACATCGACCCATCGACCTCCACCTCCGCGGACTCGCAGCTCTCGGAGCCGACATCAGCATCAGCGAAGGCTGCGTCTCCGCCCACTGCTCGCAGCTGATCGGAACCACCATCGATCTGGCCGGACCAGCCGGACCCACCGTCACCGGTACCTGCAATATCCTCATCGCCGCCACGCTGGCCAAAGGCACCACCGTCATCCGCAATGCTGCACGCGAACCCGAAGTCACAGACCTCGCCACTCTCCTCAATGCCGCCGGAGCTCGCATCGGCGGCGCTGGCCAAAGCACCATCGAAATTCACGGAGTCGATTCGCTCGGATCAGCCACACACACCGTGACCCCCGACCGCATCGAAGCCGGCACCTTCGCCGTCGCCGCACTCGTCACCGACGGACGATTGACTCTCCAGCACGCACCCACTGATGCACTCACCGCCTTCCTCGAACTGCTGCAGCAGGTCGGAGCACGCCTCACCCGACTCCCCAATGCACTGATCGTGCAACGCGACGGGCCGCTCCGACCAGCTCATGCCATCGCTCAACCCTACCCCGGAATTCCCACCGACCTCCAGGCACAACTCATGGCACTGTTCGCCTGTACTCCTGGGGAGTCCCGGATCACGGATCTGGTGTTTCCCGAACGATTTCGGCATGCGGCCGAGCTGATTCGGTTGGGAGCCGACATTCATGTGGTGGGAAATCAGGCACGAATTCGCGGTGTTTCGCGACTTTCCGGAGCTCCGTTGACGGCCACGGATCTGCGTGCCAGTGCGGCACTGGTGCTGGCCGGACTGGCGGCCAGCGGCACCACAATTCTGCACCGCATTCATCATCTGGACCGTGGATACCAGCATTTTGATGAAAAATTGCGGGCTGTTGGCGGACGAGTGCGGCGGTTGTCCGAGTCCCCGGAATAGGGCTGCGAGCGGGCCGGAATGCACGTTTTGCCCCAACTCAGGCGATTTCTGCCACGAATTCCGATCTTTCAATACCTCCCGTCGGAAAAATCCAGCCCACTCTGTGGAACACGGTGTCTGTCGGGACATCACGGATTGAATGGGACTCGCCCGAACCCTACAATCCGCCAATTCTACGGAAACTCCTCCGCTTTTGGGCAGCTTGCCCCAAATGCCGGATCAGCTTTCGTATATGACCGGGTCAGTTACCGGGTGAAAAATAGTTTTTGGGGACTCGAATGCAGAATCAGTCGGCGTTGGGTGGCTCTGGGATTGCCCCTGAAGAACTTGAAGAGTGGTACGAGTCACTGGAGGACATTCTGCATCGCTATGGGCCCGAGCGTCTGCGTGCGCTGCTGGTTTCATTGCAGGAGCGGGCGTATTCGCGCGGCATTATGCTGCCGTTCACCGCAAACACTCCTTACATCAACACCATCCACCACTCGAAACAGACTCGTTTCCCGGGCAATCGGGAAATGGAACGTCGCATCAAAAGCATTGTGCGCTGGAACGCCATGATGATGGTTGTTCGCGGCAACACCCACTATAAAGGGATCGGTGGCCACATCTCCACCTTTGCCTCCTCTGCCACCCTGTATGAAGTGGCTCAGAACCACTTCTTCCATGGTCGCACGGGGCAGCACACCGGTGACATGGTGTACTTTCAGGGTCATGCTTCTCCCGGCATGTATTCACGCGCATTTCTAGAAGGCCGCCTCTCGGAATCTCACCTTGAGAACTTCCGCCGTGAGCTGCCGGCCGGTGGTGGGCTCAGCAGTTACCCGCATCCGTGGCTGATGCCGGACTTCTGGCAGTTCCCCACAGTCTCCATGGGACTTGGTCCCATCTGCTCCATCTACCATGCGCGGTTCCTGCGTTATCTTGAGCATCGTGGGCTGCTGGACACGTCCCGCTCCCGCGTCTGGGCATTCCTTGGTGACGGCGAGTGTGACGAACCGGAATCGCTGGGGGCCCTTACGCTCGCATCGCGCGAAAATCTCGACAACCTCACGTGGGTCATCAACTGCAACCTGCAGCGTCTGGACGGCCCGGTGCGCGGTAACGGGAAGATCATTCAAGAGCTGGAAGCGGCCTTCCGCGGTGCCGGCTGGAACGTGATCAAAGTGGTCTGGGGTACAGACTGGGATCCGCTTCTGGATGCCGACGTCGATGGTCGCCTCGTGAAGCGCATGGGTGAAGTGGTTGACGGTCAGTACCAGAAGTACACCGTCTCGGACGGCGACTACATTCGCAAGCACTTCTTTGGTGCAGACCCTGAAGTGCTGAAGATGGTCGAACACCTCTCCGATCACTACCTCGAAGTGATTCGCCGTGGTGGTCATGATCCGGAAAAGGTGTATGCGGCCTACCACGCTGCCACCAACCACAAGGGCGCTCCAACCGTGATCCTCGCCAAGACGGTCAAAGGCTACGGACTGGGTGAAGCGGGCGAAGGCAAGAACGTTGCTCACAATCAGAAAGAGGTCAATCTGAACGGGCTGAAGCAGTTCCGAACTCGCTTTGCACTGCCCATCAGCGATGCCGAGATTGAAAAGCTGCCGTTCTACAAGCCAGCGGCTGACAGCCCTGAAATGCAGTATCTGAAGGAACGTCGCGAGGCTCTGGGTGGGTTTGTTCCGCAGCGACAGGCCTGCACTGAAAGGCTTGATGTGCCTGCACTGCAGGACAAGCTGTTCGAAGCCAAACCTCTGCTTCCAGGCAGCGATGGTGCTCCCGGTTCCACCACTTTTGCCCTCGGCACAATCGTGCGTGGACTGATCCGTCACAAGGGCATTGGCTCGCGTATCGTACCCATCATCCCTGACGAAGCACGTACCTTCGGCATGGAAGGCCTGTTTGCCCTCTGCGGAATTTATTCCAGCAAGGGTCAGCTGTACGAGCCGGTCGATGCCAGCAGCGCGATGTTCTACAAGGAAGCTCGCAACGGCCAGCTGCTTGAAGAGGGCATCAACGAAGCTGGCGCTATGGGCTCCTTCATCGCAGCCGGCTCCACCTATGCCAATCTTGGCCTGAACATGGTGCCGTTCTACGTGTTCTACTCCATGTTTGGTTTCCAGCGAGTCGGCGACCTGATCTGGTGTGCCGCCGATACTCGCGTCAAGGGATTCCTCTGCGGTGGCACCTCCGGCCGCACCACGCTGAACGGCGAAGGCCTGCAGCACGAAGATGGCCACAGCCACCTGATCGCCACCACCGTACCTTCACTGCGGTCTTATGACCCGGCCTGGGGTTACGAACTGGCAGTCATCGTTCAGGATGGCCTGCGCAGAATGTATGCGGAAGGTGAAGAAATCTTCTACTACCTGTCCGTCTACAACGAAGACTATGTCCATCCGCCGATGCCGGAACGTGCCGATGTGGTCGAAGGCATTCTGAAAGGCATGTACCGCTTCAGCTCCACTGACAGCGGTGCCGGTCAGACGCAGCGACCTCAGCTCTTCGGCAGCGGCACGATCCTCCGCGAAGCCATCAGAGCTCAACAGCTGCTGAAGGAAAAATTCGACATCGGCTGCGATGTCTGGAGCG
Source organism: uncultured Planctomycetaceae bacterium (assembly GCA_963977705.1). GTDB lineage: Bacteria > Planctomycetota > Planctomycetia > Planctomycetales > Planctomycetaceae > SXXK01. The sequence continues at coordinate 11,851 of CAXBSH010000134.1, forward strand.
TGACCAGCTACAGTGAACTTCGTCGCGATGCCATGGATTGCCAGCACTGGAACGACCTGCACCCCGATCAGCCACGTCGGACCAGCTACCTTGAAACCACCCTCGCCGGAATTCAGGGACCATTCATCTCCACCAGCGATAACGTACGACTTGTCGCTGATCAGATTCGCGAATGGATGCCGGACAACTACATCGTACTGGGAACCGATGGATTCGGACGCAGCGAAACTCGTCCCGAACTCCGTCGACACTTCCAGATCGACGCTGAATGCACTGCGTGGGCGGCCCTGCGAGGTCTTGCGAATGCCGGGGCATTCGATAAGGCTCGCCTGCCGCAGATCCTGCAGCAGTTGGGTATCGATCCGGAAAAAATCAACCCACTGAATGCCTGAGAACTCGCAGACCAGTCGGTCGCCGAATGATCAGCGGCGATCGACTGTCACTGACTCGCAATTTGCTCTCTTCTCCTTCTCTCCGAAGTCATTCCTCACATGGCCATCGAATTCAAACTTCCGGAAGTTTCTGAAGGTGTCACCTCCGTCGATGTCGCGGATATCCGCGTCAAAGCCGGCGATGTGATCGAGGCCGGGGCGATTGTCTGCGAAGTCGAAACCGACAAAGCCGTCGCGGAAATTCCCTGCCCACACGGCGGGAAAATCTCCAAAGTCCTGATCACTTCCGGAATGTCCATCAGCCCCGGCACACCGATTCTGGAAATTGAACCTGTCTCGGCCGGCACAACCTCGGCTCCAACTGCCCCCGCGACACCGGCCCCGGCTGCCGCCCCCGCCGCCGCAGCACCCGCTGCGGCTGCCACCACCGCTGCTCCAGCCCCCGTCGCTGCCAGCAGCGGACCATTCGAATTCCGCCTCCCCGAAGTCTCGGAAGGTGTCACCAAAGTTGACGTCGCCAGTGTGGCCGTCAAAGTCGGCGACACCATCGCCAAAGGTGCCATTGTCTGCGAAGTGGAAACCGATAAGGCCGTTGCGGAAATTCCGTCACCGGTGTCCGGCAAAGTCACGGCCGTGCACGCCACAGCCGGAGCTACGCTGAAAATCGGGGACCTGCTGATCCCCGTCGAAGCCGCAGGCAGCACCACGGCTGCACCAGCCGCTGCCCCCGCAAATCCAGCGCCCGCCGCTGCACCTGCTG
>CAXBSH010000135.1:0-12941 GCA_963977705.1 uncultured Planctomycetaceae bacterium
CTCTACGACCGCGCTGTCGTGGTGGACAATGGGCGAATTGTCGATTCCTGGGAAGTCACCAGCCGCAACCGCCGCATCACCTGGTAACCCCCTGACCCCTGATTACTGACCCCTGTTTACTGACCCCTGTTTACTGACCACTGTTTACTGACCACTGATTACTGACCACTGATTACTGACCACTGATTACTGAAAAACCTTCCGGATCCCTACCGATGAAAGACGTCAAACAGACCTGCCCGATGACTCGTGAACAGATTGTGGGGCAGTATTTTCTTGAACATCGCGCGAGGCTGCTGGATATCGCCGCGTTTCTGGATCGTCTGGATCGAGCCTCTGCAACGGCTGCTCCGGACTTCCGTGAACTGGCACTGCTGGAAGCCCTGCGAATTGTGGCTGATGGTGGTCCGCATCGCACCGCGCGAGTGCTGAATCTGTTGAGTGATATGACGAGCAATATGCCGCAGTCAGCACACGGCATGAAGGGTGCACTGGGAGCCGTGAAGCCGGTAGCGGGAGCAGCAACATGAAATACATCGACCCCCATATTCATATGGTCTCTCGCACAACCGACGACTATCAACGGATGGCGCAGTCTGGTTGTATCGCGGTGACGGAGCCGGCGTTCTGGGCTGGTTTCGATCGTTCCTCAGCGCAGGGTTTTCACGATTATTTTCGGCAGTTGACTGAGTATGAGCCGCGGCGGGCCAGCCTGTTCGGTATTCGCCACTTCACCTGGCTGTGCATCAATCCCAAAGAGGCGGATGATCCTGCGTTTGCGCGGGAGGTTGTGGCGCTGATCCCGGATTTCCTGAAGTGCGATACGGTGCTGGGAATTGGCGAGATCGGCCTGAACAAGAACACGAAGAACGAGCTGATTATTCTGGAGGAGCAGATTCGTCTGGCTGAAGAGCATCACCAGCTGATTCTTGTGCATACTCCCCACCTTGAAGACAAGCGCAAGGGAACTCGGCTGATCATGGATGCGCTCAGTGCCAGCCGGATCGACCCCGGTCGGATTCTGATTGATCACGTGGAAGAGCACACGGTGGCTGACGTACTTGACCGGGGCTTCTGGGCTGGAATGACGTTGTATCCGGACACCAAGATGACTCCGCAGCGTGCTGCGGACGTGATTGAGATGTACGGGGCAGAGCGGATCTGGATGAACTCGGCGGGTGACTGGGGCTGCAGTGATCCGCTGGCAGTCCCGAAGGCGCGTCTGGAAATGCGACGGCGTGGACATTCGGCGCAGTTGATCGATCGCGTGACTCTGGACAACCCCCGCACATTCCTCAGTCAGTCACCGAAGTTTCGGCTGGACATGGAGCAGTGAGCATGACCAGACCTCAGGGTAGCCTGCAGTACGATAACCGTGGCCGTGTGGTGCTGGTGACCGGAGGTGCGAACGGGATTGGTCGAGCGATCTGTGAGAGCTGGCTGCAGAGTGGTGCAGCAGTGGTCTGCATGGACATTGACGCAGCCGCAGCCGAGTCGCTGCCTGAGGGCATTCTGTTTGTGCGTGGTAACACGGCGGAGCGCAGTGATTGTGACAACGCGGTTGCCTTTGCCTGCGACAGCTGTGGTGGTCTGGATGTTCTGATCAACAATGCGGCGATTCAGCCGCGTGATTCCTATCTGCCGCAGCATGAGTATTCAACGGAGCTGTGGGATCGGCTCGTGGCCGTCAATCTGACCGGATATGCTCAGATGGCCGGCAGTGCTCTGAAGGTGATGGTTGAACAGGGCAGCGGAGTCGTGTGCAACATCTGCAGTGCACAGGGTCATCGCACGGCTCGGCAGGTGGCAGCCTATGGACCGATCAAGGCCGCCAATCTGCTGCAGGCTCGACAGTGGGGCGTTGAATATGCGCGGCGGGGAATTCGCTGCGTTTCGATTTCGCCCGGGGCTGTCATGACTCCGATGATTCGTGCCACGCTGGCGGAGCAGGGTGGTGCGGCGGCCCTTGCCAATCGCACGCCGCTGGGTCGGATTGGAAACCCGGAAGAGATTGCTGCCGCCACACTGTGGATGTGCAGTCCGGCAGCATCGTTTGTTACCGCGACGGATCTGCTGGTGGACGGCGGAATTGATGCTCTGGCGGCGTTTGCTGACCCGTGGCCGATGCCGGCAGAGTAGGCGAAGGCGTGCCGCGGAAATCGGGATTGCGCTCGGATGACTCCGATTGACTCTGGCGTGAATCTCGCATTACAAGGGGCGTGACGGGCCACGGAAGACAGGCCTGAATGTGGCTGAAATCCTTGAAATTCCCGTGATTTTCTGCGGATTTGGCCAGTGATCGATGGAGCGATCCGATGCGACATCTGGCGGTTTCCGGGTTGGCAGCACTGCTGTTGACGGGCTGTGGTGGATCAGACAGCAGTAGTACAGCGGCAAAATCTGCCGGTATTCCACTGGCAATCGCATCCACGAAGCAGCCGGAAGTTCCCGTTCGAGTGACTCGAAAACTGGACGACTATCCCGCAGAAATTCGGACGTTGCTGCAGCGGGCCAATGCGGCTGTGGTGGCTGGACGGAACGCGGTGGCGATTGAGTCGCTGTGTCAGGCCATCGGTCAGACTCCTGACGATGCCAGTCTGTTCCGGATGCGCGCGGATGTGTACAAGCTGCAGGGTGAGAATGCCAGTGCTCGGGCGGACTTCAGCACAGCACTGCGGCTGGCTCCGAATGATCCGGATCTATGGAACAACCGTGGCTACTTTCTGATGAGTCAGGGTTTGTCTGCTGAAGCGTTGAGTGACTTTAATCGTGCGGTCGAGCTGCAGCCTGCGCACTCTGCTGCCCTGAATAATCGCGGACTGCTGGAACTGGCAGATCAGCAGCTGGAGGCGGCCGAAGCAGACTTCTCGAAGGCGCTGGAGGCTGACCAGAAGTTTGTTGATGCATGGAACAACCGTGCCTTCGTGCGGATGAAACAGAATAAGCTGGCACCGGCGATGGACGACATCCGGCAGGCTCTGAAGCTGGACGAACGTTATGCCACGGCGTGGAATAATTGTGGTTTGATTGCCATGCGGCAGGAGAACTGGGAAGAGGCTGCTCGCGCCTTTACTCGCGCCATCCAACTGGATCCGCTGGATTCACGCTGGCTGGGACATCGTCGCGAGGCCCTGTTGAAACTTGGACGCTTCGAGGAATCACAGGCTGATGCAGCGCGCGTCCTGTGGCTGGAGGAACTGCAGCGATTGTCAACAGCCGCTCAGCAGAGTCCTCGCGGAGTTGATGTCTGGATGCAGCGTGGCCAGCATCTGCTGGAAGGTCGCGAGTTCGGAGCAGCAGCTCAGGACTTTACCCGTGTGCTGCTGCTGCAGCCGCAGAACGCCGAGGCTCTGGCCGCCCGTGCAGGAGCGTGGCTGTCCATGGGTGATCGGAAGAAAGCCATGACCGACTGTGATTCCTGTCTGGCGATTCGGGCCGACAAGGAAGCACTGTCAATTCGTGGTGACCTGTGGATGCAGCAGGAGAATCCGGATCGTGCGATTGCCGACTATGAAGCCGCCGGCCGGTTCGACGAAAAGGTCGCAGAGGCTTATGACCTGCGAGCGGCAATGCGGACAAAAGCTGGTGATACCAGTGCCGCAGCGGCTGACCGGTCACGAGCTGCCGAGATTCGTACGGCTTTTGCGGCACCTGCCAGTACCGCTCCGACAGCCGGTGCAACCGACCCAACTTTCAATCCCTGATTATGGACGACGTGCTGTTGAATGCAGTGGTTTGTTGGGGCCAGTCACAGTACACTTACTGTGGCATCCTGTGTGTTTGAGTGATCGGACTGTCATCACCGGGTCGGCTCATGAGTTCCGCTCCGCGCCCAGACTCTGAAGCTTCGGGACACTTCCTGCTGGGAAGTGTGGTCTCGCTGACGCTGCACGCCGTGCTGTTGCTGCTGGCTGCTATGCTGCTGCGTGGCTGTCAGCAGGGCAGCCCGGGAACCGCGGGTGGTGAAGTGTTCCGCGAAGTTGGTCTGTTCGTTGTGGACGGAGCAGACGATGGACGCAGCGATGTGGGGCTGCAGTCAGGTGAAGGTGAAGACAGCCAGACTCAACCGACACAGGCAGTCCCTGCCACCACGGTCGCTGATGCGGATCAGTCGTCTGATTCACCGAACCCGGCCAGTCGAGTGCCGAATGAAATCCCGGATGTCGGCACATTGACCGATCCGGATATGACTGGCACGGACGATGGCAATCAGTCATCGCCACTTGCCGGACTGATCGGTCCTGGCACGGCGGTTGCGGGACGCAGTGGTGGTGTGGCCGGTGGCAGTCAGTCGCTGATTCAGCCCCTGCAGGCGGGCGGAGCACGTAAGATTGGTGGCACGGGTGGAGCTGGTGAAACCACCTTTATGAATATCGCCGGCGTCGGCCGATCGTTTGTGTACGTGATTGACACCAGCAGCAGTATGGATGGCCCGCGTCTGCGCACAGCTCGAGCACAGCTGAAGGCCAGTCTGCGACTGCTGCAGCCCAACCAGCAGTTCGCAGTCATCCTGTACAACGAATATCGTGTGCGGCTGAAACTGCGACGGCAGGCCGAGCAACCCATGTATTTTGCCACGGACGTCAACAAGCAGCTGGCGGCTCAGGAAATTGATCGAATCGCATCGGATAACGGAACGGATCACAGGCCCGCGCTGCTGGAGGCGTTGGCATTGAAGCCGGACGTTATCTATTTCCTGACGGACGGTGATGAGCCTGAACTGAGTACGGCCGACCTGAAGGATATTGCCCACTATCGCAATGCCGCCACGATTCACGTCATCAAGTTTGGTGACGGAACATTCACCAGCCGCACGTTGAACTGGTTGCAGAAGCTGGCTCAGTTGGGACAGGGCGAGTATCGTGAAATTGTGGCAGAAACCCGCTGAGTGCGGTTGAGTTCTCTGGCGGCTGTCAGTGCACGCAAAGTCCCCCTTGGGAGGGCGAGGCTCCTGCCGAGCCGAAAGAATTGGTCAGTTCTCAGTAATCAGTGGTCAGCCAAAATGTAGACCGGGCATTCCTGACGCCGAGGACAAAATGTAGCCCGAGCATTCCTGCTCGGCCCCGTCCATAAAAAACACCGGGGATTGCAAGGATGCCGAGAAGTTTGTGCCCGGGCTAAAGCCCAGACTACGACTTTTGTCCCTTGCGTCATTCCTGCCCGGCCGCCTGTTGCCCACACAAAGCCACGAAGCGGCGCACCTTTGCCCATCGCTCAGCCATTCAATCGGCTGATAACCACGAGGCAAAAGACGCCATGGCATCTTCACAAAGCTGGTGCTCGGTGGCCGTAGCATGGGCTTCAGCCCGCGTCGTTACCCACCAAACCCGTCGGGGCAGGAGACCGTTGCGGCGTGTGTTTGGTTTGTGCCGGGCGTATGTTTGCGATTCAGGCCTGAAGGGGCGTTTTCCGATAGCCCAGTTCACAAACAGCTGAATTCGTGGGTAATGACGAGGCTTCAGCCCGTGTCGTCCACCGCGTTCAAGCCCCCCCGACTGGCCAGCCGTTAGCCCAAGCTGACGGGTGGTGTCGTTTGCGTCTGAGGCGTTGCGCTCTTCCCGGCACCCAGGCAGTATCCAATACGTTTTTCGCCAACCCCATCAAACAGGAACCTACAGATGCGCACATGATTTTTCGTTGATCCGAGTTTTCCCCCCCCACCGTGAAACCAATCTGATCCACTTTGAAGCGTTGCCCTTCAGACCTGGATCACAAAGCGGGTAAATCACATACCACACACACCAACGCCCCACGGCCGAACGGCCCATATACCACCACACCCAACCCACGCCCCAACGGCCTTCCACGCCCGACTGGTTTCGTCGGTAATGACCGGGGTGGAAAACTGATGCTTTAACCCTCCCCGGGTGACGCATTCTCCCGGCGGCATGGTTTCACCGTCCACAATGTGTCCAGACCGCTGTCGTCTGGAGTCGCCGCTGCTGTGCAACCCAGAGCTGTGGACTTTCAACTGCAGACCCACCTCACAATGTCACAACAGAAAATCCAGGCATTATGGGGCATATGCAACAAACAGAACGCCAGGGCGACTGTGGCAAACCCTGCCGGATGTCCGTATGGCTCCCAGGGAGATTCCGAGGGAAGCCGCAACCCAGGACTCGCTATTTCGACCCGATTTTTTGTAGTGTTTGAGGCCAGTGTCTGGTACGGTGGGGCGGAGAATTCCGCGGCGTGGAGTGTGTGATCATGAGCGGTTCGGTGCGGCTGATACTAAGTTTCCACAATCATCAGCCGGTGGGCAATTTTGACGGCGTATTTGAACAGGCATATCGGGACGCCTACCTGCCGTTTCTGGATGTCCTGCAGGACTACCCACAGATTCGTTTTGCACTGCACACATCGGGCAGTCTGCTGGAGTGGTTGCAGGCACGGCGACCTGAGTACATCCAGCGTCTGCAGACTCTGGTGGCAGCCGGTCAGGTGGAAATCATCGGTGGTGCATTCTACGAACCGATCCTTGCAAATATTCCGCGACGTGATCGGATTGCTCAGATTCAGTCCTATTCCAGTCATCTGCGAACTCTGTTTGGACAGGCAGTGCGCGGTATGTGGCTGCCCGAACGAGTCTGGGAGCAGCAGTTTGCATCGGATATCGCCGCTGCCGGAATTCAGTACACGATTATTGATGACTACCACTTTCGCTGTGCCGGTATGCCTCAATCAGAGCTGTATCGGCACTACGTCACGGAGGACGAGGGTCGTACGCTGTTCGTATTTCCGGACAGTGAGCGGCTGCGTTATCTGATTCCGTTTTCCAAACCGCAGGAAGTGATTGAGTATCTGCGGGAAGCTGCTGCACAGTTCACCAATCCGGTGCTGGTCTTCGGTGACGACGGTGAGAAGTTCGGTTCGTGGCCACAGACCAAAAAGCACGTTTACGAAGATCGCTGGCTGCGGGACTTTCTTGATCTGCTGTTGGCCAATCGCGACTGGATTCATGTAACGACTCCTGCCGAAGTCATTGATACGGTGCCACCGGCAGGTCGCTGTTATCTGCCGGATGCCAGTTATCGGGAAATGACGGAATGGGTACTGCCCCCGGAAACTCAGCGAGAATTTGTCTCGTTGACTCGCCAGCACCCGGACAACGCCGAGTGGCAGAAGCTGGTCCGGTTTACTCGCGGTGGCTACTGGCGCAATTTTCGTACGCGTTATTCCGAAAGTCACGAGATGTATGCTCGGATGATCGGCATCAGCAATCGCCTGGCGCGACTGGCAGCGTCTGAAGACAGTGATCCACAGCGTCGCGACCTGCTGCAGGCTGCTCGGACACATCTGCATCGTGGTCAGTGCAACTGTTCTTACTGGCATGGTGCCTTTGGAGGCTTGTATCTGCCGCATCTGCGAAACGCGGTGTATGCCGAACTGATTCGGGCAGACAACCTGCTGGAGCAGTTTGTGCGTGGGGATTCCGCGTGGGTGGATGTGGAAGTCGGCGACCTGAACATGGATGCTCGGCCGGAAGTCCGGCTCAGCAATCAGAAACTTTCCGCCACTTTTGCTCCGGCCTGTGGCGGTCACATGTACGAACTGGATCTGCGGACGAATGCCGTCAATCTGCTGGCCACATTGAACCGCCGTCCGGAACCTTATCATCAGCGGATTCTGGACTACGTTGCGAATGCAGGAAATGTCAGTGGTGAAGAGCTGGCGTCCATCAGTCGTGACGTGCGTTTCCGACAGCCCGATCTGGATCGTCGGATTCAGTACGATCACTGGCCGCGTAAAAGTTTTGTTGATCACTTTCTGCGTCCGCGTCTGACGCTGCCGGAATTTCGTCGCAACGAGGGTGTGATCGGCGATTTCGCTGTGGGTGAATGGGAGGCTGGTGTCCGCAAGGGTGAACGTCGCATTCTGCTGGAGCTGGAGCGTGCGGGGCAGGCTGGAGGCTTGTCAGGGCGGGTTCGCAAGACGGTGGCCATATCGGCTGATCGGCCCAGTGAGCTGCTGGTGCAGTATGAATTGACCGGATTCCCCGCCGGCATGCCTCTGCACTTCGCTGTGGAACTGAATTTTGCGGCGATGCCTGGCGGAGCTGCTGACCGGTACTTCTACGATGATCAGGGGACTCGCATCGGGACTCTGGATACCGTTCAGGATCTGCAGTCGGCGGAACGACTCAGCCTGGTCGATGAGTGGCTGGGGCTGGATGTCAGTCTGGAAAGCTCTGTTAAGACTGGTTTCTGGGCGTACCCACTGGAAACGATCAGTCAGTCTGAGGATGGTTTCGAGGCCATTCATCAGAGTGTCTGTGTCATTCCGCACTGGGAGTTTCTGATGCCGGAGAGTGGTCGCTGGGTTGTGGAGCTGCGGCTGGTACCGGACACGGCCATGGCACTGGCGCGTCAGCTGGCGGAATCTGCTCGAAGGCGACGTGATGAACTGGGGACAGAGTCGGCAGTTTCAGTATCATCCGGGTTTCCAGGCCGTGGAACTTCCTGAGAGACGAACGGATGTTTGCTGACCTGCTGCGTGATCTTGAACCGTGGCCCGGCCTGCATGCTCGGACACTGGCTGTGCTGAGCAGTCTTCCGGCCGAGGTGCAGCAGGACTTTCTGAACGATCCTCGCTTTCAGATTACCATCGACAATTATACTCCTGAGACGGGCTGGACGCTGTGGATGCCGGCCCCCGGACCGCCTGGCGAGGGCAGTCGGTGTGTGGTCCTGCGGAAGCGGCTGGAGTGGTGTCATGCGGGGTTTGCCGCGTGGGTCATTGCTCATGAGTTCGCTCATGCGTGGCTGCGGAATGGCCCGTGGGGCGAGATTACCGATGTCGAGGAAGCAGCCGACGCGATGGCTGCCGTCTGGGGCTATCTGCGTCCGCCCGGGAAATGGGCCGATTTTTTTTCGATTCCGTCCTGAACCCGCTCGCCTTCACGCTGTATTCAGGTAGAGGCGGTAGAATAACGCGGCATGAACTGACGTATTGTCACATCGACAAGCCAGGCTCTGACAACGGTGCGGGCATGAAGATTCTGGTTGTGGAAGACGAACCTGATCTGCTGCGACTGCTGGCCCAGGCTCTGCGTGAATCCGGCTATGCCGTGGACGAAGCGGCGGACGGCGAAGAAGGCTTGTATAAAGCCACCGTCTGGGAATATGACCTTGTGATTCTGGATCTACTGCTGCCAAAGCTGAATGGCTGGGATGTGCTGCAGGGGCTGCGGAAAGTCCGCAGGACTCCGGTGCTGATCCTGACAGCTCGTGATGGCGTCCAGGATCGCGTGCGCGGGCTGGACAGTGGTGCGGACGATTATCTGGCCAAACCGTACCATCTGACCGAGCTGCTGGCTCGCGTGCGGGCTTTGATTCGGCGTTCAGCAGGTCAGGCTGCCAGTGAGATTCAGATTGGCCCGCTGCTGCTTGATACTCGCAGTCGCACCGTCACGTTATCGGGTGCAGCAATTCAGCTGACCCCCCGAGAATACTCATTGCTGGAACTGCTGGCACTGAATCGGGGCGCCATCGTGACTCGTACTCAGATCTACGAACATCTGTTTGAAGAGCAGGAGGAAAGTTTTTCGAATCTTGTGGATGTGCACGTATCCAATCTGCGTCGCAAACTGGGCGGTGACTTCATCACGACTCGCCGTGGTCAGGGGTACCTGCTGCATGACTAGATCGCTTCGCAGTCGGCTGCAGTGGTGGTACGGTTCCATCCTCACCATTGCATTGATCTGTTTCGGTTCGCTGGTTTACCTGCGGGCTCAGCAGGACATGCAGGAGCGAGCCTTGCGGCAGTCACTGGCAACGCTGGAAGATCTGGCAGCGGGACTGCGCGCTGCTCATCCGCGACCGCCGCGTGAGCAGTTCTCCAGTCGGCCTCGTGATTTTCAAACCACGGAGGCTGCAGGTCAGCCACTGCCCGCTGAATTATTATTTCCTCTGCCGCCTCCGCCACCACCAGTACCTCCAACAGCAAACGATGCCCATCATCACGAAGGCAATGGGCCGTCTCGTGAATCCGGACCTCGCGAGTCCACCGGGGGGCCACTGCGGGGACGCCCGCCTCGACCCGGAGACGGTGCACTGCGACTCGGACCACCGCCACCTGTTGGTACTCGACCACGACCAGCTCGTCGAGGCCCCCCGGATCGCCTCGAATTCGTAGTCTGGAATGCTGATGGCAGTCGACTGATGCAAAGTCGAGGTCCGGCAGCAGAACAACTTTCTGCTCTCGAGCGTCCGGCAGCATTCCCGGAACCACGGTTTCGTCAGACAGACAACGCACTGCAGGTCTTCCAGCTGGGACCTCGGGAAACCGTCCTGCTGGTCCATCGCACATTGTCCGATGATCGCGCAGGGCTGCATCTGTTTGGTGGGATGATTGCAGCCGTTGGTGGCCTGACGATTGTCACCGCCGTGCTGGGTGGTCAATGGATTGCCGGTCGAATGGTCCGTCCGATCAATCGGATTGCGGACACGGCCGCAACGATCTCGGCAGTCCGACTGGATCAGCGAATTGAGACAGCAGATCTTGAAACGGAACTGATTCCGCTGGCTGGTGTGCTGAATCAGACATTTGAACGTCTGCAGCATTCCTTTGCCCAACTGACGCAGTTCACTGCCGATGCGTCACATGAATTACGCACTCCATTGGCCGTCATTCAGGCTCAGGCAGAGCTGGCGTTGCTGCAGCCACGTACCACTGAACAATATCAGGACACGGTGAAGACCTGCCTGCAGTCAGCGGAACGCATGCGGGGCCTGGTGGATGCACTGCTGTTGCTGGCTCGTGGAGATGCTCAGCAGCTGCGACTGACACTGGCCACAATTGATCTGCGGGATGTTGCCGGTGAAGCCTGTGCGCAACTGCAGACGAAGGCTGATACCGCCGGTGTACGACTGATCTGTGATCTGCCGCAACAACCGGTACTGCTTCAGGGTGATGCTCCCCTGCTGGGACAGATTGCAGCAAACCTGCTGAGTAACGGGATTCAGCATACGCCCCGTGGCGGTACGGTGCGGATCCTGATCACAGCGGACAACGCTCCGCAAATGCAGGTCAGCGACAGTGGCTGCGGAATTGCTGCCGAACATCTGCCCCGAATCTTCGATCGTTTTTATCGAGTTGACGAATCCCGGGGACGCCGGCAGGGTGGAAATGGCCTGGGGCTGGCTATCTGCAGTCGGCTGGCTGCACTGCATGGAGCAACCATCAGGTGTCAGTCCGCACCGGGAGAGGGCAGTGTATTTACCGTGGAGTTTCCAGCGACTGCCGATTCTGAACAACAGACCTGTGAACAGCGAGAACAGAACTTATGAGCAGCAGAGTAACGGGAATGATCACATGGCTGGTGACAGCAGTTCTGCTGTTCATGGCTGCCTCGGCAACAGCGCAGGACAAGCCTGTGGATCCGGCCACCCTGCAGCATCTCAAAGGATACTGGTACGTCTCCACGACGCAACCCCCGGTCTATTACTATCAGGATGCGGGACGATATGTGGATTTGTTTTCATGGCATCAGAAAGATTCCAATAATGACGGCATTGCAAACATTCGATTGCAGCACGACGCCGATTTTCTGATCATCGAAAGTCAGGGATATCCAAATCATCCCACCGCAATTTTCCCGAACGCCGGGAATCCGAATACTATCCGCGTCCAGAACTTTCGGTTTCGTCTGCCTTTGGAACCGCGTCTGAGCACAGACATTTCGCGACTGCCAATGGGCCCCATTGGCATGGCCCTGAATGGTGTGGTCTTCTTCAATCCCTTTGAACAGGGAGGCATGAATGCCGTCGCCGGGTATTCGGAAGTCTGGCTGGATTCCTGCTGTGGACATCCGCAGCAGACTGGTGTTTATCACTATCACAAGTATCCGGTCTGTGTGAAATCACCTTTCCGCGACGATGGTCGCCAACATTCGCCCATTATTGGTTTTGCCTTCGATGGGTTTCCGGTTTATGGACCGTGGGAGTCGGCTGATCTGCAGGCAAAGGACCTGCAGGGGGAGCAGGCACTGGATGTCTGCAACGGCCATAGCGACAGTCAGCGCGGCTATCATTACCACGTGACCCCGGGTCGCTTTCCATATGTACTGGGCGGCTATCGCGGAGTTGTCGAGGCCTCCAACATTCGGATGCGAGGGGCTGCTGGAAAGGGAGCCATTGAAGACAATGCCAGTGGTGAAAGTCGACTGCCAAAAGTGATCAGCAGCATCGTACCAGGTTCTGCAGTCCGCGGTAAAAAGCACCGCCTGACGATTACGCTTGACCCCACCAAATCTGTGCGGCAACCGCTGCCAGAGGGAGTACCGGAATGGGTGCAGATCGGACCGTTTGAAGCATTGAAAATCGAGCGCAACGGGAATCAGGTCCTCGTGGATGTCGAAATTCCTGAAGATACAGCGGTGGGAGTACTGCTGGACTGTCATCTGGAATTCGGCGGTCCAGGAGTGCGCCGCGTATTCAAGACGAATGAGATTTTTCGAGTAACGATGGAAGAACAACCGTAGTTTCCAGTCCAAACCGTTTTCCGAAAGGAGAGTAAGCGATGAAGAAATTTGTCTGGTCATTGGCTGTCGTGTCACTGCTGGGTGTGTCACTCGTGTCGGCACAGCCACCGGAAGGTGCCGGCAACCCGCCACCACCAGGTGCCGGACAGCCTCCGGAAGCAGGTCGACGTCCGCGTCCTAATCCACTGGCTGAAGCTCTGGACAAGGACCACAACGGTGAGATTTCTGCGGACGAACTGAAAGCAGCAACCGCATCACTGCAGACGCTTGATGCGAATCAGGATGGAGTGCTGTCGCGCGAGGAAATGCGACCACCGGGACCCCCACCAGGTGAACCGGGAGGCGAAGGACGACCACCAGGACCGCCACCAGGAGGACCCGAAGGCGAAGGACGACCACCAGGACCGCCACCGGGAGGACCCGAAGGTGAGGGACGACCACCAGGACCGCCACCGGGAGG